>JAAYHV010000039.1 GCA_012744355.1 Clostridiales bacterium
ATATAGTTTTTTCTCCTCTAGCCACTGCTTCTGTAGCATCTTCTGCGTTAAAATATATATTTCCAGTAGCAGCTCCTGGTGATGCTGCTAAACCTGTACCTAAAAGTTTCGCTAGTTTTTCTTCATCGTCATCAAATTTAGGATGCAGCAGTTGTTCAGCCTGCGCTGGCTCTATTCTAGTTATAGCAGTTTCTTTATCAATTAATTCTTCATTAACAAAATCTACTGCAAGTTTTACTGCAGCTTCAGCAGTTCTTTTCCCATTTCTTGTCTGAAGCATAAATAGATTGTTATTTTCTACAGTAAACTCCATGTCTTGCATGTCATGATAGTGATTTTCAAGAATATTGGAAATGTCTTCAAATTTCTTATATACTTCAGGGAAAATTAGTGCCATTTCTGATATAGGTTTCGGTGTTCTGATTCCAGCTACCACATCTTCTCCTTGAGCATTTATTAAAAATTCACCAAATATTTTGTTTTCACCGTTTACTGGGCTTCTAGTAAACGCCACGCCTGTGCCAGATGTGTCACCCATGTTACCAAATACCATAGACTGAACGTTTACAGCTGTTCCAAGGTCTGATGGTATATCATTAATTTTTCTATAAAGTATTGCTCTTTCAGTATTCCATGAACGAAATACTGCCATTATAGCTTCCATCAACTGTTCTTTTGGCTCTTCTGGAAAATCTCTTCCTAATTCTGCCTTAACAAGTTGTTTGTAGTCTATAATGATTTGTTTTAAATCTTCAGTTGTCAAGTCAACGTCAACTTCAGCACCAGACTTTTCCTTTTGTTCGTTAAGAATTTTATCAAATTTTGATTTAGAAATTTCCATAACAACATCACCAAACATTTGAATGAATCTTCTGTAACTGTCGTATGCAAATCTTTCATTTTCAGTAAGCTTAGCTAAACCTACCACAGATTCCTCGTTCAGTCCTAAATTAAGAATTGTATCCATCATGCCCGGCATTGAAACTACAGCTCCAGATCTAACTGATACTAATAGCGGGTTATCAATGTCACCAAATTTTTTACTTGATACCTGTTCTAGCTCAGCAAGTTTTTCGTAAATTTCGCTAACAACATCATCTGCTAGCTCGTTACCTTCTTTAAGATACCTGTTACATGCTTCGGTAGAAACTGTAAAACCAAATGGTACGGGCAAACCGATTCTCGTCATCTCCGCTAAGTTTGCACCTTTTCCTCCCAAAAGACCTTTCATGTCTTTCGAGCCTTCATTGAACGAATAAACAAATTTATTCATGCTCATAATCCTCCCTAAAATGATAATTTTTCTTCTATATATGCTTTAACCTCTGATATTGGTAATCTGATCTGTTCCATAGTATCTCTATCGCGTATGGTTACTGTCTGTTCTTCTTCAGTTTCAAAATCTACGCATATACTAAATGGTGTTCCTATTTCATCTTCTCTTCTATATCTTTTGCCTATCGAACCCGTTACGTCATAATCGACGCTAAAATGCTTAGATAATTCTTCATAAATTGGCTCAGCTATAGGTGCTAATTTCTTAGCTAAAGGAAGTACCGCCACCTTAAAAGGCGCTAGTGCTGGATGAAATTTCATTACAACTCTTGTATCTTCCTTACCTTTCGCATCTGTTACAGTTTCCTCATAATAAGCATCTACAAGAAATGCCAAAGCCACTCTATCAGCTCCTAAGGAAGGTTCTATGCAATAAGGTATATATTTCTCATTAGTTATAGGGTCATTATAGCTTAAATCCTCTCCAGAGCATTCCATATGTGATTTTAAATCAAAATCAGTTCTGTCCGCTATTCCCCATAACTCGCCCCAACCAAATGGGAACAAGTATTCAATATCTGTTGTTGCATTACTATAGTGAGATAATTCTTCCTGCGTATGATCTCTAAGTCTAACGTTATCCATATCCATGTTTAGAGATTTTAAGAAGTTAGCGCAGAATTCTTTCCAATAATTAAACCACTCTAAATCTTCTCCTGGCTTGCAAAAAAACTCTAACTCCATCTGTTCAAATTCTCTTGTTCTAAAAGTAAAATTACCAGGTGTAATTTCATTTCTAAATGACTTTCCTATTTGAGCTATTCCAAAAGGAATTTTCTTTCTTGAAGTTCTTTGAACATTTTTAAAGTTTACAAAAATTCCTTGGGCTGTTTCAGGTCTTAGATATATTTCAGACCTAGAATCTTCAGTAACACCTTGGAAGGTTTTAAACATAAGATTAAACTGTCTTATACCTGTGAAATCAAATTTGCCACAGTTTGGACATTTAAGACCTTTGTCTACAATGTACTTTTCTAGTTCCTCGTTAGTCCATCCGTCTACAACTATCTCTTCAAGATTATTATCTCTCATATAATCTTCAATCAATTTGTCAGCTCTAAATCTGGATTTGCAACTTTTACAATCTATTAGAGGATCTGCAAATCCACCAACGTGTCCTGAAGCTACCCAAGTTTGAGGATTCATAAGTATAGCAGAATCTAATCCAACATTATACTTTGATTCCTGTACAAACTTTTTCCACCAAGCTTTTTTTATGTTGTTTTTGAATTCAACTCCCAAAGGACCGTAATCCCAAGTATTAGCTAATCCCCCGTAAATATCGGAACCGGGAAATACGAACCCTCGATTCTTGGCAAGCGCAGTGATTTTCTCCATTTCTCTTTTCATCAATTAATCCCACCTTTTTATTGTCTTTTATTTATCTTCGTCTTTGTCAGAAACAACAGCATCTACATCAATGTCTATATCGTCTCCGAAATCAAACATTTCTGCATCTTCATCAACTTTTCCTTTTTTCGATTCACTGAATGCATCTGCAGCTTTGTCTTTTAAATCTTCGTAAGTTTCTTGACCTTTATCTTTTAAATCTTCATATGTTTCATGACCTTTGTCTTTTAAGTCTTCATATGTTTCATAGCCTTTTTCTTTGATGTCCTGATAAGCAACACTGCCTTTAGCTTTTAAGTCTTCATACGTATCTACTACTTTTCCGCTAACATCAACGACTTTACCGTCATCTCTAACAAATTCTACCTTACAGTTAAATCCTACGGCAGCTATTGCACCAAATATTACTCCCCATGGAGCTATTACTGCTCCTATTAAACTTACGGTTAATGGGAAATTTACTAGTACCTGACCATCTTTCTTAACTATGATTCTAGACATATTACCTTTGTTTGCTGTTTCTTTAATCTTTGAAAACAGTTCGTCTCCTATATGGGATGCAGATTTTCCGTCTCCACTAAAGTTCACTGTTTCTTCAATTGCGATAATGGCATCAATAACGCTTCCATCTGACTCTTCTAAGGCTTCTTTTGCTTCTTTGTAGGTGACACCCGTTCTGTCCTTTACTAGTTCAATTTTCTCTAAAGTAATTTCCATTTTTTACCTCCTTGGCTAATGATCGGTATCGATCAGTTTGTCACTTAGTATTCCACTAACACCTAAATAGTATTCAATGTACTTATTAATTATCTTACGTAATTCGTCATAAACCTCTGGTTTTAACTGTACCTTTATAAAATTTTTTAGAGGATTTTTGATGAAATACTTTAATAACCTAACTATATCAAAATTTGTCTTAAAAATCAACGTATCTTGGTCATCATTTTCACAGCAACTCGCGCAAACAACACCACCGTCTTTGACGCTAAAAAGAATATCCTCAGGCTCTTTACCACATCTTACGCAACTGTTAAGTTCTGGCATAACGCCAAGCATGGCAAATGATTTTACAACAAATGCCAAAGGCAATGTAAGAGAATTGGATTTACCAACAGCTAATACATTAAAAAAATCAAGTGTAAGATTAAAAATCTTTATATTTGCTTGTTCTTCTTCTAACACCTTAAACAGATACTCTAGCACGTAAGAGCCGCTGATATATTTATCTAAATCTTCTCCTATTGCATAATAACTCTTTTTTACCTCAAGATTATTCAGATTGTAGTAACCTTTGTTTTTAAATAGTTCATACCTGGCATAAGTAAAGGGTCTTACTCCTAATGCGGATTTTTTTTTTGTTTTTTCATTAATATTTGTACCTACAGAAATCAGTCCATATTCTTTAGTGAAAATATGGATAATCCTTCTTCCACCCGATATTTTTTGTTGTCTTAGAACTATACCATCGGTACTTACTATCATTCCTATTTATCCACCTTGTATCCAAAGTTCGAAACTGCTGCGTCGCTGTCTCTCCAATTTTCTTTTACTTTAACCCAAAGCTCTAGGTATACCTTAGTGCCTAACAAAGTCTCCATTTCAAGACGAGCACTTTTGCCTATTCCCTTAAGTTTTTTACCCTGCTTACCTATAATCATTCCTTTATGGGATTTTTTCTCGCAGTATATTACAATACCTATCTCTGTAATCTTAGGCTTTTCCTTATATGACTCGATTTCTACTGCAACTCCATGAGGAATTTCATCTTCCATGTACATGAGTATTTTTTCTCTTACTATCTCGCTTACTATAAATCTCTCAGGATAATCTGTTACCATATCTCCTGGGAAATACATTGGACCTTCTTCTAGAAATTCTTCAATTCTTAACACTAATTTTTCGACATTATCGCCTTTTAGTGCTGATGTTCCGTATATATCTTTAAAAACTTTAGTTTTGTCGTATTCGTTATATAAAGCTAGGTATTCTTCTGGCGTCATCTTATCCATTTTGTTTATAACAAGTATTTTGGGAGTTTTCAGTTCCTTAATCATCTCTAATACATACTGGTCGCCTGTTCCCTTTTTAGTAGTTCCGTCTATTATAAGGAGAATTAGATCTACGCCTTTAAATGTATTAATCGCCATTTCGTTTATAGCTACACCTAGTTTGTTCTTGGCCTTATGTATTCCAGGGGTATCAATAAATACCATCTGGACACCTTTTTGCGCGCCAGGGTTAAAATATGCTTCTACAGCATCATCTTTTTTTACATCATCATATCTTGTGTATATTCCTCTTATGCTGTTTCTTGTAGTCTGAGGTTTATCTGTTGTTATTGCTATCTTTTCACCTAGTATCCTATTCATTAGTGTAGATTTGCCAACATTTGGTCTTCCTATTATTCCAATAAATCCTGATTTCATTATAATTTAAACCCTTCCGGCAACAATTCGCTTAGTCCTTTTGCTACCAAGTTGTCCTCGTCATTACCTGTAATTACCATAAGCTTAGGTGCAAATTCGTATAGAAACTGTCTGCAAATTCCGCAAGGGAAAGCTTCTCCCTCTGAAGAAACTATAGCAATTTTTTCAAATTCTCTATATCCTTCTGATACTGCTTTTACGCAAGCTGTGCGTTCTGCACATATAGTTGCTCCATACGATGAGTTTTCAACGTTTACACCAGTGAAAATCTTACCATCTTTGGTAAGAAGCGCTGCACCAACTCTAAAATTAGAAAACGGCGCATAAGAATTCTTTATTGATTCTTTAGCAATTCTATAAAGCTTTTTATTATCCATATCTATCACCTTAAAATGTTTATCCTATGCATAATTTTATCTTCGCGATTACGCATTTCCCTTTTATCTTCCTCTTCTAAGTGATCGTAACCTAAAAGGTGAAGAACACTGTGAACAAAAAGGTAAATTAATTCTCTTTCTAAGGAGTGTCCAAATTCCTCAGCTTGTTCTTTTGCCTTATCAATGCAAATCACAACATCTCCTAAAGGCACTATCTCGGACCCGATTTCTTTTATTTCGTTTATGCTCCCATATTGAGGAAATGATAAAACATCAGTGGCTTTATCAATACCTCTATACTCTCTATTTAAATCCTTGATATCGTTTTTGTCAACTATACTTACGCTAATCTCTATATTAACCGCATCTATTTCATGTTCATGCATAACTAAATTAGCAGCTTTTTCAAATAATATTTTAATATCTTTATTTATTAACTCTAACTCATCAAAATATATTATATTCAATTTTAATCTTCCTTACTATTATATGCTTCGTAAGCATTTATTATCTTTTTTACAAGCTCATGTCTAACAACATCAACACTATTTAAATAGCAAAATTCTATGCCTTTAACGTTCTTTAATATTTTAGTTACTTCAACTAAGCCTGATTTAGTACCTTTAGGCAAATCAATCTGAGTTATGTCGCCTGTAACTACTACTTTAGAACTAAATCCCATTCTTGTCAAAAACATCTTCATCTGTTCTCTTGTAGTATTTTGGGCTTCATCTAAGATTATAAATGCGTTATCTAATGTTCTTCCTCTCATGTATGCTAGAGGAACTACTTCTATTGTTTCTTTTTCTTTGAGCCTTGTTGCTGCCTCTCTTCCAAGTACATCATATAAGGCATCGTATAGCGGCCTTAAATACGGATCTACCTTTTCTTGAAGATCCCCTGGTAAAAATCCAAGTTTCTCACCTGCTTCTACTGCTGGCCTTGTTAAAATTATCTTTTCTACTTCTTTATTCTTGTATGCGTTTACCGCTAGTGCGCAAGCTATATATGTTTTTCCTGTGCCCGCTGGACCTATGCTAAACACTATATCATTATTTCTAATACTGTTAACATAGCTCTTTTGACCTATTGTCTTAGGCCTTAAAGGTTTTCCTTGGTGCGTATAGCATATTACTTCGCTGCCTATATTCTTTTCTTTATATGATATACCTTTACTCTTCATGTTAACTATATAGTTAACTTTCTGTTTATCAAGGCTTTCCTTGCTTAACAGCACTTCCATAAGCTCTTCTAATATGCCTTTAGCAAGTACTGCATTTTCTCCTTGTAAAATTAGAGCGTCATCTCTTTGAATAATCTCAACTTTTATTAATTCTTCAATAATTTTCAGGTTTGAATCAAGGTTGCCAAATAGCTCCCTTCGATCTATATCATCATACAGACTAATTTTTTCCATTGCCATAGGACTTTCCCTTCATTTAACAAAAGGCGAAAAGTCTTTAAAAACTCTTCGCCCGTATCACCTCGACATTTATCAAACACTTATGATAGGTATTCCATAACAATTCGTTTAACGGTATTGCCATCTGCCATACCCTTAACTTTAACCATCACAGGTCCCATCAACTTGCCCATATTTTCTCTCCCAGAATCAATACCTAAAGATTTAGCTGTTTCTTCAACTATATCTTTTAGTTTTTCTTCGGAAATCTGTTTCGGTAAGTATCTGTTTAATACTTCTATTTCAGCTTTATAGCTATCTACCAAATCTGTTCTACTAGCTTTTTCAAAATCTGGTAAAGCATCCTTACGCATTTTAACTTGCTTAGCTATAATGGGAAGTATATCCTGATCTTCAAGCTCTGTCCTAGTATCAACTTCAATCTGCTTAATAGCAGCTCTTACTAAGTTGACAGTATTTTTTTCCACTTCGTTATGTGACTTCATAGCGTTCTTGAAATCTAACATTAACTGTTCTTTTAAAGTCATATGAGTATCACCTCGTTTCTATGACTAGAATTTTTTAGCCTTTTTTCTAGCAGCTTCAGATTTTTTCTTTCTCTTTACGCTTGGCTTTTCATAGTGCTCTCTTTTTCTAAGCTCGGACATTACTCCGTCTCTAGCGCAAGATCTCTTAAATCTCTTAAGAGCGCTTTCTAAACTTTCGTTTTCTCTGACGATTACCTGTGCCATATTCCAATTCACCTCCTACCATAACATTAAATACTTATGTTCTTGGAACGACTCAGTAAATAACAAAATTTATTATACCATTATAAACTCTACTTTACAAGCATTTTTTACATATTTTCTATGATATCAGTAGCTGTCATGTTCCTCTCATTGCCATAATTTTCTGAAGCATTGGCATGAATTAAGACTCCATAAAGCAAACTATTATTAAGACTGTTTCCTTGTGCTATAAGTGAAGCAATTATTCCAGTAAGTACATCTCCAGATCCACCAGTAGCTAGTCCTGAATTTCCTAATGTGTTAATATATCTATCTATTGTTCCATCTTTTCTTCTGTTAACAACTACAGATGTACTTGATTTAAGGACTAAACTTACCATGTACTCATTTGCAAATTCTTCAGCGCTTCCCATTAAGTTCTTCATTATGTCATTTGTACTAATTTTCTTAAGCTTAGCCATCTCACCTACATGGGGTGTTAAAAGGCATTTACAGTTTCTAAATGTAAAATCTATCAGATTCTCTGAAATCAAATTCAGAGCTCCTGCGTCAATTACAACCCTCAAATTGCTAGTTAGTATTACGCTTAATATTCCCTTTCCAAAGTCATCTTCTCTAAAACCCGGGCCTATGCATATGCTGTCGCAGCTTTCAATGAAATCCTTAACTAGAGGCTTTACTATTTCAATGTTGCTATCATCATAAGGTTCTAAAATAGCTTCAGGAACGGTCATATTGTATATGCTCATGGTACTCTTTGGACATAAAACTTTAACAAGTCCACAACCTGCCTTGTATGCTGCTCTGGCAGCTAAAATGCTAGCTCCTGTCATTTTGATGCTTCCTGCTATTATTCCTACGGTTCCATATGTGCCTTTATATGATTTTTTTGGTCTTTTTACTAATACCTTTTTTAAGCCCTCATCTAAAAATTCTTTGTCACATATTACCGTTTTGTCTTCTGTATCTTTATAACCTGCTTTAGATATTCCAATATCCACTACAGATATTTCGCCGCAGCAGTCAGGACCATCATTTAATAACATACCAGTCTTAATGCTGTCAAATGTAACTGTATAGTCTGAAACAATCGCAATTTTCATGATTTCTCCAGTTGTGGCATTTAGCCCCGAAGGAATATCAATGCTAATTTTAACAGCTTTGTGTTTATTAATTAAATCTATTAGTGTCATATGATCATCTTTGACATCTCTGTTTAAACCATTTCCAAACAGACCATCAATTATTAAATCAATATCTCCTATATTATACTTACTAGGAGAGTATTTAAGAATTTTTATTTCAGGATACAGGTTTTTTAATATTTGAAATTGGTTCTTAGAATCAGAAGTCATGTCCTCTTGCTTGCCTAAAAAAAGTATGTTTACTATATATCCAATGTGTAGTAGCCATCTAGCTACGCAAAATCCATCTCCACCATTATTTCCAGAACCTACTACTAAAAGTATTTTAGATTCTTTCGAAGGAAATAATTCCTTTACCTTTTCCACAACCCCTTTTGAAGCGTTCTCCATTAATACCATCCCAGGCATGCCATTTCTAATTGTGAATTCGTCCATTTCATGTATAGCTTTTGCTGTTAGTGCATACATATTAACCCTCCTAATATATTAAAAAAACTTTTTAAATCACGCTTCTAAGTATTTCTTGCTTTTTTTGGTTTCCTATTTACCATGTATATTCCCATACAGACAAGAGCAAGAGCACTCATAGTGGATATATTGGCTGGATTCTCTTTAAGTACTGCAGCTGAGAGTATAACGCCAAATACTGGTACTAAAAAGACATATACACCGACGTTTGCAGCTGAATTATACTTTAAAAGAATTGTCCATGTAGTATACGCTATCATAGATAAAACTGCTAAATATATAAGTATTAATATATTGCCGCTATCAATTCCCGTTATTCGGCCGCCAAATAAGAATGAAACTATAACCATGGCAAGCCCGCCAAAAATGAATTGGTAACCACATAGATATATGGGGTTTATCTCCTGCGAATATCTCTTTATTAAAATAGCTGAATATCCATGTGCTATTGTGGCAATCAAAATAAAACCTTCGCCTGTAAATGAAAACCCTATTTCCGAGGTTCCTCCTGTTATAGCAACTAATACTATTCCTGAAAACCCTAATATGCATCCAATGCTTTTATTTATTGTCATTTCATCTTGTTTATAGAAAAATCCCGCTAATATTACTGTAGCCAGTGCGCAGGAACCGTCAATTATTGCTGCGTTAGTTCCGGTTGCTTTTGCAAGCCCTATATAGAAAAAAGCGTATTGACCTATTGTTTGAAAAAGTGACAAGTGAATTATTTTTGGTATTTTTGCGAGCTCAATCTTAGGAAGTTTCCTAAGAATCAAACCTCCTACCAAAATAATCAGGATTCCTGAAAAAGTGAATCTAGTCCCTGCAAATAGTATTTGCGCTGCTATATCATTTGCATTTATTCCATAAGTCAAATATCCTATTTTAATCACAGGAAATGCACTACCCCATAGAAGGCAAGTCGTTATTGCAAGGCATACTACCACTTTTTTATTGCTAAATATTCTGTTTGCTTCCATTTGATTTCCTTATTACGCCTCATAAATAATTATACTATATCCTACTTTTTTGTCAATCAAGTGGACTCGTTTAAAAGCGGAAGTGATTTAATTTTTATTATTTATTGTTCGAATTTAACCCATTCAAAGCCGTCTATTCTGGCACCAGCATCTTTCTTCTCTAGTTCTTTGAATTTATCAGTATCAGCTCCTCTATCCCCTACATAAGATCCACTTATCTCATTCGGACGACCACTACTATGTACATGATAATAATAATTACCGTTATAATATGCTATACCCGCACTATTAATATTTCCCGAGTTTTTAGGATTATCTTCTGTGGAACCACTAATTAATCCTGCATACATAATTATGTCTTGTTTATCAGACGTAGAAGAAGGAATCCATTTTAGACTATCAACGTTGAAACTACCATTATATTTCAAACCTGACGTCTTCATAAGTTCTGTCACTTCATCTCCCACAAGGCTTCCAGAAAACATCGGAAGTTCTCCTCCATTTTCATTTGCATAAGCCTCTTGAATACTTTGGGTAAATTTGTAAATACTAAGTGTATCGTCAGCCCCTCCTAATATTCTTTGGGCCAATTTATAATATGCTGTTGCTAATACTCCTTGCCCTTCTTCACTTTCATCAATATATATATTGGGTGACTTAGTTATATCATAAATAGCAGTAACCCCATTGAGGCTTGTATATTTAGCATATTTTACACTGCTTAAAGCAATTAACATGGAGCTCACTATCCCTTTTGCATTTGCCTTCTCAATTGTTTCATTCACAAATATTTCAGGTGCCTCTTTAGCATCATTTGATGCAACAAAGGTATATTTAGTTTCTATTTCATTTTCTATAAGATTAATATTTGCCATCTTGACTAAATTATATATTTAATTTTTAGCTACTGATTCTTTAGCTCTTTTTGTGTACCCTAAAAATTGTGGCGCTATAACACCAACTAAAACTGCTATAATTGCTATTACAACAATTAATTCGATTAATGAAAACCCTTTGTTTTTCATATAATCACCCCCTATTCAGTTAGAGTAAGATTACCATATATTAAGATTTTTTACAATATTTTTTATTAAAATAGTACTCCTTTGTTTGATTTATGTAGATAGGAGTTTACTATTGAAATAAACTTAATCTAAGCTCGTTATTCTATATAAATTTTGCAAATAAATATGAGCCAAAATGGCTCATATCAATTGTTTTATTTAATTCCAATATATACAATATGCTGGGTAGTGTTCTCCTACATATACCCATACTGAATCTCCCATTAAAATATCATCTTCAAAATAGTCATTTGGTATTAATAGCTTAATAGACGTTCTTTTATTACCTCTGATGATCTTACCTTCTTTAATAGGATTTTTCTTGAATTCTTCAATTTTTTCTCGAAGATTGTGTATGCCGGATTCTTTAGCAAAGTTATCAGCAAAATCATCGATATTTGAATAAGAAACATTGTCTTCATTTTTAAACCAGTTAAGTGTCATATCATTCCTCCTATATACTTGCTCAACCTTTCATCTCATTAGAATTTATTATAACACAAACCACTTATTTAGCAACATATGCCGTGTCGCAATATTCACACCTATACATACCGCTCTCTTCATCTACAAGTTTAAATTTATGCACTATTTCTTGCTCTACTGAAGTTATACATCTAGGATTTTTACATTTTATTACACCTATGAGTTCTTTAGGTAAAGCAAGGTGAAATTTTTTCTCAAGTTTTCCATTTTTTACTATGTTAACTGTAATATGAGGATCTGCAAACCCCAATACGTCTAAATCTATTTGAAAGTTTTCATCTATTTTGATTATATCTTTTTTTCCGTATTTTCTGCTTTTAGCATTTTGTATTATAGCTACATTACACGAAAGCTTATCTAATCCTAACAGTTTATATATTTGCATTGATTTTCCTGCTTGTATATGGTCTAAAACTATTCCTGTGCTTACTCCATCTACGTTCATCTATTTTACCTCCTTATCTAATCCTAACAATGTTAGTATTAAAGCCATTCGTATATATTTGCCACAAAGGGCTTGTTCAAAATATTTAGCTCTAGGGTCATCGTCAACAGCCGTGGATATTTCCGTTACTCTAGGTAGAGGATGCAGTATTGTTAAATCCTTTTTAGCTACTTCTAATTTCTTTAAGTCTAGAACATAAGTATCCTTTAATCTGATATAGTCCTCTTCATTAAAGAATCTCTCCTTTTGTACTCTAGTCATGTATAGTATGTCTAATCTAGGCATAGCTTCTTCAAGGGTCCTAACTTCTGTCCATTTTGCATTGGCTTTATCCATCGCATCTTTGACATACTGGGGAATTTTTAATTCTACTGGAGATATTAATACAAATTCTATATTTTCATATCTTAGCATTGCACCGATTAAAGAATGCACTGTACGACCAAATTTTAGATCCCCGCAGACTCCTATCACCATGTTGTCTAGTCTTTTCTTTTCTCTTCTTATGGTAAGCAAGTCAGTTAGTGTTTGAGTCGGATGAAAATGCCCACCGTCACCGGCATTTATAATAGGTACCGTGGTTCTATCTGCTGCTACCACAGGAGCTCCTTCTTTTGGATGCCTCATTGCAATTATATGAGAGTAACATCCAACTGTTCTTACTGTATCGCTTACGCTTTCGCCTTTTGCAGCAGAGCTTGAAGCCGCTTCTGAAAATCCCAATACATTTCCGCCTAATTCCATCATTGCTGCTGTGAAACTAAGTCTGGTTCTTGTGCTAGGCTCAAAAAAAAGTGTTCCTAGCGTCTTTCCTCTACAAGTTTCTGAATACTTCGAAGGATTTTCTATAATATCGTCTGCCAAGTTCATCATCTGAAAAAGCTCATCTGTGCCTAAGTCTGTAATGTTAATTAAATTTCTAATACCCATTCTTGTATCTCCTTTACCTTCTCTTTTTCAATGTATCCTTCTTCTGCTGCAACCTTAGTCAAAACGTCTATATTGCTAAGGCTTATGCATTTTACATCGGCTTCGCTAAACATTTTAGTTGCTCTTTTAGTACCGTAAGTAAATATGCTAATTACTCCAAGCACATCAGCTCCAGCTTCTTTAAGCGCATTTACAACTTCTAGAGAAGATCCACCAGTCGAAATCAAGTCTTCAACAACTACAACTTTCTGCCCTTTTTCAAGTTTGCCTTCTATTCTATTAGTTCTGCCATGGCTTTTATTACCATTTCTAACATAACCCATTGGCATGTTTAATATGTGTCCTACTATAGCTGCATGTGCTATTCCGGCGGTACTAGTTCCCATAAGAACCTCGCACTCTGGAAATTCTTCTTTAATCTTTTCAGCCATGTATTTCTCCACCATGTCTCTTACTTTAGGTGAAGTTAATATTAATCTATTGTCACAATAAATCGGACTTTTTATACCGCTTGCCCATGTAAATGGATTTTCGGGTCTTAAAAATACTGCTTTAATAGATAACAAGCTTTTAGCAATTTCTCTTTCCATAAATTCCTCCTTTATTTTAAGAACTCTTCTATGCATCTTTTATATGCTTCTACCGGGTCATCTGCCTTAGTTATGCTTCTTCCTACCACTATATAGTCTGAGGTAAATTCTTTTGCTTTCTTAGGGGTTGTTACTCTAACTTGATCGCCTTTAGTGTCTCCCTTTAGCCTAACCCCAGGAGTTACTGTGATAAAATCATCTCCTAAGCTTTTATGTATTAGCGGTGATTCTAGAGGCGAACATACCACTCCGTCTAATCCCGCTTTTTTTGCATTCTCTGCGTACTTAAGAACCACTTTCTCTATTGGTTCTTTTATGAGAAGTTCCTCTTCCATCCTCTTTTGATCAGTTGAAGTTAGCTGGGTAACTGCTATGATCAGCGGCCTATCTTTTCCAAGTCCCTTTACAGCTGCTTCCATCATTCTAATCGTGCCGCTTGCGTGGACATTTACCATATCTATATCTAACTTAGATAAAACTCTCATTGAGCTTTCTATGGTGTTTGGTATATCGTGAAGTTTAAGATCTAAAAATATCTTGTGTCCTCGCTTTTTTATTTCTTTTATTATGCCTTTACCTTCGCTATAGAAAAGTTCCATTCCAACTTTGACAAATAGCTTTTCATCAAATTTATCTAAGAATTCTATTGTTTCTTTTCCATTTGGAAAATCAAGTGCAATTATTACATCTTTACTCATCGTTCCTCCTAAACTATTCCTACTATTTCTTCTAATTTGTTAATATTTAGCTCATCCATCCTACTAGGTAGATCTTCGATGATTTCTTTGCAAACCCAAGGATTTACAAGATTAGCGGCTCCTATTTCCACTGCTGTAGCGCCTGCCATCATCATCTCTATTACATCATCTGTGCCAGAAATTCCGCCCATTCCTATTATCGGAATACTTACAGCTTTATATACCTGGTTAACCATCCTAAGGGCTAATGGAAATATTGCAGGTCCGGAGATTCCTCCATAAATATTATCTAAAATCGGCTTTCTCTCTTTTATATCTATCCGCATACCTAAAACAGTATTAATCATGCTGATACCATCAGCGCCTGCTTCTTCGCAAGCTTTAGCAATTTCTGCTATATCTGTAACGTTTGGAGTCAGTTTTATAAATACAGGTTTACTTGTGACCTTTTTAATTTCTCTAGTTATCCTTGCTGCATCTTCTGCCTTAGTACCAAAGGCCATTCCACCTAAATGAACATTGGGACAGCTTATATTTACTTCAATTATCCCTATCTGTTCTTCCTTATCCATGGCTCTAGCTAGCTTTAAGTATTCACTCTCACTAAATCCGCTGATATTTGCTATTAGTGGATTTTTGAAAGTTTTCTTTAGATGAGGCAGCTCATCATCTAATACGCTTTTAAGGCCTGGATTTTGAAGGCCTACTGAGTTTAACATTCCAAAGTCACACTCTGCTATTCTCGGAAGC
>JAAYHV010000040.1 GCA_012744355.1 Clostridiales bacterium
ATCTAGTGCTTCTATAACAGTAACATGGGTACCAACATCGCTAAATATATTGGCAAACTCAGTGCCTATAACTCCACCGCCAATAATAGTCAATTCTTTATAAGGTTTTTTATTGTATTCTAATATCTCATCACTAGTTATTACTCCGTCTATATCGAATCCTCTTATGGGCGGAATCATTGCGCTTGTCCCTGTCGCAATTAGTATAAACTTGGTTTCTATAGTTTCATCACCTATTTTAACTGCGTTCTTAGAAATAATTTTACCTTCTCCTAAAATCACTTCTACATTGTTTTTGTTAATTCTCGACAGAATACCGTCTCTAAGCTTATCTACTATTTCTTTTTTTCTATTTTGAACAACTCGAAAGTCTATACTCTTGTTTTCTAAGTTTATACCTAGCTCATCAATTTTTTCCAGCTTCTTAAAAAGACCAGTTGAATGCATTATGGTTTTAGTAGGTATGCAACCATGATTCAAGCATGTTCCCCCTATTGCTTCCTTTTCAAGTATAACTGTTTTCATTCCTCCGCTAGCTGCTACAAAGGCGGCTTCGTATCCGGCGGGGCCTCCTCCGATTATGACTAAGTCCACATTTTTAACCATCTATATCTCCTATACTCTTTCCGACACAAGTCTTATCACATCGTTTACCATAGGTTTATATGAATCATTTTGGCTGTCATAAATATCCTTTAAGGTATACCTAACTCCGGTCAAACTATCAGAAACACTATTGGCAATCTTAATGTCAATGGCATCTGTATAGCATTTGCATCCAATTATGAATCCTTCGTTTACGTTTAGCCTTACAGTTGTCTCTCCCCAACTAAATCTATCTGTTATTTCCGTAGTAAACGGTAGGTCCTTTCCATAAACCCACTCATATGATTTGTATTTATCCACCAGTTCCTTGATACTTGCATCTGTTTTAACTCGCGTGGCAACGCCTTCATACTCTTTTTCAAAGGCTTTTAAGAATGCCACTTTAAGAGATCTTAAGGTTATCTTATCGTTTATTTCTTTAATGTTAATAACTCTTGATTTTACTGATTTCACACCCTTAGAATCAAGCTTGCTCTTAGATACGTTTAAGTATTTAGCAACATCGTCTTTGTTAACATCAAACATTATGGTTCCATGATGATAACAAAATTCCTGATGATTAAAATATGCATGCCCTGAAAACTTTTTGCCCTCTATAAGCAAATCGTTTCTCCCGCTTATTTGAGCTTCTATTTCTAAAAGTTCCATAGCTTTTAATATGACTTTTGTTTGTTTTTCCTTGTCAAAATTGCACTTTTTAGCGCAGAAGGTGAAATTGAGATTTCCCAAATCATGGTAAACCGCTCCTCCTCCTGACATTCTTCGTGCCACCTTACCTTCTTCCTCTTTTAAAAGTGATACATTACACTCTTTCCACGCATTTTGATTTTTTCCTATTACAACTGTATTTGCATTTTGCCATAGAAATAAAATACATTCATCATCTCTTGTGTTGAAGGTGAGGTATTCTTCTGTAGCTAGATTTTCATAAACATCTGTGGTGTCGCTTACTACATAACTAAGATTCAAACTCATACCTAAGCACCGGCTTTCTAGCTGCTTGCACCTCATCTAGTCTTCCTACTGGCGTCGATATAGGCGCTTTAAGAGCTTTATCAGGATTCTTTAATGCATCCTCATATATCTTTCTAAAAGCTAAAATTGCTTCGTTTAATACCTCTTTACTCTCCGTCTCAGTTGGCTCTATCATAAGTGCCTCATGGACAATCAGAGGGAAATACATTGTAGGAGGGTGTATTCCATAATCAAGTAATGCTTTTGAAATATCCAGTGCCGAGACCCCAGTATCTTCCTTTAGCTTTTCCAATGTTAATACAAACTCATGCATACAAGTTCTGTCGTATGCCACATCATATATATCTTTAAGTTTGTGCATCATGTAATTAGCATTTAAAACAGCATTTTTAGCCGACAAGGAAACACCGTCAGAACCTATGGAAAGTAAATACGCAAGAGCTTTTACTACAACAAGAAAGTTTCCGTAGTATCCAGTCACGTTTCCTATTGTTTCTGTCTCCATTTCATATCCGTTTTTAGTTTCTCTTATACCAGGCAGAAACTGCCTTAAAAATTCCTTGCATCCACAAGGACCGCTACCTGGTCCTCCTCCTCCGTGTGGAGTAGAAAACGTCTTATGAATATTTAAATGGGTAACATCAAAGCCCACGTCACCAGGCCTTACAATGCCCATAACAGCATTTAAATTCGCTCCGTCATAGTAGCATAAACCTCCTGCATCATGAACCATTTGTGTAATCTTAAGTATGTTATTATCAAAGAGTCCCACAGTATTTGGATTTGTCAGCATGATTCCTGCTGTTTTTTCGCTGATTTTTTCCTCTAGCTCTTTTAGATCTACCATTCCATTTTTGTCGGATTTAATATTCACTATTTCAAAACCTGCCATTACTGCGCTTGCAGGATTAGTGCCATGAGCCGAATCAGGTACTATAATTTCTGTTTTATCGTAATTTTCCTTTTTTTTATGATAAGCTTTTATAAGCAGCATTCCTGTGAATTCACCATGGGCTCCTGCAGCAGGCTGAAATGTCATTGCATCCATTCCTGTTATTTCACATAAATATTCTTCTGTTCTTTTAAGAACTTCTCTGCATCCTTCTGTGGTCTCTATAGGTTGCAAAGGGTGTATATTGACAAATTTGGGGTTGCTAGCAACTCTTTCAGAGACTTTTGGATTATGCTTCATTGTACAAGAACCAAGTGGGTAAAACCCCGTATTAACTCCATGAGCTCTTTTAGCAAGCTCCGTGTAATGCCTTACTATCTCGTTTTCGGAAATTTCCGGTAAATGATTTTTTCGATTTCTCATCGCCGATTCAGGTATACCCACTTCTACGTCTAAACTTGGGAATATATGGTTTCCTCTACCTTGATAGCTTTTTTCAAATATCAGTTTCAATCTAGCTCACCTCCTTAGTAGCATTTATCAATTCATCCATATCTTCTTTAGTAGCCATTTCTGTTGCACACCAAAGAATTCTATTATCTCCTAAGGGCAATCCACCTAATATATCTTTTTCATCAAGAGCTTTTAATAGCTTACTTGAATCACATGAATCAGTTACAAATTCATTAAAAAAAGGTTTATCATATTCTAGCTTTAAACCAGCTTTTTCTAGCCCCTTTTGTAGGTAATGAGCTTTAGAAGTGCACTGCACGGCTACTTCTTTTATTCCTTTTGGTCCCACAGCCGAAAGATAAACTGCAACTTTTAAAGCGCACAGAGCTTGATTTGAACAGATATTGCTGCTGGCCTTTTCTCTTCTTATATGTTGCTCTCTGGCTTGAAGCGTTAATACAAAACCTCTTTCTCCATTTTTATCAACTGTCTCTCCTGCTATTCTCCCCGGTAGTTTCCTAAACATTTTCTTAGTCGTCGCCATGAACCCTAAATACGGGCCTCCATATGCTAAACCTAATCCTAAAGGTTGTCCCTCTCCTACAGCGATGTCAGCTCCGTATTCCCCTGGTGTTTTAAGTAAGCCCAAAGAAATGGGGTTGCAGCTCATTATAAGCTTAGCGCCAGCTTCATGAACGACATCAGATAAGGCATCAACTTCTTCTAAAATTCCAAAGTAATTAGGCTGCTGAATAACGAGGCACGCACTTTGATCATCAAGCATGTCCTTTAGACTTTTACTATCTGTTTCTCCGTCAACTTTCGGAACCATTAGAATTTCTGCATCACTTCCAAAGTTATATGTACGTATTGTTTCTATGATTCTTGGATCCACTGTTTCTGAAATATAGATTTTCCTTCGCTTTCTTTCTATGCACATGGTGCATGCTTCAGCTGCTGCTGAGCAGCCGTCATATACGCTCGCATTTGTTGCTTCCATACCTGTAAGCTCACATATCATTGTCTGATACTCAAATATAGATTGTAATATCCCTTGGCTTATTTCAGCCTGATATGGCGTATAAGATGTTACAAATTCTTCTTTATTTGAAACCGTATCAACGATTGAAGGTACGTAGTGATAGTATGCGCCTGCTCCTCTAAAAATCTTTTTATACATCTTGTTTCTATCAGCCATTTTATCTATTTCTCTAACAACTTCAAGCTCAGCTTTCCCTTTTGGTATATTTAATTCTCCCTTAAACATGCATTCTGTTGGGATATCCTTAAACAAGTCATCTAGGCTACTATACCCTATTTCTTCAAGCATTGACTTTTGTTCTTCTCTTGTATTAGGTATAAAGGTCCCCATTTCTTTCACCTCTCTATTTTTCTTTTAAGAATTTTTCATATTCATCAGCCGTCAGTAATTCTTCGTGGTCTTTCACATTTTCCACTTTAATAAACCAAGCTTCGTATGGTGATTCATTTATTTTTTCCGGCTCATCCATTAGCTCTTCGTTAACTTCGCAAACGCTTCCTGTAACAGGCGAAATCACATCAGATACTGCTTTAACTGACTCCACATCAGCAAAAGATTCGCCCATACTAACTGCATCGCCGACCTCTGGTAAATTAATAAAAACTAAATCTCCAAGGCTATCTTGAGCATAATCAGTTATACCTACTACCGCTGCGTCATTTTCCTCGTATTTAAGCCATTCGTGTGATTTCGTGTAAAACAATTCTTTAGGATAATTCATTTTTTCTCCCTTTCTTCTACCTCTTATAAAACGGAACTTTAACTACTTCCGCAGATATTCTGCGTCCTCTTACATCTACTTCTAGCTGTGTGCAGATATCGGCCTGCTCTAAATCAATTATAGCCAGCGCATATGCTCCCTTCAAATACGGAAGATAAGTGCCTGATGTCGTTATGCCAACTTTTTTGTCTTCTTTATACACATTGCATTGCTCTCTTGCAATTCCTCTTCCTGTAATTTTAAGGCCTGCTAGCTTTTGTTTCAATTCATTTTGCTTAAGTATAGCCTCTTTACCTATAAATTCTTTCTTATCCATCTTTATTGCAAATCCAAGTCCTGCTGCTTTAATCGGCAGTTCTTCGTTCATCTCATGCCCATAAAGCGGCATACCTGCTTCTAATCTTAGAGTGTCTCTAGCTCCTAGCCCGCACGGTATCATTCC
>JAAYHV010000041.1 GCA_012744355.1 Clostridiales bacterium
AATATGATAGTAAACATTATCATTCCAAATAGTGCAAAAGGATATGTTGCTCCGTATCCTGCGGCAGGATCTTCACTATCTAGCGCATCAGTAGCAGCGCCTAAACCTGGGGTTGAAGTCATTCCTCCGCAAAGTGCACCAGCCAGCATTACCCAGTTTAAATGGAAAGCATAACGTCCAACTAAGAAACCAACCATAATTGATATGATACCCACAAAGATGGATACTATTGCTAAGGTAGCACCAGAACCCATAAGTGATGTTATGGCCCCATAGCCGTAGTTCAAACCGACTATGGCAAGGAAAAAGGACAATGACAGCTCTCTTATGGTTGATAGTGTACTCTCATTCATTCTAAATGATAAAGGACCGATTTTTCCTATATATCCAAGACCTAAAGCAGCTACTAGAACTCCTCCGGTTGACTCTAAGCAGACATAACCTAAAGGACCCATAAATATTTCTAAGTTTCCTAAAAGATAACCAAGCACGCATACTGTGGCAAAAGAAATGGTGCTAAAAGGTGATGTCGGTATTAGCTTTACAGTAGAAATATCCCTGGCTTTTGACATTTCCTCAGTGTATTTTCTTTTTTCTTCATCTATATCAAATCTAAATATGCGGCCTAAGAAATTGACACTAAGTATTACTATTATGACTCCGAAAGGATAACCTACAGCGTAGCCCATTCCAACTTGACCGGTAGCATTTATTATATAAGCTTTTTTTTGAATTTCCGTAAGTTCTTTAATATCATATGATAATTTTTCATCAGAATTTATATTTATAACATCGATTATTACTTCTTTAGTTCCATCACTAAGATCTTTGTAGTTTTCTGCGTTGTATTTTGATTGTGTTTCTGCAGTCTCTAAAGCCGAAGCAAGTCCTGGCGAACTAGTTAAAGCTCCTGTATAAACACCGCTGATTGAATATGGATTAGAATTGTCGATAATACCAGTTGCCGAGTAGGTAACTGCTGCACCTACAAAGGTTATTATGAAACCTAAGGCAATAAATTTAGCACCGTATTTTTTTAAAACTATTCCTAGATCTTTCGAAGCCAAAAGGCCTACTGCGGCCACGAAAAATATCAGTGAAGTTTTGAAAAAATATTTGTTAATAAGTTTTCCTGAGTTTAGTTCAAATATGTTTGAAGAGGCGGCATAAGCTAAGCTTTCGGTATCGCCTGAACTGTAAACGTTAAAGGCGTATCCATAGATTAACCAGCCTAAAAAGAGTCCTAGAAATAGTGCGCCTGAAGATCCGAAGTTAAAACCGCCGAAATTAATTTTCCCTAAGACTAATCCTATAGCTACAGTTAGAAACATAAGGACGAAGGGGTTTAGAACAAGCGAAGCTACATCAAAATGAATAATATCCATAAATTCCTCCAATGAATTACATCTTAAGTTATTATAACAGACTGAAAATGAAGTTGTTATAAATCATTGTATTAATATTGTTTATTTGTTAGAATGAATTATCTAGAAAGGAAAACGATATGAATTACGTACTTGTCTTAATAATAAAATTGATTGCAGCCATAATGATTTCAGTTATTATGGGTAATGGCGCAGTAGTCGCATTTAACCATATTCCAGTTAAATGGTTCGTAGAAGAGGGTAAAGACCTAGAACCAAGTCTTCTAGATGCATCTAGGCAGCGAATCACAAGCACTCCTTGGAAATGGATATTTGTAACTTTATTTTCAGTTGTATCAATATACTTAATATTGACCATGTCGATTATATATACTATTGGAACTTCAATCGTTTTATGGCTAATATTGCTAGCAACTATATCAGATATAAAATACGGTATAATACCTGATCAGTTCACTATTCTCATTGCGGTTTCAGCAATAGGATTTATAATATTACACGAGAAATGGACAGATCAACTCTATGGTGCATTAATAGGTTTTGTAATTCTTATAGCAGTATATGGCGTAGGAAGACTTGTATATCGCAAAGATGCAGTTGGAGGCGGAGACATTAAAATGTTTGCGTCCTTAGGTCTTGTCTTAGGAGTGGGTGGAATCGTTATGGTCTTTATAATGAGTACATTTTTAAGTGCTGCTCATTTTGTCTACCTGCTTGCTACTAAAAGTGCAAAGCCTGGCGAAACAAGACCTATGATGCCATACATATTTATGTCATATACAATATACATAGTGTTTTTATGGGATTTTGGGATAGAAATAGTTATATAGGAAGAATACATGAAAAAAAATATATTATTAAAAATAAAATATGATGGTACTCATTTTGCTGGATTGCAAATACAACCTAGGCAACGCACTGTGCAAGGTGAAATTGAAAAAGTATTAAGTAAAATAGCGGGTGAAGAAATTAGAATCGAGCCAACAAGTAGAACGGACAGTGGTGTTCATGCTATTTGTCAATGTGTTACCTTTCAGTGGGATGTTAATTTGCCTACTGAGAAGTTGAAATACGTTTTAAACAATTGTTTTTCGAAAAGGCAAAATAGGTTCAGAATTTTAAGCGATATCGAAATACTATCAGCAGAAGAAGTCCCTGAGGATTTTCATGCTAGATTTTCAGCAACTGGAAAAACATACAGATATATTATCCATAACGCTAAAGAATATGATATATATAGGAGAAACTATGTATATGAAGTTAAGGAAGACTTAGATTTTCAATCTATGAAAAAAGCTTGCAGTTATTTTATTGGTGAACACGATTTTAAAAGTTTTGAATCATCAGGAAGTAACCCTAGAGAAACAACTGTGAGAACGGTAACTGATATGAGAATAGAAAGAGTAGATGAAGACATAATTATCCAAGTAACTGGTAATAAGTTTCTTTATAACATGGTAAGAATAATGGTGGGGACCCTTGTAGAAGTGGGTATGGGAAGAAAAAAGCCTGAAGATATTAAGGAAATAATCCAGGCAAAAAATAGAACTGCGGCAGGGCACACAGCACCGCCGCAAGGTTTATATCTTCTTGAAATATACTACTAATCGTCTTTGTTTTTCTTTCCGCTTATAGAATCGACAGAGATTTTAACCATGACCATATTTTTGATGAAACCAGCTACTACAGCATCGAATCTATCCATTCTCTCAGGAACAGTGTGAAGACAAAATTCCTTCAGGAAAAAACGGGTTTCTTCTTCGTTTTCAATTACCGCCGCTTTTCCTGTTACGATGGCACTTTCATAATGGGTGACGTAAGCATTAACAATAATTTCGTTTTTATCAAATACTATAAAAGACACATCAGGATTTTTCTTAATACTTTCTATTTTTCTACCATTAGGTTTGCTGTGAAAGTACAAAGCATTTGTTTTTTCATCATAGAAATAATTAACTGAAACACCATATGGCTTGTTTTCCAGTGTTACCACCGACAAAACACCGATATTGTTTCTTTCTAATAAGTTAAGGGCATCTTCTTTACTTAAAAATCTATCCATAATAGTACCTCCTTATAAATTATTATACCACACTAACTCAATTAATTCATTTGTAATGGGCTCGTTTTAGTTTGGAGAAAAGCAATCAATATGTTATAATTATTTGATAATTTAAAAATGGAGAGTGAAAATGCAAGTATTTGATATTGTACCTGTAAAATATGAAAACGAAGATTTATTCGTTTTAGATCAAACAAGATTGCCAGGTGAAGAAATTTACTGCAAGCTTAAGTCGAAAGAAGACGTTTGGGAAGCAATAAATAGGCTAAGAGTTAGAGGTGCTCCAGCTATTGGCGTTGCAGCTGGCTATGGTTTATATATTTCGGTTAGAGATTTTGATGGCGATAACTTAGTTAAATTTGGTGAGAAGCTAAGAGATGTGAAAAACTATTTAATTACGTCAAGACCTACTGCCGTTAACCTGGAATGGGCTCTTTTAAGAATGGAAGAAAGATATAAAGAGTTTTGCTGTGAAACAGCTCTAAATAATGATATTGATGGGATAGAAGAAATAGAAAGACTAAAAAAAGTACTTTTAGAAGAAGCACATAATATACGAATAGAAGACGAAGAGAACTGTAAAGCTATGGGTAAGCATGGACTAAGCTTATTAAAAAAAGGTATGGGAATACTAACCCACTGTAATGCAGGAACGCTTGCTACGGCTAAATATGGAACTTGCCTTTCGCCTATATACTTAGGTAAAGAAAAGGGCTATGAATTTAAGGTTTTTGCTGATGAAACAAGGCCGCTACTTCAAGGTGCGAGACTTACTACATGGGAACTGAAAAAGGCTGAAGTAGATGTAACTTTAATCTGTGACAATATGGCATCACAAGTTATGAAAAATGGTTGGGTTCAAGCTGTAGTAGTAGGATGCGACAGAATGGCTGCAAACGGAGATGGAGCCAATAAAATTGGAACATCAGGGGTGGCAATTTTAGCTAAGGAATATGGGATACCTTTTTATATGTTTGTGCCAACTTCGACGATAGATATGAACACTAGAAAAGGTGATGATATTATTATAGAAGAAAGAGATGGCGAAGAAATATATAAGATGTGGTACAAAAAACCGATGGCACCAGAGGGAGTTAAGACTTTTAACCCAGCTTTTGATGTTACTAATCATAAATATATTACAGCCATAGTGACCGAAAAAGGCATATTAAGGCCACCATATAAGGAAAGCATCAAGAAGTTAATGGACGGAGAATAATGAATCAAACAAAAGAGACGGAGTCATTTTTAGATAAATACGTAAAAGGTGTTGTCGTATTAGGGGTGTTGGCCGGTTCTACGTCAGGAATATTTGGAGCATTAATAGAGGCGCCAGCACTTGCAATGGGGTTTTGGAGACTATTAATAGCGACTCCATTTTTCGCAATACCTGTAATAAGGAATCAAAAAGCAGAACTTTTCTCAATATCTAAAAAAGATCTGACATTAACGTTTTTAGCAGGATTTTTTCTATTTGGCCATTTTTTCTTTTGGTTCAATGCAGTAAAAATCACAAATGTACCAAGCGCTGTCGTGATAGCAGCTCTACATCCGTTAATAGTCCTTGCAGTCAGCATTTTCATCTGGCACAGGAAAATTACGTATAAAGCAATAATAGCTATATTAGTTGCTCTTATAGGATGCGCAGTAATAGCGGGCCTTGATTATAAGATGCTTACTCAAGGAGCATTTGTAGGCGACATATTTGCTTTTTTTGCTGGAGGCTTCATGGGAATATATTTATTAATGGGGGATATGGTTAGAAAAAGAGTAGCGGGAAGGCCTTACGTATTTTTAGTTTTCTTGTCATGTTGGATGTTTTTTATAATTGGAACGTTATTAACTAGCACTCCCTTATTAGGATATAGTAAGATGGATTATATATATCTAGTAGCGTACGCAATAGTATGTCAAATAGGGGCACATGGTGTATTTAATCTTTGCATGGGTCATGTAGATGCGCTTTACGTTTCCACGTGGGAATCTTCAGAAGCAGTATTTGCGATTATATTAAGTGTAATATTCTTAAAACAAATACCAACTTATTGGCAGATAATAGGTTGTATAATGGTAGTTGGAGCACTTCTATACTATAATAGGGAGATAGCAAGAGATAATGTATAAAGTTAAATTAGAAACTTTTGAAGGTCCTTTTGACCTACTGGTATATTTAATAGAAAATGCAAAAATGAGCATTTATGATATTAAAGTAGCGGAAATAACAACACAGTATGTCAGTTACTTAGAAGAGCTTGATGATTTAGACATTGAAATTGCCACAGAATTCATAGTGCTTGCAGCTGTTCTTATCGATCTTAAATCCAAGATGCTGATTCCAAGGTTAAGCGAAAGTGGCGAGGCGCTAATTGAGGAAGATCCTAGAGTAGAACTTGTGCATAGATTGGAAGAATATAAGCTTACTAAGAAGCGCGCTGAAATGCTAACAGAAAGAATGGATTATTTCGCGAATGTGTATGAAAAACCTCAAGAGGATATTTCAATTTTCTTAGAAAATCCGGACGAGTTTTTAAGCTTGGATGCCAAGAAGTTTGCAAAGGCTTTTATACTTTTCATAGAAAGAAAGCAAAGAGTATCTGAAGTTAAAAAAAATTATCAGACAATCGAGAAAAGAAGAAATTCCATTGAAGAGAGAATTTTACATATCGCTGAGATTCTTAAGTCAGGTGATAGTTCTGAAAATCTATATAATTTTAAAGAATTTATTCCCAAAGATGAAGATACTTACGAAGTGGCACTTACATTCGTATCATTGCTAGAGCTCATAAAGGAACAGGAAATAGAAGCGAGTCAAGAAAAATTATACGGGGATATAATGGTAAAAAAAATAAAGAATAAAACGGAGGAAGAAATTGAACAGTAAGAGAAAAATCAAATCGGCTTTCGAATCAATGATGTTTATTTGGGGGCATCCTCTTGAGGCTAAAGAAGCTGCTAATATTTTTGATATAACTAAAGAAGATGCCTATGAACTTTTCAAAGAATTGCAAAAGGAATACGAAGATGAGGGCAGAGGCATAGCTATAAGAGAAATAAACAAATCTTTTCAGTTTGTAACTATAGCTGAAAACGAAGAATACATTGAAAAGTTATGCACACCTACTAAGATAAAAAGATTAACTCAAGCGGCTTTAGAAGTGCTAGCACTTATTTCATATAAGCAGCCGATTACCAAAAGTGAAATAGATTCAATAAGAGGTATTAAAAGTGACAGGGTGATTGATGGACTTGCTAAGAAAGAGTTGATTGAAGTTACAGGAAGATCCGATAAAATAGGAAGACCCTTAATATACGGAACAACGGATGAATTTTTAAAACAGTTTGGATTTGAAAGCATTAAAGATTTACCAGAGATCGAAGATTTAGAGGATACTTTAAATGAAGATAATCTAGAAGGACCCGCTGAGCTTCATGAACAGCTTAGGATGGAACTTCAATAGGAGACGGAAATGAGAATTAATAAATACATAGCAACATCGGGCGTGACTAGCAGAAGAAAAGCTGATGAACTAGTTGTTAACGGCAATGTCAAAGTTAACGGTGTGGTAGAGAAAAACCTGGGCGTTGATATAAAGGAAGACGACGTAGTTTCAGTAAATGGCAAAGTCATTAAACCTAATACCAAATTTGAATATTTAGCGCTTAACAAACCTATTGGATATGTTACTACTGTTTCAGACGAACAGAATAGATATACTGTTATGGATTTGATAACAGATATAGAAGTTAGAGTGTTTCCTGTAGGAAGATTGGATTACAACACTTCTGGTCTTCTTTTATTAACAAATGACGGCGATTTGGCCAATAAGATAAATCACCCTAAAAGTGATTTTGAAAAGACATACAGAGTTTTAGCTAAAGGGGTAGTGTCTAGGAATAAACTGGATAAGCTGAGATTAGGCATTGATATTGGTGGTTATGTCACGGCTCCTGCTAAAGTAAAGATGATTAAAAGTGTAGGGAAAAACACCTTACTTGAAATGTCAATAACAGAAGGCAAAAACAGGCAGATAAGAAAGATGTGCAAGGCCGTAGGATGCCCTGTTATAGATCTTCAAAGAATAGCCGTAGGAGATATAGTTCTTGGTAGACTAAAGGAAGGCAACTACAGAAAATTAAAAAGAGATGAAATTGAATATTTAAAAAGCATATAGACTAAAAAAAAGATGATAAATTAATATCATCTTTTTTTAAATATTAAAGAGCTAAGGAATTTTTGACTGCTTCATACGTTTCTGTTCCTTTTAAAACCCTTAAAATTTCAAGAGCGAAAGACATAGCTGTCCCAGGTCCCTTTGAGGTTATTATATTTCCATCGATTACCACTTTTTCATCAACATAATCAGAGTCAATTAAATGTGCTTCCATTCCAGGGAATATAGTTGCTCTCTTGCCTTTAAGAATGCCAGCTTCAGCAAATACCATGGGAGCTGCACATATAGCAGCTAGTAGACGGCCGCTTTCGTTAAATTCTTGTATATATGATATTAAAAGTTCACTATCGGCTAAGTTTAGAGTGCCGGGCATTCCTCCAGGTAGAACTATGGCTTCACAACCTATGTAGTCGGATTCTGTAATTAATTGATCAGCAATAACCTTAATACCGTGAGCACCTGTTACTGTTTTATCCTGAGTTATAGAAATTAAACGGGCGTCAACATCGCCTCTTAAAAGTATGTCGGCAATTGTTATCGCTTCGATTTCTTCAAAGCCTTCGGCTAAATGAATGTAAACCATTTTACTATCCTTTCTAAAAACTTGTTACTACTTACAATAATTAGTATATAATAAGTATAACATATAAACAATAAATTTGGAGGTGTAATTATGTCAGAATATATAGGAGATATATACTACGATTATGGGAATAGCCTATACATTAATATGACAAATCTTTGTAGCAACAGATGTGAATTTTGTATAAGGGATATGGCAGATTCTCTTGGTACTGCTAATTCCCTATGGCTAAAAAGAGAACCGACTTATGAAGAACTTGTTGAAGGATTGGCGGAAGTAGATTTAGATGCATATAAAGAAGTGGTCTTTTGTGGTTACGGAGAGCCTACTGAGAGGGTAGAAGATTTAATTAATCTGACTAAAGAAATTAAATCAAGAGCTGATGTAATAGTTAGAATAAACACAAATGGTCTTGGTGATTTAATAAATGGCTATAAAATATCACCTAAACTTGAAAATGTTATAGATTCGGTTTCGGTAAGTTTAAACACATCAAACGCAGAAGCTTATAACGATTTATGCCACCCAGAATTTGGAATTAAATCTTATCAAGCAATGCTTGATTTTACTGAGGAGGTTAAAAAATATGTGCCTGATGTAAGGATGTCAGTAGTAAGCGTAATAAGTTCAAAAGAAATAGAGGAGTGTAGAGAAATTGCAAATCAATTGGATGTAAAATTCATGGTAAGGTAGTATCTAGAAATAGTCCTAAAATAATTTTATAAAGTAATGATGAATAAACTTGCCATGATTGCTATAATTTACAACACTTCGGAAGAAGCAGAGAAAAATAAATAATGCAGAGGAGAAAAGTAGTATGCTAAATAAAGAATGGGTAGCACTTTTAAACAATCAAATAAACAAGAAAGGGTATCCTGCGTATACTTCCGCACTTCTTATTATTTGGAGGAGACAGTAATGAAGCTGGTTTTAATTCGCCATGGCGAAAGTGAATGGAACCGAAAGAATTTATTTACTGGCTGGACGGACGTTGACCTAACAAAGAATGGAATGGAGGAATCAAAACTTGCAGGCTTGCTTTTAAAAGAGGGTGAATATGACTTTGATATATGCTATACATCCTATTTAAAACGCGCCATCCATACTTTAAATGGTATTCTTGAGCAGCTTGATAGGGAGTGGCTTCCTGTTTTCAAATCATGGAAACTAAATGAACGTCACTACGGAATGCTTCAGGGGCTTAACAAAGCAGAAACTGCTTTAAAATACGGCGAAGAGCAAGTAAAAACTTGGAGACGTTCCTTTGACGTTAGACCACCAGCGCTTAATGTGGAGGACGAGCGAAATCCAAGATTCCAGGAACAGTACAGGAATGAAAGAAATGAGAGGATTCCCCTTTGCGAAAGCTTAAAGGATACGATTGACAGAGTGGTCCCTTATTTTGATCAGGTAATAAAAAAAGATATGGAAAAAGGAGAAAGAGTTCTGATTGTTGCCCATGGGAATTCAATTCGTGCTCTAGTTAAGCATTTCGAGAACCTTTCGGAAAAGGACATTATAGAAGTGAATATTCCTACCGGTGTTCCGCTAGTCTATGAATTTGACGATGCATTTTATTTTGTCCAAAAAGAGTATCTTGGCGATCTGGAATTGATTAAATTAAAGATGCAAAAAGTAGCAAATCAAGGAAAAGTAACGGAAACAAAATAAGCTGTTATTCGACACAGTCACACATAAGGCGAGGGTAGTGGATGAAATGGATAAAAAATTGGCTTTAAATTAAGAAGAAGATAGTATCTACTATAAAACAAAAAGTATTTATTTGTTAGCACCGACAAATAAACAAAACTTAATCACTTAAACATCACTTTATAGACAAAAAGTATTGATAATGATAATACCCTATGATAAAATATGCAAGTGTGCAAAGGGTTGCATACTTACATATTTTATGGCTAGTAGTTAGCAATTATAGGAGGTATTAAAATGGACGAAAAAAAGTCGAAAGAACTTGACGCCGTTACTAAAGGCAAAAAAAAGCGATCTTTTCCGTCAGCTTACTCGGTATTATTCATTATATTAATTCTTGCAGCGGCAGTTACTTATTTTTCTGAAACTGGTGCCTATTCAAAGATGGTATATAATGTAGATGCGGATTTATTTGAAGTAACTGCTCCCGACGGATCAGTTAGTGAAATGCCCGCAACTCAAGAATCTCTTGATGAACTGAATATCAGTGCTGACTTAGAATTATTCTTAGATGAAAGCATTTATAAACCGGTAGCTATACCGGAAACTTATGAGGAAATCGAAAGCAATCCTCAAGGCTTGACCGAAATTATAATGGCACCAATTAATGGTGTTTATGAAACCATTGATATTGCACTATTTATCTTTATAATTGGTGGTATGATAGGGTTAATAAATTATACAGGCACTTTTGCAGCTGGCCTGGGTTCTTTATCGAAAGTGACAAAAGGAAAAGAATACTTGTTAATAATACTGGTTACTTTCCTGGTAGCACTAGGCGGTACAACCTTTGGTATGTGTGAAGAAACGATTGCGTTTTATCCTGTAATCATACCAATATTTGTAATAGCAGGTTATGACGCACTGGTAGGAATAGCAGCTGTTTATATCGGTTCTCAAATCGGTTGTATGGCTTCTACAGTGAATCCTTTCTCAGTTGTGATAGCTTCAAATGCAGCTGGTGTTAACTTTATGGAAGGTTTCGGACTTAGAGTTGTAGCTTTAATAATTGGAACTATTATCGTAACTTTATACATATTAAGATATGCAAAAAAAGTAAAAGCTAATCCAAGCTCTTCATATATCTTAGAGTCTAAAGAATACATTGAAAATAAATTCTGTTCAACAGAAGATGCTCCACAGTTAACTGGCAGAGGGAAAATTGCTTTATTACAATTCTTTGGTACATTTGTGGTAATGATTTACGGTGTTACTAAACTTGATTGGTGGTTTGGAGAAATGGGAGCGTTATTCTTAGTATCAGCAATCATTATGGGTATCGTACTAGGATTAAGTGAAAGAGAAATTGTTAATGGATTCATTAACGGTGCCAGTGAAATGATGGGCGTAGCATTAGTAGTGGGAGTTGCTAGAGCAGTAAATCTTATCTTAGATGCTGGCCTTGTATCAGATGCATTACTTCATACTATGACAGGCTGGGTAGTTGGAATGAGTCCTTCAGTATTTATTATATTGATGTTCTTAATTTTTATAATCTTAGGATTCTTTATCAATTCAACTTCAGGACTAGCTGTACTATCTATTCCGATTATGGCGCCACTAGCAGATGCCGTTGGAATGCCAAGAGAAGCAGTTATTACTGCTTATTTATTCGGTCAAGGAATGATGTCATTTATTACTCCAACTGGACTTATTCTTGTTGTATTAGAACTGGTTCATGTTAACTATGATAAGTATCTAAAATTCATGATGCCACTATTTGGTATCCTGAGTGTGTTTGCTATAATAATGCTTCTAATTGAAGCGCAAATTGCAGTTTAACAATAAACGGTACAAAAAAACCGCCTTTTAAAAAGGGCGGTTTTTTGATTTGCTATTTTCTTAATAATATGTCTCTATTTCGTCTTAAATGTCTAACTAGCTTACTTATATCATTTATGTAGTACCAAACTGTCATGGCATTATCTTCTTTGTACAGCATGATTTTCTTTAGTGTGCTGCTGAGGTCTTCTGTAAGTGATTTTACTCTGCATATAAATTCATTGCAAGTATTATTCATATTATCCAAAAAAGCACTGTTTGCAATAGATTTAAGTTCTTCTAAAACGCCGTCCACGTCAAAAGTTTCCGCATATTTTGAAGCATCAAATTCTGAGCATTTGACGGTATCGAAACCGTCAGAACTATCATAATTAATTTCATCTAAATCATAATGATAATCCATACCAAAATTTTCTGATACGTCGTTTGAGAGCTTCATTTTAAGCTCATTAAACTTTGTGTCGTGGTGCTTTGTGATGTTAGTCATAAAAGATGAAATATCATCTATAGCATCTTCGAATATCTCCATTGATGTGTTTTCAAATCTGGATTTCTTTGCTTTATCTTTGGATCTTTCAAGATCAGATTTTCTAGAATTTATATTTTCGGCCAATTTAGTTGCAAAAGCTTTCCCTGATTTCCCTGAATGAAGAACAGTTTCTTCGGCATCTCTTTTTATTACATCTATACACTCGTGAATGATTTTAAGCCTATTTTCCAGCCTACCTATAGGCATCGTAAGTGCATTCCAGTAAAGATCTAATTGAGTTAATGAGCTTCTTATTGTATAGATAAGCTTCATTCTAACTGATTCGTCTAAGATGCTTGCCATTTCACTTTTTATATCATCAACTATTGCATCTTTAAGCTCAGTTATGCCGATGTTTTCTGTAGCACTCATAGGGTAAAGTGTTACTTCGTCAATGTCCATGAGTTTTTTTATGTTGGATTCGCAGTAAGAAAGATATGAATTGAGTTCAAAATCAGATATACCATCAATTTTGTTTACTGCGAAGTAAAATTTGCCAGCGTAATCTTTGGCATTCTCAAGGAACTCTACTTCTATTTCATTTATAGGGCTATCTACAGACAGCATAAAAACAACTGCATCGCTTTCCTTTACAAAGGCATAAGCTGATGTAGAGTTGTGTTTGTGTATTGAACCTACGCCTGGCGTGTCGACTAAGACTAGGCCGTCTTCCAAAAAAGGTGATGGAGTATGGATAGTGACATGAGAAACGCAGTAGATATTGTTTGGGTTGTTTTCTTCACTGATATAATCTGTCAATTCTTCAAATTCGATCACTTTGTTAACTCCGTTTAAAAAATGTACAGTAATGCCTTTAGGCCCATACTTAATTATTGTTACGGCTGAAGTTACGGGAATCAAGCCAACTGGAAGAAGTTCTTCGCCTAGTATTGTATTTACCAGAGTACTTTTACCTCTTTTAAATTGACCAATAACAGATACTGTAATTGATTGATCTTCTAGCTTGTCCACAAGCTCACAAGATTTTGCATGTTCAGCTGCGGTTATCTCTGAAGAGCCGAGAAGATCCATGCTTTCCTTTGCTATTTCATAAATTGTACTCATATTTTGCTCCTATAGTTGTTATTAAATCGTCGATATTATAACATAGCATATGTAAAATGTAAAATGTAAAATTTTGTAAAAAAAAACCTCCGCAGAGAAATACGGAGGCGTATTGAGAAACTAGTATGATTAGTTATATTCTTTTTGATGCCTTTGGCATAACACAAGTTCCTGTCGCTTTTGCTACTATAACAGGCTCTTCTAAAAAGTCAGCCGCTGATTCGCTTATGTCAGGTCTTGTAGTTACAACTTTTCTAGCCTCGAATTTCATTTTTCTTGAGCTGTTACCAAACTTAGTAATTTCGCCGTAAGCTTCGATAAAGTCACCTGCATAGACAGGAGCTAAAAGTTCTACACTGTCATATGCAACGAATAATCCTTCGTCACCGTCTGCTTTAATTAATAATTCTGTAGCAACATCACCAAATAGGTGAACCATGTGTGCTCCGTCTACTAAATTACCGCCGTAATGCGCATCTTTAGCTGACATTCTTAATCTGATAGTTGAGGTAATCTTCTTTTCTTCCATATTAATAACTCTCCTTTTATATATAAGTTGTTTGTTTGTCTAATAGCATTATATAACCAAAGGGAATATATGTAAATAAGATTTGCCAAATTAGAGGAAATGGTTTATAATAACGCTAAAGAGTGACGAACCGAAAAGGGTTCAAGTCCGAGCAAGTGAGTCTAATCTGTAAGCGGGGAATAATATGGAAAAGTATGGAACAAACAGAGTAATAGAGCCGCAGCACGTATTACCCACGTCTGCATGGAGTCTTGATAATAGTAGAGAAATAAGTGCTAATGAAATCAGAGTGAAAATAAAAGTAATTCATATTGAAGAGGCTAGTTTCAAACAGATATGCATGGAATCTCATGACGATGAAAAATTGATAATTCATAAAATCATCGATATAGTAATAAAAAGGGGAAAGTTACATAATCCTGTAACAGATACTGGAGGATTACTTTATGGTATAGTCGACGAGATAGGCAGTGAGTACCCTAATGTTAAAAAGTTAAAAAAGGGAGATCCTGTAATATGTAATGCATCTTTAGCTTCTTATCCAATATATATAGCTATGATTAAAAGCATAGACAGAGGTTATTGCCAAATCACAGTTGAAGGCCATGCTATTTTATATCCAGGTGTGCCGATTGTAAGAAAACCAGAAGGTATGCCGGTTAATTTGCTTTTGTTTACTTTCAACGAATCGGGGTCCCTATATAAGGTGAGCAATGTGGCAGTAGGTAAAAAGAAGTTTTTAATCGTAGGGAATAATCTGATGACAAATCTTTTGTTTGGATTCGCTATACGAAGGGTTGCTTCAGATTCAGCAGAAGTTATTTGCCTTTTAGACAAAAAAACAGAGATAAAAGTAAGTGGTAATGGTGTTGAAGAGCTCATAAGTCAAGTTTTTACGGAGCTACACTACGTTAACATTCTCAAGCCTATGGAGTGCATGAAAATTCTCGACACATCATCCCTTTTTGATGTTTCGGTTAACTGTGCGGACATAGCAGGAGCTGAAACTGTAAATGTGCTGGCTACTAAATACGGTGGAACTGTTGTCTTTTCTAGTTTAATGAACAATTTAAATATTGCTCTTTACATAACTGAGGCGATTTCAAGGCAGTTGGAATTCGTATCAGCCAATGGATATTTAGAAGCCTATGATGAGTTTGATATGGACCTAGTATATGGACTTATGCCCTATATGAAGGATTTAAAGACGGCAAGAATTCTACCTAATGAAGAAACTTTTGATGTGTATAACAGAGTTAGCATGGACAGAAGCAAACTTCTTGACGAATTTGTATGCAAAAGTTCTTCAATGGAAAGGTTGCTTCAGGAAATCGTGACGGTAGCAAAATATGACTGCAATATACTTATAACTGGAGATACTGGTGTAGGCAAAGAAAAAGTCGCTACGATAATTCAAAAAAACAGCAATAGAAAGCTACAACCTTTTATTAAGATCAACTGCGCATCTTTTGCCATGGGAGATATAGAATCAAAACTTTTTGGTTATGAGAAGTACGATTATAAAGGGCGTAAAATAGAAACGAAAAAAGGATATTTTGAACTCGCTGACAATGGGGTTATTTTGCTTGATGAAATAGGTGAGCTACCTATGGAAATGCAGGCTAAATTGCTAAGGACAGTTCAGGACGGGTCATTTTTTAGAGTTGGAGGCAACAAACCAATTAAAATTAATGTTCGGCTGATTTCTTCTACTCATCAGGATTTAGAGGAAAGAATAGAAGAAGGCCTTTTTAGACGAGATTTATATTACAGGATTAATGTTGTTAGAATAAGGGTGCCAAATCTTAAACAACGTAAAGAAGACATATCAGCATTGGTCAAGCATTTTTTAGGAAAATATAATTCCAAATTTAAAGTAAGTAAGACGATGGATGAAGAAGCTATTTCCTATATGAGTCAGCTTGATTGGCCGGGGAACATAAGAGAACTTGAAAATGCTGTGCAAAGACTAATCATATCAGCTTATGGTAGGAAAATTACTCTTTCTGATGTACTGATGACGATAAATTCGGAATCAATAGAAAATGATGCGATTCTAAATCCTCTTGAGGGAGATGGCACGGAAGAAAAGAATGCAATTAATCTAGAACATATGGTTAATAATTTTGAAAAAAGTATATTAAAACAGGCATGCGACAAATATGGTTCTACTAGAAAAACTGCTACAGCCATTGGAATTAGCCAAACACAATTGGTGAGGAAAAAGAAAAAGTACGGAATCTAAAAAACGCAATCGACTCGCGATGCGATTAGGTGAACCGAAAAGTGTTCGAAGAGGCGACTTTGATGAATGTTTTTAAATTTAGTAAATTAGTTTCCTAGACATTGTTAAATTTCTGTTTTATAATGATACTAGGTAAAGATATGCATAGCATACTTGAATACATTAGTTAATCTATTTTAGGAGGAAAATTATTATGAAAAAAGGAAATCCTTATGGTACTCACAGAGTAATTTCACCAAAGGGCGTATTGCCACAACCAGCAGATGTTATTGATAACACTATGGAAATTTATGACAACGAAGTTCTTATCGACGTAAAAACTTTAAATATCGACTCTGCTTCTTTCACAGAAATCGAAAGAAGATCTGAAGGTGATGTTGAAAAGATTAAAGAAACTATGCTTGGCATCGTAGCTAAAGCTGGTAAACATAAGAACCCATGGACAGGTTCTGGTGGAATGTTAATCGGAACAGTTAAAGAAGTTGGACCAGCTTATGTTGGTGATATAAAGGTTGGCGATAAAATTGCTACATTAGTATCACTATCACTTACACCATTAGTAATTGAAGAAATCTTAGCTGTAAGACCTGACATCGACCAAGTTGATATCAAGGGCCAAGCTATACTATTCCAGAGCGGAATATATGCTAAGCTTCCTGAAGATATGGCTGAAGGTCTTGCACTTTCTGCTTTAGACGTTGCTGGCGCTCCTGCTCAGACTGCTAAATTAGTAAGACCTGGAAATAAAGTACTAGTTATCGGTGGTGGCGGAAAATCTGGTCTTATGTGCTTATATGAAGCAAAGAAGAGAGCTGGAGTTACAGGTCAAGTTATCTGTATGGCTCATTCAGAAAAATCATTCAAGAGAGCTAAAGATCTTGGTTTTGCTGATGATTATTTTGCAGCAGACGCAACAGATGCAGTTGGAGTATATGACAAAATCATGGAATTAACTGATGGCGAACTTTGCGACATCGTTATTAACTGTGTAAACATTGATAATACTGAAATGGCATCTATATTAGCAACTAAAGATGAAGGTCTTGTATACTTCTTCTCAATGGCTACAAGTTTCACTAAGGCTGCTTTAGGAGCTGAAGGTGTTGGAAAAGACGTTAATATGATTATTGGTAACGGATATACAAAAGGACATGCTGCTATAACTCTTCAAGAGTTAAGAGAGCACGAAGGATTAAGAAATTTATTCCAAGAAATGTATGCATAATTAAGTAATCTAGTAAGCATGCATATTTAATATGCGTGCTTGCTTTATTTACGTATATAATTAATTAAAGTTTTATCGGCTTTTAAACCGGTATAGCAAAATTAAAGGAGAACTATTATGGTTAGAAACTGGAAAGAAATTCCTAGATGGAAAGATGTCACTGATGAACAGTGGAACGATTGGCATTGGCAAGTAGAAAACAGACTAGCTACAGTTGAAGATATTGCTGAAGTAGTTAACTTGACAAATCAAGAAAAAGAAGATATTGATAAAGTAATTGGCGGATTTAGAGTTGGTATTACACCTTACTACGCTTCTCTTATGGATCCGGATGATCCAAGATGTCCAGTAAGAATGCAAGCTGTGCCTACTCTTTCTGAGTTACACAGAGGTGAAGCAGACTTATTAGATCCACTTCATGAAGATGAGGACTCTCCAGCTCCTGGATTGACTCATAGATATCCAGACAGAGTATTATTCTTAATCACTGACCAGTGCTCTATGTACTGTAGACATTGTACAAGAAGAAGACTCGCTGGTGAAACAGATGGCGAAAGAAGTATGGAAGACATCGAAGCATGTCTAGAATATATTAGAAATACTCCAGTAGTAAGAGACGTTCTTTTATCTGGTGGAGATTGCCTGTTAGTTGAAGATGAAAAGTTAGAATACATCATCAGCGAATTAACAAAGATTCCTCACGTAGAAATTGTTAGATTAGGTTCAAGAACTCCTGTAGTATGTCCTCAGAGAATTACTGATGACCTTTGCAATATGTTAGCTAAATATCACCCAATTTGGTTAAATACTCATTTTAATCACAAAAAGGAAGTAACTACTGAAGCTGCTGAAGCTTGTCGTAAGTTAGCTGATGTTGGTATTCCTTTAGGTAACCAGTCAGTGCTTCTAAGAGGTGTTAATGATTGTCCTCATATCATGAGAGAATTAGTACAAGCATTAGGTAAGATTAGAGTAAGACCTTACTATATATATCAGTGCGACTTATCTCTTGGTATTGAACATTTTAGAACTTCTGTAGCTGCAGGCATTGAAATTATTGAAGGTTTACGTGGACACACTTCTGGATACTTAGTACCAACATTTGTAGTTGATGCTCCAGGTGGTGGTGGTAAAACACCTGTAATGCCTCAGTACATAATTTCTCAGACGCCTGATAAGATAATTCTTAGAAACTACGAAGGCGTTATAACCACATATACTGAACCAGATTTACCTAAGTTAGAATGTGCTTGTGACTTCTGCCAAGGTAAGAAAGAATACAGATATGAAGGCGTTGCTGGACTAGGCCAAGGTTTAAGAATGTCTATGGAACCAAACGGTTTATTGCGTCACGAAAGAAACAAAAAAAGAACAGGTAAGTAATTACCTACTATTGTCTATAGGGAGAATTTCTCCCTATAGACAATTATTTAATGAGTACGAGTCTGGCTAGGACTTTAGTTAGCTTTATTGAAAGGAAACTTATGGGTTTACTATACGATTTATCATCTAAATATAGGACGCTGTCTATTGTGGGTATGGCTAAAAATGCAGGTAAAACAACAGCACTTAATTTTCTAATTGAGGAAGCTGAAGATGAAGGCCTGAATTTGGGAATTACTTCAACAGGGCGAGACGGCGAGATGACTGATTTAGTAACAGGTACAGATAAACCGAGAGTATACCTTTATGAAGACACTATAGTAACTGTTCCAACTCAGCTATACGAACTAGCTGAAGCTGGTCTTGAGATTTTACAAAAATCTAAATACAGAACCTCTATAGGGGAACTTATGTTGTGCAGAGTTGTAGACAGTGGTTATGTGCAGATTGCAGGCCCAGTTTCTGTGGCAGAGACTAAAAGAATGTGCGACGAAATGTTTAAATTAGGATGCGAGCTCATCTTGATAGATGGAGCTATAGATAGAAAATCAATTGCGTCTCCAGAGACGTCAGATGCAATAATATTATCAACTGGAGCCGTTATATCTAGAACTATGAAAAAGGTAGTTCAGGAAACAGTACATATTGTCAATCTTTACAGCCTTCCTGAACTGGAAGAAGGAAAGATAAGAAAAAGTATAGAAGATAATTGTGAATGTGATAAAATAATGATAGTTAATAAAGAAGGTAAAGTTAAAATACTTGATTTATTAACAGGATTAGGTGCTAGCAGATTCATTGATGAAGCAATTGATGAAACTACAGATTCTGTATTTATTCCAGGAGCACTTACTAACAGCGTAATTTCAGACATTCACCCTAAGAAAATACAAAACATTAGATTCATTTTGAAGGATCCCACAAAAATATTTATTAATAATAGAGACTATAATCACTTACTAAAAAAAGGATTTAAACTTAATGTGCTTAAAAACATAGAGGTTGCAGCTGTAACGGTAAATCCATTTGCGCAATGTGGTTATTCTTTTGAGCACGAGGCGTTAAGAACTGCTATGCAGGAAGCAATTCCTGGCATTCCTGTAATCGATGTAAGAATATAGAGGAGTAGTATGAAAGTAGATAATAGGGTACTAGCAAATCCTAAAACAAAATCAGAAACTGGTTTAGACTATGTCAAGTCTTCTATTGATTTAAATACACCTTATGGTAATAGGAAACTAAAAGAAATAAAACCGTTTTTTCCAGGACAAGAAAAGGAACTGAGAATACTTTTAGATGATTTAGATAGAATGTTGGACTTTGTCAAAAAAAATGCCAAGCAGGTTGCTATTTTATCTGAAATACTTATGGAAATCAAAGAAAACACATATACGATTAAAAGATGCGCAGATAGCACTTTGTCAGTAGTAGAAATATTTGAGATAAAGACACTATTGTTGCAGATGAGTAGCATCAATGCTATAATAAAGGGTGTTGAACTCGATATTCCAAGCAAATATATACTAAGAGATTCAGAAGAATTGTTAGATGATTTGGATCCTAGAAGAGATAGGCTAAACACTTTCTATATATATGATGAATTTTCAGACAAATTAAGAGAACTTAGAAAAAGAAAAAAGGAATATGATAAGCGTATAAGAAGTGTTTCAAAGAAAAAAAGAGATGAAATCAAAGAAGAATTCGGAATACTTCTAACGCCTAAATTTGATATTAGCATTAATAAAAAAAGTGAAGATTATAAGATTGCACAAAAAATTGACGATTTAGAATTATTGCAAGAGGACTATTTATCGGTGATTTATGCACTGAAGACTCAACCCGAGGTATATGAGATTACTGAAGAGCTTGAAGAATTAAACACTGATATAGAAATGGAAGAAGCAATAGTTAGAGATAATCTATCTAGAACAATTGCCAAATATAAGGATTTATTATTAGAAAATTGTGAAAAGATTGGAGATATGGATTTTGACATTGCCAAGGCCCAGTATTCAATTAAACATAAGTGTGTAAAGCC
>JAAYHV010000042.1 GCA_012744355.1 Clostridiales bacterium
CCATATCCACATGCGAATGAGTCACCTAGAATCATACCAAGGATACCAAGAGCGTACATTAGTACTATTATGGTAAATAGTAATGAAATAAGGCACCAAACCATAGGTATTTTTTTACCCATTATAATTCCTCCTTTAAATAATGAAAAATAATAATAATAATTTTCGTCCAAGATGTAATCTCTGGACATCTCAATTATAAGATATGCACCAAAAAATGTCAACGGTTTGTAAGGGATTAGTGTGGATATTGTGAAAGACTCATAGTGAGAATATTTTAAAGTGTTCAAAATTCAACGTTTAAGCGAATTTTGCACTCAAATAAAAACAAAATCAATTATTTGGCAAACACTTCAGTAGAATAAAGCGTAAAAGCAAAAATGCCACTATTTGAGTAAAATAACAAAATATACATCAAAATATTCATTTAAACAATAACTGTTTATGATATAATAATTATTATAAATAAAGAAAAGAAGGGAAACTTTTATGGCTTTTTCACATTTACACGTCCATACTGAATATAGTTTACTAGATGGTGCAGCTAGAATAGGTAAGATAGTAGAAACAGCAAAAGAAATGGGAATGGACTCACTCGCTATTACAGATCATGGCGTGATGTTTGGTGTAGTTGATTTCTATAAAGAATGTAAAGCACAGAATATAAAACCTATTATAGGCTGTGAAGTTTATACGGCTGCCAGAACTATGCTAGATAAAGATATCGATTTTGATAGAAGAAATGGACATTTAATACTTCTCGCTGAAAATGCAGAGGGATATAAAAATCTGGTCAAAATAGTCTCTGCTGGCTACATCAAAGGCTTCTATTTCAAACCTAGAATAGATAAGAAGGTTTTAGCTGAATATAGTGAAGGGGTAATTGCACTTTCAGGATGCCTAGCAGGAAATGTACAGCACTGCCTCCTGGAAAACGATTATCAAAGTGCAAAGAAAGAAGCAATGGACCTACTCAAGATATTTGGTAAGGGTAACTTCTTTTTAGAGATTCAAGATCAAGGTCTTGAAGAAGAAAGAAAAATCAATCCTCTACTTAAAGAACTTTCAGATGAAATTGATGTTCCACTTGTAGCAACTAATGATGTTCATTACGTTAGACAAACAGACGCAGAGGCGCATGATGTACTTTTAGCAATTCAAACGGCCACTACGATAGATGACGAAAAGAGAATGAGATTTCCTAATGACCAATTCTATTTAAAAAGTGAAAAAGAAATGAGAAATATATTCGCCTGGCTTCCAGAAGCATGCGATATGACTCAAAAAATAGCGGACAGGTGTAATGTGGAATTTACTTTCGGAGAGTATCATTTGCCCGAATATATTCCTCCTGCAGGAAGTAGCAACAAAGAATATTTGCGAAAACTATGCTATGACGGCCTAGAAAAAAGGTACCCTAATCTGGATGATAGTATAAAGAAGAGAATGGAAGATGAATTATGCGTAATAGAAAGTATGGGTTACGTAGAGTATTTCCTTATAGTATGGGACTTTATAGACTATGCTAAGAAAAACGAAATTATGGTAGGCCCAGGAAGAGGGTCTGCAGCAGGCAGCGTAGTTGCATACTGCTTAAAGATTACAGATATAGATCCAATAAAATATAATTTGATATTCGAAAGATTTTTAAATCCGGAAAGAATTAGTATGCCAGACATAGACATTGACTTTTGTATAGAAAGACGCCAAGAAGTAATAGATTATGTTATAAGAAAATATGGCGAAGAAAGAGTTTCTCAGATAGTAACCTTTGGAACCATGAAAGCCAAGCAGGCAGTTAGGGATGTGGGAAGAGCGCTTAATGCCGCATATGCCGATGTAGACGTTATAGCTAAAGCGATACCCAATGAACTAAAAATGACCATAGCCAAGGCCCTTCGCGTTAACAGAGAATTAAAACAAAAATACGACAACGATATGCAGGTAAAGAAAATTCTGGATATGGCCATGGCAATTGAAGGTATGCCTAGACATGCTTCTACCCATGCTGCTGGAATAGTAATAAGTAAAGACCCAATAGACGAGTATGTTCCGTTATATTCTTCAGACAAAGGAGTCTCTACACAGTTTAACATGACGACTATTGAAGAACTAGGACTGCTTAAAATGGATTTTCTAGGGCTTAGAAACCTTACAGTTATTAGAGATGCATTGGCATTGATAAAAGAAAATACAGGAAGAATGATAGATTTTTCGTCTATGGATTACCAAGACAAAGAAGTATATAAAATGATTGCGAAGGGAAACACCGCAGGAGTATTCCAACTTGAAAGCGAAGGAATGACTCAATTCATGAAAAATCTGAAACCAACCTGTTTTGAAGATGTAGTTGCGGGCATATCACTTTATAGACCAGGCCCCATGGATTCCATACCTAAGTACATAGAAAACAAGAAGAATCAGAAGAAAATAAAATATGCGCACGAATCCCTTGAACCAATACTCGGAGTGACTTATGGCTGCTTAGTGTACCAAGAGCAAGTAATGCAGATAGTAAGAACCTTAGGGGGCTATTCCTTTGGGCGCTCTGACTTAGTAAGAAGAGCTATGAGCAAAAAGAAAATGAAAGTTATGCTTGAAGAAAAGCAGTATTTTATCAATGGTAAAAAAGATGAAAATGGAAATGTCGAAATAAAAGGTTGCATAGCAAATGGAATTCCTAAAAAAGCTGCCGAGGAAATTTTCAATGAAATGATAACCTTTGCAGAGTATGCTTTTAATAAGTCACATGCTGCAGCGTATGCAGTAATTTCATATGAAACAGGGTATTTAAAGCGATATTATCCGGTGGAGTTTATGGCAGCCCTGATAACTAGTGTAATGGGAGACCCTAAACAGATGTCTAAATATGTTAGAAGCTGTACTGAAATAGGAATAGAAGTACTCCCTCCTTCGATATATAAAAGTTATAAAAGATTCTCTGTTGAAGACGGTATGATTCGTTTTGGACTTATGGGTGTTAAAAATGTGGGAACTGGGATTTCCGAAGCTATAATAGAGGCTAGGGAAAAGAATGGTCTTCCCGCTGATATATACAAATTCATAGATAATATCAACGTATCTGAATTAAATAAAAAAGCTATAGAAAGTTTAATAAAAGCAGGAGCTCTTGATTGCTTAAATCAAAATAGAGCAGCTCATTATTCGGTATTTGAAAAAGTTGTAGAATCTGCACAGCAAAGTGCTAAAAAGACTATAGCAGGTCAAATATCACTGTTTCAATTAAATGCTGATGTGATGGAAGATGCAAGCACTAATGCCAAGTTACCTGATGTGGCGAATTTTGGTAAGGGTCAGCTATTGCAACTTGAAAAGGAAATGCTTGGAGTATATTTATCAGGTCATCCCTTAGAAGAGTATAAGAAACTTATTGAAAACAATATATCGATAAATTCTGGAGAACTTGACCGAGATGAAGAAGCAAATAAAAATTTGCGCGATGGGACTAAAGTTATTATGGCTGGCATCATTACTCACGTGAAGAAAATGCTTACTAAAAAGAACACTCAGATGGCTTTTGTTCAGGCTGAAGATTTTTATGGTGAATTTGAGCTAGTGGTTTTCCCTAAGATATTTGATAAGTATCATGATATAATAAAGGAAGATAATATCATAGGTATTTCGGGTTCACTTAATTTTAAGGAAGACGAAGCCACTAAAATACTTGTGGACAAACTTTCTTCAATAAACAATATTAGAAAATTAGCTGGACTAAAAGAGAAACCTCCAGTTAAGATTAAAATTGTCAAAGAAAAACTTGCAGACGATATCGATGGTGCGAAAAGAGACATTTACGATATGATAAGCCGATTTAAAGGAGACAGGCCAGTTTTGATATATTTACCTGATGGTAAAATAATTAAAACTGACGCAAATCTTTGTGTAAATGAAGATGAACTGCTTAAATTGGAGTTGCAAGATTATTTAGGAGAAGCAAACGTTAAATATTAAATGTGGAGGATTTTATGAATAAAATTGGAGTATTAACAAGCGGAGGAGATTCGCCGGGAATGAATGCGGCAGTAAGAGCTGTTGTTAGATGCGGCATAAACGATGGACTAGAAGTTTATGGAATATATAGGGGCTTCGAAGGATTGATGGAAGGCGAAATAGTTAAAATGGATAGAGTTTCCGTTGCAGATATTCTTCAAAGAGGTGGAACAATATTAAAAACAGCTAGAAGCGATAAATTTATGACTGAAGAGGGACAAAAAAAAGCTATTAATATGCTTAAAACCTTTGGAATCGAAGGCCTGGTCATAATAGGGGGAGATGGTTCGCTTCGAGGTGGAGCAGAGTTAGCTAAAAAAGGTGTTTGTGTAATAGGTATTCCTGGAACAATTGACAATGATTTAGCTTATACAGATTGCACTATAGGATTTGATACGGCCGTAAATACGGTGTTAGAAGCTATAACTAAAATCAGAGACACTTCTTCTGCTAATGAAAGAACCACTATTATAGAAGTTATGGGCAGAAAGTGCGGAGATATAGCGCTGTACTCAGGTCTTGGCGGCGGGGCAGAATTTGTTTTAATCCCCGAAGTAAAAGCGGAATTTACCGATGTGTGCAAAAAGGTAGTTCAAGGCGTAAATAGAGGAAAGCAACATAGCATCATAGTAAAAGCAGAAGGGTATCCTATGAAGTCAGAGGACTTGGTTAAAGGAATAAGTGAATATACTGGAAGAGAAACTAAACTAGTAGTGCTTTCCTACTTACAAAGAGGTGGTTCACCTACACTGCAAGATAGAAAGATAGCAACACTTTGCGGAGCTAGAGCCACTGAACTTTTAAAGAATGATTCAAGAAACAAAGCATTAGGAGTTTTAGGATCTGAGGTAGTAGAATATGATTTATATGAAGCATTGGAACAAAAACACTCAATCGACTTAGAAATGTATAATCTTGTAGATATACTTAGCAGATAGGAGTGAGTATGAAAACGATTGTTTTATATACCTCTAAAAGGGGTAGTACTCAAAAATATGCAAAATGGATAGCTGAAGAACTTGATTGTGAAGCGATTGCGTTTAGTAAAGATAAACTTAGCATAATCAATGATTACGATACGGTAATTTATGGTGGATGGGTCCGCGGAGGCGGAATAGTAGGACTTGATATAATTAGAAAGAATTTTAAGAAATTGGAAGGAAAGAAACTTATTGTTTTTGCTGTAGGACTAAGTATAGACAATAAGGATAATTATTTGCAGCTAAGAGATCTAAATTTTAAGAGTCCATTAAATCTCGTGCCTCTTTTTGTATGCGCTGGAATATTCGATCCTGAAAAAATAAAGGGATTCGATAAGTTAATTATTGGCGTGCTTAAAAAAATAATTGGGAGTAGTAACAAAAGGTTACCAAAGGGAATTGATGAAGACAATGAAGCACAGGTGAGAAAAAGTTTAGCAGAAGGTGTAGATTTAATCGATAGAAAGTATATTTTACCAATAATAGATGCGGTTAAAAGTATTTAAAAATGCTTGAAATATTTTTAACCTTTAGTATAATTATATTGTAGAGTCTATATTAGGAGAAAATTATGGATAAAAGAATCGTAGCACCATTAATAGTAACAACTATTCTAGTGCTGATTCAGATAGGCTATGCATATTTGATTTTGAGAGTGATTGGCGGGTTTATTCCGTTGGTGTGGAAGATAATTATTGAATTGGTATTTATTGGACTTATAGGTACAATGATATATCAATTAATCCAAAGAATAAAAGAGATAAGGAGTGGCGAAGAAGATGATCTTAGTAAATACTGATTATATTACAGGAAAAACATTTGAAATGATGGGAATAGTAAAAGGAAGCACTATACAAACACGAAATTTAGGTAAAGACATTGGGCAGGGTTTAAAATCCATGGTAGGTGGAGAACTCAAATCATATAATGAAATGATGAATTCGGCTAGAGCACTGGCTACAAAACGAATGGCCTTAGAAGCTGAAGAATTAGGAGCAGATGCTGTAGTAAATGTTAGATATGCAACTTCCACGGTTATGCAAAGCGCAGCTGAAGTCATGGCATATGGTACCGCAGTAAAATTTGTTAATGAATAAAACAATTTTACATTGCGATATGAATGGATTTTATGCATCTGTCGAGCTACTAGACCATCCTGAACTTAAAGATAAACCCATGGCAGTTGCAGGAAGCCCTAAAAACCGCCATGGTATTGTTTTGGCGAAAAATGATCTGGCTAAAAAGTGCGGAGTAGTAACGGCTGAGACTATTCAGTCCGCGATGAGAAAGTGCCCCGGTTTAATTCTTGTACCGCCACACCATGAAAAATATAAGATGTATAGCGATTTGATTAATAGAATATACTTAAGGTATACCGATCTTGTAGAACCATATAGCATAGACGAATCTTGGCTAGATGTAACGGCGAGCAAGAGCATTTTCGGGTCTGGAGTTGAAATTGCCGATGATATTAGAAGAACTGTAAAATCCGAACTAGGTCTAACTCTATCCGCAGGGGTTTCTTACAATAAAATCTTTGCGAAGATGGGTAGCGAATATAAGAAACCGGATGCTACAACAGAAATAACCAAGGAAAACTACAAAAAGATTTTTTGGCCAATGGCAATAGAAGAAATGTTTTTTGTAGGAAATAAAACTGCGGAAAAACTTAGAAATATAGGAATAAATAAAATAGGCGACTTGGCCCTATATAATGAGACGGTATTAATTGAGCTTTTAGGTAAACATGGTTCAGATTTAATTAAATATTCTAATGGCCTAGATGATTCCCCAGTTGCGCTATTTAGTGACAGAGAGAAGATTAAGTCGGTTGGAAACGGAATAACCTTTAAAAGAAACCTTGAAAGTGAGGATGATGTATTAACGGCTGTGACTGGTATTTCTGATTTAGTAGCTTTTAGGCTTAGAAAATACAAGATGAAATGCACAGGAGTCAAAGTTGATATAAAGGACCCCTATTTTAAAACTATAACAAGGCAGAAAAAGCTCGAAAGTGGCATTAACACTGCTCAAGCTATCAAGAGAACGGCAATAAATATAATAAATTCTACAGAATTTAATATAGATAAAGGAAGGTATAAGCCGATTAGACTAATTACTATAACTGGCATTGGACTGATAGATGAAAATGCAAGTGAGCAGCTAAGCATCTTTACTAAGGATATTGCGAACGCGGAGAAGGAAGAAAACATAGAAAGAACTATGGATGAAATCCGCTCGAAATATGGAAAAGATTCTATAAACTTTGGTCAGGTTATAGGTAACGATATAGGAATTAATAAGGAATAAGTATAAATAGATTTAATAAATACATGAAAAGAGGTAGCACAATGTCAATTACTAGAAATATTAGTGGGAAATGTCCGAAATGTAGCGGCGATTTAAATATTAAGATTTGGGATAGCGTAAACGCGGTATACCATCCTGAAGAAAAAGAAAAAATAATGAAAAGTGAGTTATTCAAGGTGGAATGTGATAGTTGTGGAAGCGAAATTGCTCTTGAATATCCTTGCAGGTATCAAGATACCGATAACCATATCATGATATATTTAATTCCTGATTTTAGTGAAGACCAAGTCAATGAATTAAATGATGATTTGGAAAACATAAGTATGCCAAAGATGATGGAAGAAAACAAATTTAGGGTAGTTGGTAATTGTGATGAACTGATAGAGAAAATCCTCATATTTGGATGCGACAAAAGGGACAGACCAATAGAGCTATGCAAGAAAAAAGTTCTCAAGGATCTAAAGATTAAGGATTCTAATATAAGCCCAGTTGCTATACTCTATAATCATAACAGCGAAGGGGAATATTTTTCATTTATTGGCTGCAAAGACGAAAATGGCGAGGTCTTAAAAGTTCCCTTTGATAAAGAACTTTATAAGAGCCTCGACATCGAGCTAGTCAATAGAGATGCATATAAAGAAGGTTTATATATGGTAGTTGATGGAAGCTGGGCATCTACATTAATGAAACAGTAAAAACGGTCAATTGAAAAAGTAAGTTCCAGTTTGAAAAAGTAACTTCCACAAATTTTGCAATTTTTTAAAAAAATAATTTGTTTAATTTAAATTTAGTTTGATTTTAATGATTTTTGCTCTTTTAAAGTGTAAAATAGAATAGATAGGGGC
>JAAYHV010000043.1 GCA_012744355.1 Clostridiales bacterium
AATGATGATATTGAAAGGCAAATTGACTAAAAGGTCTTGACATTGACAGGTAGGTAGAGTATTATTATTAAGCGACTTTATGATTATGATAGCAGGGCGGAGGTATCGGCTCTGAATTTTAGGTTGAATGGAGGACGGTCGAAATGAGAACAAAAGTTACATTAGCGTGCACTGAGTGTAAGCAAAGAAATTATAATACAATGAAGAACAAGCAAAACAATCCGGATCGTATAGAACTTATGAAATATTGCAAGTTCTGTCAGAAGGAAACTCTTCATAAAGAGACTAAATAAGGAGCGTAAATATGGCTAATAAAAAGAAGAATAATAACAAAAATAGCTCCAGTACTGGTAAAACGGCGATTAGTAAAGCTGCAGCTCAGTCTAAAAAAAGTAGTTCAAACAAGAAAGATCAAAAACAATCTCCTAAAGAATACTTTAGGGGTATTAAACAGGAACTTAAAAAGGTTGTATGGCCAACTCGTAAGGAATTAGTTTCAGATACTGTTGTTGTTATTGCAGTCTGCACTTTTTTTGCAGTAGGCTTTTGGCTTGTTGATACAGGTTTCTTAGCGTTCTTAAGAGAATTATTAGATATTACGCTTAGCTAATGAGAAGAAGGTAGTGGTATATGTCAGATAATGAAATAAAAATAGACACAGCAGTTTCTCCGCTAGAGGGAGAAGGTATACGTGGTGATGGCCAAGCGAAGTGGTATGTAATACACACTTATTCTGGTCACGAGAATAAAGTAAAAATTAATATTGAAAAAATGGCTGAAAACCGTGGTATGCAGGACTTGATTATTGACATAATTGTACCTACTGAAGAAAGAATTGAGCTGAAGAATGGTCAAAGGAAGATAACTACTAGGAAGATGTTTCCAGGTTATGCAATCATAAAAATGATTGTCACCAATGAATCATGGTACTTGGTAAGAAACACTCAGGGAGTAACAGGCTTTGTTGGTCATGGATCCGAACCCATTCCACTTACTAAAGAAGAGGTCGTAAGAATGGGGATTGAAAAAATTAGAATCGAACTGGACATTGAACCAGGTGACACAATACGTATTATCAGCGGGCCTTTCGAAGGTCAAATGGGCATTATCGAAGAAGTCAATCCTGATAAACAAACTGTCAAAGCCAAGGTTTCCATGTTTGGTAGAGATACGCCTGTTGAATTAGAATTTTCACAGGTAAACAAACTCTAGGAAAGGAGATAAGCTATGGCAAAAAAAGTAGACGGATTTATAAAATTGCAGATTCCTGCAGGCGGAGCTACTCCAGCACCACCAGTTGGTCCAGCGCTAGGTCAAAAGAGTGTCAACATCATGGACTTCTGTAAACAGTTTAATGCAAAAACAGCTGATCAAAAAGGAATGATTATTCCAGTAGTAATCACTGTTTACGCAGACAGATCGTTTACATTCATATGTAAAACACCACCTGCAGCAGTATTGTTAAAGAAAGCAGCAGGACTAGACACAGCATCTGGTGAACCCAACAAAAAGAAAGTTGGAACTGTCACAAGAGCACAAGCAGAAGAGATTGCTAAAACAAAGATGCCTGATTTAAATGCATCGGACATTGATTCAGCAACAGAAATGATTGAAGGCACTGCAAGAAGTATGGGAATAACTATAGAAGGTTAATTAGGTGGGAGGCGTTAATAGCGACCGTAAGTACCACAAGGAGGAAAGAAATGCCAAAGAGAAGTAAAAACTACAATGAAGCGGCTGAAAAGTTTGATAGAATGCAATACTTTGAGACTGCTGAAGCAGCTAAACTAGCTGTTGAAACATCAAGAGCAAAATTCGATGAAACAATCGAAGTACACATTCGTTTAGGAGTAGACGGAAGACACGCAGACCAACAGGTTAGAGGCGCTATGGTGCTACCAAACGGAACTGGTAAATCTAAGAAAGTATTAGTATTTGCAAAGGGTCCTAAAGCAGCAGAAGCAGAAGCAGCAGGAGCTGATTACGTTGGCGCAGAAGACATGGCTCAGAGAATTCAAACTGAAAACTGGTTTGATTTTGATGCAGTAATAGCTACACCTGATATGATGGGTGTTGTTGGAAAATTAGGTAGAGTATTAGGACCTAAGGGTTTAATGCCAAATCCTAAATCTGGAACTGTAACTATGGATGTTGAAAAAGCTTTAAAAGAAATTAAAGCAGGTAAAGTTGAGTATAGACTTGACAAAGCCAACATTATTCACGTAGCTATAGGAAAAGCTTCATTTGGTCCAGAGAAAATTAAAGAAAATTTGCAAGCACTTTTAGATGCGATTGCTAAAGCTAAACCAGCAGCAGCAAAAGGGCAATACTTTAAGAGCGTAACAATTGCTTCAACTATGGGACCTGGAGTAAAAGTTAATACAGCGACGCTGTAATTAACGAATAAAATAGAATAATAACTGTAGACAGCGGGTGCGAAAGCTTAATTCCCCGCCGAGGTACAATATAAATTGTAATCCTACTGTCTACCAGTAGGATTCATTGATTTGTACCATAAATTGAATGGTTTACCGTTCAGAAAGGAGAAAGTTAATGTCAGTAGAAGTAAAATTAGAAAAACAAAAAGTAATCGATGAAATTAAAGAGAAGCTAGATGGAGCAAAAGCTGTTGTAGTGGTTGACTATAAGGGAATTACAGTATCTGAAGCAGTCGCTATGAGAAAAAAGCTACGCGAAGAAAATGTTGATTACACAGTATATAAGAATACACTAGTTAAAAGAGCTATAGAAGGAACTGAATTCGTAGGGTTAGCAGATGTACTTGGTGGACCAAGTGCTATAGCTATCAGCAAAGACGAAGCTACATCACCTGCTAGAATTTTAAGCAGTGCGATGAAAGAATATAAGAAAATGGAATTTAAGGGCGGAGTTATTGAAGGCCAATTCATGGATAAAAATGCTATCATAGAATTAGCAGATATCCCTTCAAGAGAAGTTCTTATTGCAAAGTTCATGGGAAGTATTCAGTCACCTTTATCAAAGCTTGTTAGAACAATTCAAGCCGTTGCAGATGCAAGTGAAGGAGAAGCTGTAGAAGCTTAATTAAAAATTATAATAAAATATTAAAGGAGAAATAAAGATGGATAAAAATCAAATTATTGAGGCTATAAAAGGCATGACAATATTAGAAATTAATGAATTAGTTAAAGCTTGTGAAGAGGAATTCGGAGTATCTGCTGCAGCTGCAGTAGTTGCAGGTCCTGCTAACGGAGCTGCTTCTGAAGAAGAACAAACAGAATTTACAGTAGTACTAGCTGAAATTGGCGAGCAAAAGATTAAAGTTATCAAAGCTGTTAGAGAAGCTACAGGCTTAGGACTTAAAGAAGCAAAAGGTTTAGTTGACGGAGCTCCTGCTAACGTTAAAGAAGGCATCGAAAAAGGTGAAGCTGACGCTCTTAAGGCAGCACTTGAAGAAGTTGGCGCTAAAGTAGAAATTAAATAGTTGATACTATTGGTGTTAAAGCAAAGCACTATAATTAAAAAAGGATTTGTAAATACAAATCCTTTTTTTTATCAACCGCAAAAAAGCCTTGTAAGTTTGAAAAAGGTGTAGTATAATTATATGCTGCTATGAAACGTAATTTTCTAAAGATATAAGGAGTGATAATATGCCAAAACTGGTACAAGCAGGTAGAAAAGAGCGTATGAGTTACGCGAAAATCCACGAAGTATGCCCGATGCCAAATTTGATTCAATTGCAGACCGATTCCTATAAATGGTTTACGGAAGAGGGATTGAAGGAAGTGTTTGAGGACATCTCGCCTATTAGGGACTATTCAAACAATTTAATTCTAGAATTTACAGATTATACATTCTCTGATTCACCAAAATATAGTCTAGAGGAATGTAAGGAGAGAGATGTAACGTATGCTACAACTCTTAAAGTAAAAGTTAGATTGACAAATAGGGAAACCGGTGAAGTAAAAGAACAAGAAGTGTTTATGGGGGATTTCCCTCTTATGACTATAAAAGGAACGTTTGTATATAATGGTGCGGAAAGAGCAGTAGTTACACAACTAGTGCGTTCTCCTGGACCATATTTTAGCGTTGCTAGAGATAAGTCAAACCAAAAATTGTTTTCTTCTACTATCATACCTAACAGAGGAGCTTGGCTTGAGTATGAAACCGATTCTAACGGAATAATTGCTGTTAGAGTAGATAGAACTAGAAAACAACCAGTAACAGCTTTATTAAGAGCCTTAGGATTTGGTTCTAATAGAGAAATTATCGAAATGTTTGGAGACGATCCAAAATTACTTAAGACATTAGAAAAAGATAACACGACAGATTATGAAGAAGGTCTTAAGGAAATATATAAGAAACTAAGACCGGGTGAACCACCTACAGTTGAAAGTGCTAGAACTATGATTAATTCACTGTTCTTTGATGCAAAAAGATACGATCTTGCTAAGGTAGGTAGGTATAAATACAATAAAAAACTCGGTTTAAATAATAGATTAATTGAAGCAACAGCTGCTGAAGACGTTTTTAATCCAAATACTGGAGAAATCATGGTCGAAAAAGGTGGCTTTATTTCCAGAGAGTTTGCTATGGAAATTGAAGACGCCGGAGTTAAGGGCGTGTTAGTTCACAGTAAAATCGATGAAGAAGATACTACAAAGGTTATAGGTAGTAATTTTGTTGATATTACTAAATATATAGAGTTTGATGTAACTCCGTATACATTATCAGAGAAGGTTTTCTATCCTGTATTAAAAGAGATACTGGAGAAAGCAGAAAATGAAGAAGAAATTAAGGAGGCGCTTGTTGCTCGCAAAAATGAGCTGTCCCCTAAGCATATAACCGTAGAAGACATAGTGGCTTCTATCAGTTACCTGCTAAATCTAAGCTATGGTTTAGGTCAGGTAGATGACATTGACCATTTAGGAAACAGAAGACTTAGAACTGTTGGAGAATTGTTACAAAATCAATTCAGAATTGGTTTAGCAAGAATGGAAAGAGTAGTTAAGGAAAGAATGACTGTTCAAGACAGCGAAGGAACTACTCCGCAACAGCTTATTAATATTAGACCAGTGACTGCAGCCGTTAAAGAATTCTTTGGAAGTTCACAATTGTCACAGTTTATGGATCAGAATAACCCTCTTGCAGAACTAACTCACAAGAGAAGATTGTCTGCACTTGGACCAGGGGGACTTTCAAGAGAAAGAGCTGGGTTTGAGGTTAGAGACGTTCACTATTCTCACTATGGCAGAATGTGCCCTATAGAAACACCAGAAGGTCCGAACATAGGACTTATCGGTTCGCTTACAACTTATGGCCAAATCAATAGATATGGATTTATTGAAGCTCCATACAGAAAAGTAAACAAAGAAGAAGGATTTGTTACTGAGCAGGTTGATTATCTTTCTGCCGATGACGAAGAATTAATGATAGTAGCGCAAGCAAATGAGCCACTAGACAGCGAAGGAAGATTCATAAATCAGAAAATCGGTGTTAGAGGAGTTCATGGTGAAATCACTTTAATGCCTAGAGAAATTGTAGATTATATGGACGTATCTCCGAAACAGGTAGTGTCAGTTGCAACAGCGATGATACCATTTTTAGAAAACGATGATGCGAACCGTGCTCTTATGGGATCGAACATGCAGAGGCAGGCAGTTCCACTTTTAGTTACTGAAGCGCCTATCGTAGGTACGGGAATAGAATATAAAGCGGCTTGTGATTCAGGTGTAGTTGTTATTTCCGAAAATGCAGGAACTGTTGAGTATGTAGATGCCGACTCAATAAGAATAAGACGAGATAAAGATAACGAAGTAGATAAATACAAGATACTTAAGTTTAAAAGATCTAACCAAGGCACATGTATCAACCAAAGACCGATCGTAAGTCAAGGTGAGCATATCGAAAAGGATGAGGTTATCGCGGATGGACCATCCACAAACTTAGGTGAAATATCTCTAGGGAAAAATCTGTTAATTGGTTTTATGACTTGGGAGGGATATAACTACGAGGATGCTATAATCCTTAATGAAGAACTTCTTAAAGAGGACACACTTACTTCACTTCATATTGAAAAATATGAATCAGAAGCTAGAGATACAAAATTAGGACCTGAAGAAATAACAAGAGACATTCCTAACGTTGGAGACGATGTACTTAAGGACTTAGACGGCGAAGGAATCGTAAGAATTGGTGCTGAAGTAGATTCAGGCGCGATATTAGTGGGAAAGGTTACGCCTAAAGGTGAAACAGATCTTACAGCTGAAGAGAGACTACTCAGAGCTATATTTGGTGAAAAAGCCAGAGAAGTTAGAGACACATCTCTTAAAGTTCCTCATGGAGAAACTGGTATCATAGTTGAAGTAAAAGTATTCAGCAGAGAAAATGGTGACGAATTATCTCCTGGAGTAAATAAACTCGTTAGAGTATACATTGCTACTAAGAGAAAAATAAACGTTGGTGATAAAATGGCAGGACGTCATGGTAATAAAGGTGTAATTTCTAGAATATTACCAGAAGAAGATATGCCTTTCAAAGAAGATGGCGAAGCTATTCAAGTAATGCTTAATCCACTGGGCGTGCCTTCTCGTATGAATATAGGGCAAGTACTAGAAGTACATTTAGGACTAGCAGCTAAAGCTAAAGGATGGTACATTTCCACTCCTGTATTTGATGGCGCTAGCGAAATAGATGTAATGGATTTACTTGAAGACGTTGGATACTCCAGAACTGGAAAACTTAACTTAAGGGATGGAAGAACCGGCGAATATTTCGACAACCCTATTACAGTAGGATACATGTATATGTTAAAACTTCACCATTTAGTTGATGATAAGATACATGCAAGAAGCACAGGACCTTACTCATTAGTTACGCAACAACCACTTGGTGGTAAAGCGCAATTTGGTGGTCAGCGTTTTGGTGAAATGGAAGTTTGGGCGCTAGAAGCATATGGCGCAGCACATACACTGCAGGAGATATTAACGGTTAAATCTGATGATATCATCGGCAGGGTTAAAACTTATGAAGCTATTGTCAAAGGAGAGAATATTCCTAAACCTGGAATTCCAGAATCTTTCAAGGTATTGATTAAGGAACTTCAGTCATTGGCATTAGATGTTAAGATTTTATCTAAGGATAAAGAAGAAATCAAACTCAAAGAAACATCGGAATATGAAGATGCTACTAGCGTAGACAGAATTGTCGATATAAAAGAAGTAGTTGCAGAAGATGTTAAAGTAGTGGATCAAGAAGAAAACGAAGATGTCGAAACTGAAGTTGTTGATGAAAAAATATTCCAGGAAGATCACGTCGAAGAAATCGACCTAGATATAGAAGATATTACTGTAGACATCGACACTGATAAAAAGTTTGATGATACACTCTAAAGATGGGAGGATTTCATGATAAACAATAATAACTATGAATTGATTAGCTTTGATTCTTTACAGATCAACTTAGCGTCAACAGAAAAAATACTGGACTGGTCCAGAGGAGAAGTTACAAAACCTGAGACTATTAACTATAGAACCTTAAAGCCGGAAAAAGACGGTCTTTTCTGTGAAAGAATTTTTGGCCCAATGAAAGATTGGGAGTGCAGTTGTGGTAAATATAAGAGAATAAGATACAAAGGTATTGTATGTGATCGTTGTGGAGTAGAAGTTACTAAAGCAAAGGTCAGAAGAGAAAGAATGGGGCACATAGAATTAGCTGCTCCGGTTTCTCATATCTGGTATTTCAAAGGAATACCAAGCAGGATGGGACTGGTTTTAGATATTACTCCAAGATTTTTAGAAAGAGTTTTATACTTTGCTTCATACATAGTAACTGACCCTGGCGATACATCTTTATCATACAAGCAGATTCTTGAAGAAAATGAATATTGGGATCTAAGAGAACAATATGGAAAAGCCTTCAAAGCAGGTATGGGTGCAGAAGCAATAAAAACTGTTCTTGAAAACATAGATGTAGAAGAGATGTCAAAAGAATTATATGAAGAGCTAAAAACAGCTTCAGGACAGAAGAGAATAAAACTTGTTAGAAGGCTTGAGGTTATTGAAGCTTTAAGACTTTCTGAAAACAAGCCTGAGTGGATGATATTAGACGTAGTACCTGTAATTCCACCTGATTTAAGACCAATGGTACAATTAGAAGGTGGCAGATTTGCAACTTCTGACCTAAACGATTTATATAGAAGAGTAATAAATAGAAACAATAGACTTAAGAAATTATTGGAACTAGGAGCTCCTGAAATTATCGTTAGAAATGAAAAGCGTATGCTTCAAGAATCTGTGGATTCTCTAATCGATAACGGCAGAAGAGGCCGTGCAGTTACAGGACCTGGATCTAGACCACTTAAATCACTTTCAGATATGCTTAAAGGTAAGCAAGGACGTTTCCGTCAGAACTTACTTGGAAAACGTGTAGACTATTCAGGACGTTCAGTAATCGTAGTAGGCCCTGAACTTAAATTCTACCAATGCGGTCTTCCTAAGAAGATGGCAGTGGAACTTTTTAAGCCTTTCATAATGAAAGAATTAGTAGGACAAGGATATGCACACAATATTAAAAGCGCAAAAGGAATGGTTGAGAAATTCAAACCTGAAGTATGGGATGTATTAGAGCATATTATTAGAGATCATCCTGTAATGCTTAACCGTGCACCTACCCTTCATAGACTTGGTATTCAAGCGTTTGAGCCAGTACTTGTAGAAGGCAAAGCTATTAAACTTCATCCGTTAGTATGTACAGCGTTTAACGCCGATTTCGACGGAGACCAGATGGCTGTTCACGTACCTCTATCAGTAGAAGCACAGGCAGAAGCAAGGTTCTTGATGCTATCAATAAATAATATTTTAGCACCAAAGGATGGTTCGCCTATTACTATTCCTACGCAGGATATGGTACTAGGCAGTTACTACTTAACACATCTGGGAAGTGAGAAAAGAAATACTCCAGCTGACAAAGGAGACGGTAAAACGTTTACAGACATAAACGAGATGTTGATGGCTTACCAAAATCATGTAGTAGGAATTCATGCAAAAGTAAAAGTAAGAGTCTTCCTTGAAAATGATGTTAGAGGTAAACTAGTTGAATCAACAGTTGGTAGGTTCATATTTAATCAGGAATTACCACAGGACATGGGTTTTGTAGATAGAAGCGTAGATCCTTATTCACTAGAAGTTGACTTCTTGTGTGACAAGAAAAGACTGGGTTCAATAATCAACAAATGCTATAAGAAACATGGTAACACAGGAACTGTCTTGATGCTTGACTATATTAAGAGCGTTGGTTATCATTATTCTACAATAGCAGCAGTTACCATCGGAGTTTCAGATATGAAAATACCTGAAACAAAGAAGGTTATCATAGAGGCGGCAGAAAAAGAAGTAGATAAATATGAAAATGCATTTAGAAGAGGCCTAGTGTCAGATGACGAAAGACATGACCAAATTGTTAAAATATGGGGAAAGGCAACTGATGATGTATCACGAGACCTTATGAAGGGGTTGGATCCGTTAAACAACCTGTATATCATGGCTAAGTCTGGTGCAAGAGGTAGCGAAAGACAGATTAGTCAAATCAGTGGTATGCGTGGACTCATGGCAAATGCTACAGGACATATTGTAGAAATTCCGATTACAGCTAACTTTAGAGAAGGACTTTCGATACTTGAATACTTCATATCATCTAACGGAGCGCGTAAAGGATTAGCCGATACAGCACTTAGAACAGCCGATTCAGGGTATTTAACAAGAAGACTTGTTGATATATCTCACAGTGTAATCATAACAGAAGATGACTGTGGCTCTACTGAGGGCGTTGAAATTAGAGAGTTTATAGATGGACGCGAAACAATTGAACCTTTAAATCAGAGGATAATGGGCAGAATTGCTCTAATCGACGTGGTTCATCCAGAAACTGGTGAAGTATTAGTAGCTGGTGGTGAGCAAATCACAGATGAAATTGCTGTTGAAATTGAAGAATCTAAAGTAGAATCAGTATTAATTAGATCGGTAATGAAGTGTAACTGTAAAAAGGGAGTATGTGCTAAATGTTATGGCAGAAATCTAGCTACAGGCGAAGTGGCAATACGAGGCGAAGCAGTAGGAATTACCGCAGCACAATCAATCGGTGAGCCAGGTACACAGCTTACTATGAGAACCTTCCATACTGGTGGAGTAGCTGGTAGCGATATTACTCAAGGTCTTCCTAGAGTAGAGGAACTTTTCGAAGCTAGAAAACCTAAAGGTATGGCAGAGATATGCGAGGCAAAAGGTACTGTTGTTTCTATTACTCCAAGAGATGATAACAAAACAGAAGTCATTGTACGCGGTGAAGAGGAAACAGAATACATTATTCCGTACGGTGCAAGACTAAACATAAAAGAGGGCGATGATATAAAAGCCGGAGATGCAATTACAAGAGGTTCGTTAAATCCTCATGATATAATGAGACTTAAAGGTGTTGAGGGTGTTTATGAATATCTACTAAAAGAAGTACAGAGAGTATATAAGCAACAAGGTGTAGATATAAATGATAAGCATATAGAAGTAATTGTAAGTCAGATGTTGTCTAAATATAAAATTGATGATGGAGGCGAAACACAACTGCTTCCTGGAAGTCTATATAGTAGATTTGATATAGAAGAAGCCAATAATAAGGCTACAGAAGAAGGAAAAGAGAATGCAACTGCTACGAGAAATCTGCTTGGTATTACCAAAGCGGCGCTAGCTACAAGTTCGTTCTTATCAGCAGCATCATTCCAAGAAACTACAAAGGTTCTTACAGATGCGGCTATCAAAGGAAAGAATGATAAACTTTTAGGATTAAAAGAAAATGTTATGATTGGTAAATTGATACCTGCAGGAACAGGTATGGAAATTTATAAAAATATAGACATCGACTACGGTGAAAACCAATATATGATGGACCACTATCAAGATGTTGAAGTCGAAGTGGAACCTGGAATGGAAGAATCTAGGATTTTAATCACCGAACAATAACTAATATCAAATAACCATTGACAAAACATATGTTTTGTTGATATAATTTTATCGGTTTTGTGCGATTAATTTAATTGCTTAAAATAAATTTACAGGAAAGGAGAAAATAATGCCTACAATAAACCAATTAGTACGACAGGGTAGAACTACTTCAGTTAAGAAGTCTGGCTCGCCAGCATTAGGCAAAGGTATGAACACTTTAAAGAGAGCTCAAACAAACATTAAATCACCTCAAAAAAGAGGAGTTTGTACAGCTGTAAAAACTGTTACACCGAAAAAGCCTAATTCAGCACTTAGAAAAGTTGCAAGAGTAAGACTAACAAACGGCATCGAAGTAAGTGCTTACATTCCTGGTATTGGACACAATCTGCAAGAACATAGTGTTGTTTTAATCAGAGGCGGTAGAGTAAAGGACCTTCCAGGTGTGAGATATCATATCGTTAGAGGAACTTTAGACACTGCAGCAGTAGCAGATAGAGCTCAAGGCCGTTCTAAATATGGAGCGAAAAAGCCAAAAAAATAAGAAATTAATTACGGGATTAGCCCTTGATATATAATATATTAAGGCGCCGCGGCCACCAAATAGTGTTGGTCGAGTACCCCGCTCGAGACTACTGGACCAGAAATTGCAGGTATCGGTAGAGTAATCCTTATGGGTGAAGAGTAATGTGCGATTGATAATTTATTGTGCAAGTAGCGAAAGCTACTCAGCGAGGAGGGAAGAGAAGTGCCAAGAAAAGGTAATATACCAAAAAGAGAAGTACTTCCAGATCCAGTTTACGGAAGTATAGTGGTTGCTAAGTTAATTAACAGCATTATGCTTGACGGTAAAAAGGGTGTAGCTCAACAGATTGTTTATGATGCTTTTGAAAAAGTGAAAGAAACGACTGGAGAAGCTCCATTGGAAGTTTTTGAAAAGGCAATGACTAACGTCATGCCTATGCTAGAAGTAAAAGCTAGAAGAATAGGTGGTGCAAACTACCAAGTACCAATAGAAGTAAGGGTCGAAAGACGTCAAACTCTTGGTTTAAGATGGTTAACAAAATATACTAGGCTTAGAGGCGAGAGAACTATGTCGGATAGATTAGCTAAAGAAATAATGGATGCAGCTAACGGCGCAGGAGCATCTTTTAAGAAGAAGGAAGACACTCATAGAATGGCAGAAGCTAATAAAGCTTTCGCACATTTCAGATGGTAAGGGTGCAAGAATTGAAAAAAGAAATTTATGAAAATATAAGCAGGAAGGAGGATTATTATGCCTAGAAAATTTTCATTAGAGAAAACTAGAAATATCGGTATTATGGCACACATAGATGCTGGTAAAACAACAACTACAGAAAGAATCTTGTTTTATACAGGAAAGACTCATAGAATCGGCGAGACACATGAAGGTGCCGCGCAGATGGACTGGATGGAGCAGGAACAAGAACGTGGCATCACAATAACCTCTGCTGCTACTACCGCACAATGGAAGGATACAAGGATTAACATAATAGACACACCTGGACACGTTGACTTCACAGTAGAAGTTGAAAGATCTTTACGTGTTTTAGATGGAGCCGTTACAGTACTATGCGCCAAAGGTGGAGTTGAACCACAGTCAGAAACCGTATGGAGGCAAGCTGAAAAGTATCATGTTCCAAGAATGATATTTGTAAATAAGATGGATATCATGGGAGCAAACTTCCTTAAAGTAGTTGACATGGTTAGAGATAGATTAAAAGCAAATGCAGTACCTATCCAGCTACCTATCGGTGCTGAAGATGATTTCATAGGAATCATCGATTTAGTAGAAATGAAAGCAGAGGTCTATAAAGATCAACTGGGAACAGAAATAGAAATTACTGAAATCCCTGAAGATATGAAAGCAGAGTCAGAGAAATGGAGAGAAGTTCTATTAAACAACGTTTCAGATGCTAACGAAGAAATTATGATTAAATTCCTAGAGGGTGAAGAAATTGACCCACAAGCAATAAGGGATGTAATTAGGATTGAAACTATTAATAATAGAATTATTCCAGTGATTTGTGGATCAGCATACAGAAACAAAGGCGTGCAGATGATGCTAGATGCTATTGTCGACTATATGCCGGCTCCAACTGATGTAGCTGCAATTAAAGGTTTTGACCCTGACACAGAAGAAGAAGTAGACAGACCATCAAGCGACGAAGAGCCGTTTTCGGCTTTGGCATTTAAAATAATGGTAGATCCGTTCGTTGGTAAGCTTGCTTTCTTTAGAGTTTATTCAGGTAAACTTGATGCTGGCTCTTATGTATATAATTCTACTAAGGGCAAGAAGGAAAGAGTAGGAAGAATACTTCAGATGCATGCTAACAAAAGAGAAGACCTAAAGGTCGTTTACTCTGGAGACATTGCAGCTGCTGTAGGACTAAAACAGACAACAACAGGCGATACGTTATGCGATGAGAAGTCACCTGTAATATTAGAGTCTATGGACTTCCCAGATCCGGTAATAGAAATTGCTATTGAACCTAAGACAAAAGCCGGCCAAGAAAAAATGGGAATTGCTTTATCTAAACTAGCAGAAGAGGATCCTACATTTAAGACATATACAAATGAGGATACAGGCCAGACTATCATAGCAGGCATGGGTGAGCTTCACTTGGAAATCATAGTGGATAGACTTCTGAGAGAATTCAAGGTCGAAGCTAATGTAGGTAAACCACAGGTTTCTTACAAAGAAACACTTACTGCACCTGTTGATATCGATCACAAGTATGCTAAGCAATCTGGTGGTCGTGGTCAATACGGACATGTTAAAATCAGAGTATTCCCTAGAGAAGCTGGCGCAGGATTTGAATTCAAGAATGCATTAGTTGGAGGTTCGATTCCTAAGGAATATGTACCAAAGATTCAAGATGGTATTGTTGAAGCGATGCAAACTGGTCCTTTAGCAGGTTACCAAGTTGTGGATATCGGAGTAGAGTTATATGATGGTTCATACCATGAAGTCGATTCGTCAGAAATGGCATTTAAAATTGCGGCTTCAATGGCATTTAAGGAAGCGGCTCAAAAAGGTAAACCAGCGCTACTAGAACCAATCTTCAAGGTAGAGGTAACTTGTCCTGAAGATCATATGGGGGATATAATAGGAGATTTAAGCTCTAGAAGAGGTAAAATAGAAGGCACAGATATTAATCTTGGAGCTGCATCCGTAAAAGGTATGGTTCCGTTATCTGAAATGTTTGGATATGCAACAGACTTACGTTCAAAGACTCAGGGAAGAGGAACGTATGTAATGCAATTCGACCACTTTGAAAAATTACCAGATAGCTTAATAGAAGATATAAACAAATAACATATTGATTAATTATTGTTTTAGGAGGAAAAAATGGCTAAAAAACATTATGAGAGAACAAAACCGCATATTAATATCGGTACAATTGGTCACGTTGACCATGGTAAAACTACATTAACAGCAGCAATCACAACCACTTTACAAAAGAGATTAGG
>JAAYHV010000044.1 GCA_012744355.1 Clostridiales bacterium
CAGATAATACTTGCTATGCAATAATTTTCAAACCCTTTAGCGTCGTATATGTCTATAACTTCAGCATCATCTGCTGACGTTGCATTAGCTTTTGTCTTTATCATCTGTATTCCACCAGGCTTGGCATTGTAAGTTGTATACAGATATATGTAACCTGTTTCTTCCTCATATGCTGTTGAAAGCAATACTGAGCACTGTGGATATCCTTTAACCTCTAAGGAGTAAAGTTCATCTAACGTGGTTGCATCTAAAGTTACGATTTTACTAGGATTACCAAATCCAGCGCCAAGACCTATATATACTCTATTCTTATATACAACAGGTGTACTTGTTGATTGCTTGCTCCCAGGCAATTTTTTCCCTATTAGATTAGATAGCACTCCTGTTTTTGCATTAATGTCAGCACTGTACAAATTACCAACCTTGGTTGTGAAGTATATCTTTCCTTTTCCTTTATCATAAGCAATTGAACTTCTTTGTGCACCGCTTATATTTAATTGAGACACAACTTCGCCAGTTTTACTGTTCATCGAAGTAACTACATTATCAAATTCGCCGTCGTCAGGACCGTCGCCGTCACCTCCAACTATGTTAAACTCTCCAATGTTTACTGAGCCCGCCCAATAAAATCCTCCTTTTTGAGTTCTTCTCCAAGTAGGTGCTTTGATTTCATCAGTTCTTGTAGGATCTTCATCCGTAACGCTTAAGCAGACATGATTTGCATCAGCTCCTGGTCTAACCCAGAATCCCGTGTAAATATATCCATCAGAATATGTTATCGGTGATAAGGATTGCCCTCCTTTAATTGGGTCCTTATATACCCATAGTGATTCAAGCGTTTTAGCATTAAATGCCTGTATTGTACTATCAGCTAACGGAACAAATATCATACCTTCAGCATAAACAGATGGCGTATAGCCAAATGCAGGAGATGCTACCAAATCCCCTTCTTGTAGAACATCACCTGTTTCTAAATCAAGCTTATATATCTTTTTCCCAGACAATACGATTAATGCATTGTCAACAATAATATGTATGCTTGGGGATGCGCTCCAGCCAGATCCAAGTTTTTTATTCCAAAGCAGTGCCGTCTTTTCTTTATCTATAGGTGTTTTAACATCAACTATTGCCATGTTTGAATCATCGCCACGGAAATTTTTCCACTGCGAATCTACCTCAGGTAAACCTGTAGCCGCTTTTTCTAAGGTGGCTATAATTTCTCCACCTCCAGCAGGTATTTCACCAGTTGCTGAAATATAGCCATGTTTGCTAACAACATAAGTATACGTCATATCAGAGAACAATCCCGTATAAATACTATCCTTGTTAGGATTAACAGATGCACCTTCTGGATCGAATACGCTTATTACTGCATCTTTAATATTTACATTAAAATTACAAGTAAATGAAGGTACTTTGTTCAAATTAACTACATAGGTATTAGTTACCAGGTCTTCACCTTCACCTACTAAAACTTTTACGTCTACTTTACCAATGCTAGATGCATTAAGTACATTATCTCCACCGTTATATTCAACTATGCACTCTTTGTGTCTTGGAGTAGCGTCAAAATTTAATATGCTCACATCTTCGTCTAAAGTTATAGTATATTCTTTGTCATTTGTTTTAAAAGCCTTGTCCCAATAAACGGGTTTGCCCGCATCTACCGTCAAGTCTTTTAACGACGGCTCACAAACTATTATCAACTTATATGTACGAGGAAGTTTGTCAGAACCTTTTGCAGGTGTCACCACCAATTCAGCTACATTCTTCCCAGCTTTTAAGCAGCTAGCCCATTTAGAATCTCCTGAGCTGTATGTAACGTCCTTTTCTTCTCCATTACATTTTAATGTAACTGTAGCCCCTTTTTCTTCAGGTTTAGCTCTTAATCTTAAGCTGCTATCATTATCGCCTATTACGCCTAAATCATATTCGAGCGTACTACTATTAAAAACATTTGTTGTAGTATATGAATCACTATCATTTTTTAGTAGTACATTATCATCATTAGGGTTGTAACTACGATGTACCAACAATGATTCTAACTTGGAAACATCAACTTCCGATACAGGTCTTAGCGTCACGTGATATACTGGTGAATTTTCAGTGCCGTCATTAGCTATAAATCTAAAGTCTACATCAACAAATGCATCAACATCATATAAATATTTTGAGTCAGCTAGGATATATTCTCCTGAGTCTACTGATACCTTATAAGTCAATTCTTCATCTTCCACATCTTCGAAGATGTCTAGCAGATCAACTTTGTATTTAGTGCCCTTTAATATTTTTATTACAGCATTGTTTTCAACTCCGCTCTTAATTGTAGGTGTATGGTTAGTTACTACCGTAATCGTGTACGTTTCAGCAGGAACTGAATCTGCCCCACCATAAGAGCCTCCGTTCATAGAAGGCCATGCTGGATCTCCGCAAATCACCTTTATCTTCATGCCATCCACTACAGGTATTTCTTGTGTTCTCTTGTATTCCTTATCTCCTACAAACGACTTAACAAGGAAGTTTTTGTTTGTAGCTGTTGGAGTGATTTTAACCTTTTCCGTACCAGATGGTACAACTAATTCGTATTCATGTGTGTCTTTATTAAACTCTGGTGTTAATGAACCTATGTTTGACTCTAGATCGGCCAGAGTCTTTTCGTTATTATCCCACGAACTACCTAAGTCTGCGCCGTAGCCATTTGACGTATACATGATTCTGATTAAATCACCGTCTTGCAAATTTCCATTTTCTACAGTAATTCCACCAATGCCTTCATTTATGAACCAATCGTTTAGTGTAACCATCCATCCTGATGCGCTGCCGCCGTCAAAAGCACCAAGGCCATGAATTGAGCCTATGTAATTGCTTTCAGCTCCTGACTGCGTATATCCAGAATTGGTTTGATTGAGTGCCTCTAAAAAACAACTAGCCATAGTTGATTCAGGATAAATATCAACCCACTTATCAACTAATTGTCCATCCCACGCTGCCCCGTTCGCTTTTGGGAATGTTGTATTCTCAACTACTACTTTTACCTTGCCAAGTGATGCCCCTAAAGTCTTTAAAGGCGCCTTTGTATTTGAAACAAGATTTTCTTTTTTTGTTACATCTTTATCTTTTTCTTTATCTGTTTCAGACTCATCATTAGATGTTTCTTTTGCAACAGTTACAGTAATATTGGGAAGTGAACCAAAACTTCTCTCTTTTACTATTCCATTGCCAAGATCTGTACCTAGGCTAGACTCGTTAGCCCTTTCAAATATAGCACCATTTGTTAAACTGTATGTGCCTTCAGGTACATCAGTTAAAACAAGTGTTTGTAAGTTTGAATTTCCCGAATAAACAACTGATTTTTCAGGAATATCAGAGTTATACTTAATATATACTTCTCCCTGTTCAGTTGAATTCCATTCATCGCTTATTTGACCTATCGGCCTAGTCAAATTTGTAAAGCTTATCGTAACCGTACTTCCATCCACCACAGTAGTTATAGCAGTCGGTTTATTTTTAATATTGTAACTACTACCTCCTACTGATAGAACATCTTCTGATGTAAATATAGCACTGTTATAGCTCTCCCCTGCCGCATGGTAAAAAACATCATATGTTTCATTCCACTGCGCACTTAAAACCTTTTCCGGTACTGCTGTTCCAGCTTCTCCGGCCATGGCTTGTAAAGGCATGGTTGTTATTACCATTGCAAATACCATAACTAGCGTCAAGAGTTTCTTTCTTAATCTCATTACACGTCCTCCTCAATAATCTTATATATACTAATCCTTAATTTATTACATAAATGTTGATCCAACATCGGCACCTAGGCCTTTGCAGGTATAGCACAATACAATACTGTCTCCATCTTTTAATTCATAACTCGAACTACCATAATTAGGGAACCAACCATTAACCTTGTACATCCATCCACTTTCGGCACCACAGTCAAACTCATAAAGGTTGTTAATTCCTTGAATATAGTAGCTACCATACAGAGGTGTATAACTGTATTCAAGTTGTATTCCCGCCCTACTACAAGTCCTTTTTAGTACATCAAACACAGTTTCTCCTTCATCAAAGTCAATTGAAGAAGTTGCAAGTATAGTACCGTTTGAAGGTACATACTTATTCTTGCCAGAAGTCAAGTCTCCCATATTATTTAATATGGTGTCGCATCTGATTGTTATAGTGCAACTATCAGATTCTAAGATTGCAGGGATCTTACTGTCTTTATCTTTGCTACTGCTTTTTTTGACTGTTTCATTCGGATTTGCTATTGTATATTGTCTAGCTTCTTCAACCGCAATTTCGTCATCTTCTTTAGCTAAAATCTCTTTTTTTGCATTTTCTTCCTCAGCTTGTCTATCGCTTTTCAATTTTTCAATATCAGCTTCTTTAAAGCACAGGCTTTTGCCAGTATCTACTATCGCAATTCTTGCTATAATAAATTCATTTAATGATTCTATCTTTGCCTCTCCTACAAGTACTTCTTTTTCTAATATTGTCATCGTCTGACCTTGCTCAGCTAAATTTTCTTTATACTTAGCATTTCCATTTAGAACAAGTACTTCTATTGTGCCTATTGGTACACTTATGCTTGATACCCCTTCTAGTTCTAATTCCTTTTCATCTACGTGTACATTAATTTTTTTGTTTGTGTCAGCAAAGGCTTCACCTCTGAAAACTTCAAATGCTAAGTTGCCTTCTTCAGTCTTTATACTAACTTTAGTATTGTCATTTAAGCTTAAATTAGCATCACTATGTTTTATTGTAGCCATTCCACCATGTTTGGTTTCAATAATGTCTCCATCTCTTAAAACGTCATTTTCTTTTAATTCATAAGAAACTCCATCGCGCTCTAGACTAACCGCTCCAATTTTTTCTGAACACGAAACATTCTCTCCGTTAATGGCATAACTATTCGTATCACCAAACCAACCTCGCAAGTTTCCTACTACCATTACTCCAGCGACTACCATAAGCATTATGGCAATTGCCATAATTGAATTATAGATTTTGTTTTTACTTAATTTTTTCAAATATACTTCCTCCATTTAAGTCTATATAAATAAAATAACGGTCGTGATAACATAGTTATCGCAGCCGTTTTGTGCGCATTAAAACACATCTGTGTTTATATCTATTTTTGTAGGTCTTCTGACTCGCAATTATAGTTTTACCTTACGTACATGTTTGCCTTCCCAGTTTCCC
>JAAYHV010000045.1 GCA_012744355.1 Clostridiales bacterium
AGTCACATAATATGTTTTGGTGTATACATAATTATTTATTCAGATTCTGAGGATATTGGTCAACTTCAGAATGCCTCGCTTTGATTCCTACTTCTGAGAACTTAGTACCGTTACAATCTGCTTTCATTCTTGGAATTCATTGTGTTTATATTATATTTTCAATTGAAGATGCTTTAAAGAAGATCCAAATTATTCCAATACAATCTCCAGTAGGTTTTAAAATTATTATCTTTCGCACCAAGACAACATGAAACTACTCGTTTTTGAGCTTGATCCTACTATAATCATCTCACTTGCTTGTTTATTTATTTATGTTATAATGCCGTGTGATGTGTTATATAAATACTTTTAAAGGGGTACGATATGAATAAAACAGCACAAATGAAAGAAGAAAAGATTCCTAAATTACTGCTAAAGTTTTCTCTCCCTGCCATCGTCGGATTACTAGTTAACTCTCTATATAATATAGTTGATAGTATATTTATAGGCCGTGGTATAGGCGATATGGGACTAGCCGCAGTGACGGTAAGTTTCCCCATTGTAACAAGCTTTGTTGCTTGTATTATGTTAATCGGCATGGGAGGTACAGTATTAATATCGATTCGTTTAGGTGAAAAAAACGAAACTGAAGCTGAAGAGATTATTGGTAACGCCTTAGTGCTGTTTCTAATAATTGGAATTTCATTAACCATATTTGGATTAATATTTCTTAAACCGATTTTAACCTTATTTGGAGCTAGCCCAACTTTGTTGCCACTTGCTAGTGATTATCTAAGAATAATTTTAATTGGTAGCGTATTTTTGGCTATTGGTACAGGTATGAATAACTTTATTCGCGCTGAAGGTAATCCAAAAGTTGCAATGAATACTATGTTAATTGGAACAATTACTAATATCATCTTAGACTATATATTTATATTCATCTTTCATTGGGGAATTAAGGGAGCAGCACTAGCCACAATTATCTCTTATAGCATAACTAGTACATGGGTTTTATATTATTTTTTTTCAGGTAATAGCATGTTAAAGATACGTATTGAAAATTTTAGACTCAGAGCACTAATAATTAAAAGTATTTTAATAGCAGGTTTCCCAACTTTTATTTTACAATTATCTGGTAGCATTCAACAGTTGGTCCTCAACCGCAGTTTAGCTCACTATGGAGGAGATATGGCTTTAGCTGTTATAGGTATAATTATGAGTATTGTCACTTTTCTTGTAATGCCTGCCATGGGCATTAGCCAAGGTGCCCAACCCATCATAGGATATAATTATGGAGCCAAAGAACTAGGACGCGTTAAAAGTACCTTGAAATTCTCCGCAGGTTCAGCTACTTTTGTAGTAACTCTAGGCTTTATATTTTCTAAGCTCTGGCCAGCTCAATTGATCGGACTCTTTAACCAAGACCCCCAGTTGATTGATATGGGAACACATGCCATGGGAATATTTTTCAAGTTCATACCTCTAGTAGGACTACAAATGATAAGCTCAGGGTATTTCCAAGCTGTAGGCAAACCCAATCAAGCTACGCTGTTAGGATTATCTAGACAAGTGTTTATATTTATCCCACTTCTTCTAATTCTTCCTCATTACTTTGGATTAGAAGGTGTATGGTGGTCCGGTCCTTTTTCTGATCTGGGTGCTTTTATATTAACTGGTGTATGGCTTTTATATGAAATCAGGCATCTAAATAAAGCTGCCTCTCACTCATAAAATAACTACCAATAAGTTAGTACTTTTTCTTTAGACATCGGCTGACTTCTCATAATCTCTATTACTATAGTATTGATTAATTTTGCGTAGCATACCCGTCCAGTTAATATCTGTAATCTGTCTGCCACATTTACGTTGCCAGTTCTTGATAGTATTGGGCTTCAATTTGTTTTGTAATTTTATCCGCTTGCTACTTGCTTTACGGCACTTGTTCTTATTCGTTTGCTCCAGGCAAAACTTAATCATCAGTTTCCAGTCGGCAGAATACTTAACTCATTAAAAAAATACTGCTGTGTGAAAGTAGATGTGTTTACTTATCAATTTACATACTATGATGAGATTATTGAAGCATGTGAAAAAACTTTTGGTATTGAAATGAGTAATCAGTGTAGAACCCAGTTACAGCTACGAAGAATGCTGCGCTATTAATTATTAAAGGGAAGAAATAAAAATTTTAATTTATAAATAGAGATCATTATATAACATGTAGACAAAGTGGCATAAGCCCTGTGATTAAAGGGTTTATGCCACTTTTGCTTCCAAACTTGAAATTTCTACTTAACCTTCTTTCAAATTATATACACTGCCTCCTGCTATTTGTAAATCAAATTCGTTAAAAGTCACTTCCGCCATCATCAAATTAAAAACCAACTGCCAACATATGTATCTAACATCAATATTAATGAAAATTTCATTTTTTGCTAGTGCTTTTCTTACCCGTGCTCAGATGAGCTTGAATATATTAATCAAGAAAACCCATGACAAACTATAATAAACTAACACGGCAACCAAGTCGTTCACGGTAGTGATCAATGGACCAGATGCAACCGCTGGATCAATTTTAATCTTATGGAAAAACATTGGAATCACTGTGCCTACCAAACTGGAAACCGCCATTGCTACAACCAAAGAGACTCCTACGCATCCGGAAATGAGAAAGGCATTAGTTAAAGGCATCTGTCTGAATACAAAAACATAAATTCCAGTAAAGATAAAGGCTAACACGCCTAAGAACAGCCCATTTACAAGCCCTACACGCGTCTCTTTAAATATAAGTTTTCTTTTCTGCTTTGCCTTTAGATTGCCATGCATCAGAACCCTTATGGTAACCGCTAGTGACTGCGTTCCAACATTTCCTGACATATCCAAAATCAAGGATTGGAAACTAATTATAATTGGAAGTATAGCAACTACGGGTTCAAATATTCCTACTACCGATGAAACAAGGAAACCTAAGAACAAAAGAATAATCAACCACGGGAGCCTCTTCTTTATGCTCTTAAGCATTGTCTCATTGATATCTTCCTCTGCCGTTAAGCCAGCCAGTTTTGCATAGTCTTCGCCCAGCTCATCATCCACAACCTCTATGATATCGTCAGCTGTAATGATGCCAATAATCTTTCCATCATCGTTCAAAACCGGAATAGAATCCTCTGCGTAATCTTTGATTCGTTCTATACAGTCACTTATTTTATAGTGACCTTTTACATAGGGATAGGACGTGCTGATGAGATTGTCCATTCTGTCATCCTCTCTGGCAACGATTAAATCTTTCAGATCAACGGCTCCATAAAAGTGTTCATCCTCATCCACCACATAAATCATAGAAATATTGTCATTTTCTCCGGCTTGTGAAATCAATTCACGCATAGCTTGGCGAACACTCATATTTTTTTTAATTACAATAAAATTGGTCGTAATTTTACTGCCTATTTCATCATTATCAAAAGAAAGAATAAGGCGAACATCTTGGCTGGACTCTGGATCCATCAAGCTTATCAGTTTTTCACTTGTCGCACTATCTATCTTTTCCAAAAGGTCAACCGCATCATCAGAATCCATCTGTGAGATTATACTAGAAGACTCCTCCAACTTAATCTCCACCAAATATTCTGTTGGGTTTTCTATATAAGAAAAAATTTCCGCTGTTTCTTTCGGTCCAAGCACTCGATAAACTTTTTTACGTTCATCAGGAGTCAAATCCTCCAACGCATCTGCGATATCGTTAGAATGGTAACCCAACAAGCCAGTTTTCATCTCCTCTTCAGAAATATCGCTTCGAATAATTTCAACTAATTCTTCCACATAACATGGCTCTATTAGTGTGTTTTTAAGAATTTCTTTTTCCAATTTTCATCCTCTCCCTTCTTTTCCAATTAAAACTCCTCACTAGGACGTGGTTTTGTCTGCATAACTTAGAAATTGCCTCAAACGGTTATAAAAAAGACATCTATTATTTAAATCTTCAGAACAAACCAATGATAACTACAGATTAAATGTCCTGCATACAACATCACTATCCATACTTTGCCCTATAGTATCAAATCCGTTCATGAGATTTCATATCCCCTTTTAAACTCTATGTAGTATGCCTATACATTAACGTAAGTAGCATATGTTTACAAGTACATCTTCTAATAGTTTTTTAATTTCTCATACATTTTCTTTCTTGAAATCAATGCTATCGTCTCAACGTGGCTCAATTTAGGGGCTATGCTGTCTTTTAACCATACGTTAATAGTAAGATATCAACTGACGCAGCCTTGTTTTGAATTTCTAAAAACAATTTCATAAGGTATTAATTAACGCAAGGTGACAATTTTCCACCCTGAAGGGCTTCTCTGCTAAGTTGCACTCAGCAAAATTTGGCACGGAACTTCAAAGGGAATGGATTAAAAACCCATTCCCTTTTCATATTCATTTTAGCCGGCCAATGTCAGCCTCTAATCTCGATTACCCAATTCATTATATAAATGAATAAATTTGTTGTCACCAGAATAATCTCTAGTTTCTGATTCTTCTAGCATGTGCCTGATTTAGTTTAACTAGCTCGTCTCTATCAATTGTAATGAATTTCTAAAATCTTACTTAAAGAAATTTAATAAACGCTTTGCTTTACCTATTGATAATATCAAATCCGTCTTTGAAACACAACCTAATTTTGATAAAATTAATTTGATATTAGCGGTGATATCTTCTAGAAAAATAGATAATGGTAGTTGTCTTAAATATCATAACAATTATTATCTTCCAGTAGATGACCTCGGCATTGCTCTCCACCACCGTAAAGGCACTTCTGCTATGGTTATCAAAGCCTTTGATAACCATCTGTATACATGTATCAATGAGAAGGTCTACGCACTTGAAAAGCTTCTCAACCATAAGCCATCTTCAAAATCTTTTGATTTAGCGCAATTGCCCTCCGAACCAAAAAAGAAGCACATTCCACCTATGTCACATCCGTGGAAACAGGCAGCTTCTGGTGCTAATGTTTGAAATTTGTTGGGACATTTTCATAAATGGTTGACACTATCTATAGTCTGCGCTAATTGGATAATATAATTAAGCTATGCTATAATTAGCATAATTAAAAAAAGTTATAGCGAAACTATTATAGGAGATGATGAGATGAGTAAACAAGAGATGGATTTAGAACAAACCATGAAAGAAAAAGTATTCGTCGTAGTTGGTGACACTTTAAATGAAGCTAAATATGCTTGTACTATTAAAAACAAGCTGATTTCTAAGGGTTATACAGTGTATAGCGTACCTTATGAAATCAAAAGTATTAACGATATTGAAGAAGAAATCGATGTAGTTGATCTGTGCATTAACCCCGTAGCAGGACTGAAAATTTTGCAGGAATGCAAAAAGGAATATAAGAATTTAGTCATACAGCCAGGCGCTGAAAGTGGAAAAATAATTGACTTGCTAAAGAGCAATAATAAACCTTTTATTGAAAGTTGCCTACTAGTTGGCTTAAGTCTTTATTCTTGATTTAGCTTTTCTGCCAGTTCTTTAATTTTTTTAAATCTTTTATTGACGCCAGATTTTTGAATGGGAGGAATTAACCACTCTCCTATTTCACTTAAATTAGCATCTGGATTCTCTAGCCTAAGCTCAGCGACTTCTTTAAGAGGCTTTGGTATATTTTCTAAACCAAGCTTTTCTTTGATAACATTAATTTGACCAATCTGCTTTTCCGCAGTGATAACAGCTCTGTCTAAATTAGCATTGTCACAATTAGTAATTCGGCTAGCCTCAGCACGAATTCCTTTGTTGATCATAATATTCTCAAATTCAAGCATACTGTTGTATGCCTTCATTATTGCCAATATATCACTTATATAGTCGGCTTTTTTAATATACACAACATAGCTGCCATTTCTCTTTATCACATTGGCGTTTAAATCTACAAATGATCCTATTAATTTTTTTAAGTCTGTAGCAAACTGCCTACTAGATGTTACAAATTCCAACTGATATCTTTTGCTAGGATCAGTGATGGTACCGCAGCCTAAAAACACTCCTCTAAGATATGCTTTCTTACAGCATTTAGAACGTAAATTATTAAAATATATTCCATCAGAAATATAGTCTTCGCCTTCGCGCACCAAAAGAATACCGGTTTCTCTTAAAATCAAATCACTTCTGTCCTCAGGTAAAATTGTCAAGGAATAACTGTAACCAATCTTCCTTGGAGTATTTGATTCATTAATTTCCAGCTTTGCATCTACACTATAGTAAGTCTTAATCATAGTCTTATAGTGCCTTGCTACAGCTGGATTTTCTGTAGTAAGCACAATTTTAAACTTACCATTTCCGGCAAGTCTTAAGCTGCCTGAAACTCGCATAAAGCCAGTAAGCTCGGCAAGCATACAACACTTTTTCTCCAGTGTTATTCTCGCTAATTCATTTTTTGTCTCACTTGAAAATGACATAATATCTCCTAAAAAAATTGCTCCGAGTATTACTCGGAGCAATTGGTTAAATATAATTAAGCCAGAGGCTTAAGTCCTAAAATTTCTCTAGCTTCAGTAGGTGTTGCAATTTCTCTGCCTAATAACTCAGCAATTTTAACTGCCTTTTCTACCATTTCGCCATTGCTCTTAGCAAGTCTTCCTTTTTCAAGGTAAAGGTTGTCTTCAAATCCAACTCTTACGTGTCCACCCATTGAAATAGTTGCTGCTGCGATATGCCAAGCATTTCTTCCTATGCCTGTTGCTGTCCAAGTTGAACCTGCAGGAATAGAATTAGAAATAAATACTAAATCTCTAATTGTAGCAGCCATCTGAACTCCTAGTACAAAGTCAAAGTGCATAGGATGCTCTAACAAACCTTTTTTATCAACTTTAAGTGCTATGTCAACCATGCCCTTGTCAAATACTTCTAATTCAGGTTTGATTCCTCTCTCCTGCATTATCTTCGCAAAGTTCATTATAGTATTATCAGTGTTTATGAATATTTCATCTCCACCAAAGTTTACAGTACCACAATCTAAAGTCGCAAATTCTGGTGTAGGAACTATGTTTGTGGATTCTAATCTTTCTAAATCTGTCATTCCAACCGCACCACCTGTTGAAGGTTGAATAATTACATCAGGACATACTTTTCTGATAGCATCATAACATTCTTGGAATCTTTCTGTGCTCTGAGTAGGTGTGCCATCATCCCATCTAACGTGTAGATGTATAACAGATGCTCCTGCATCATATGCAGACTTTGCTTCTCTTGCTATTTCCTCCACAGTATAAGGAACTGCTGGATTCTGTTCCTTTGTAACTTCTGCTCCGCTTATACAAGCGGAAATAATTAATTTCTCCATTTTTAAACTCCTTTATATTAACAATTTATTATCAAACTACATCCATTATATCATCCGCTATTTAGTAATACAAGAATATTGGGTGTATATGCCACTATGAGGCTCTTGCACCACACATTTGCGAACCCTTATCGGTTCGCTATAAATCCCTGTGTTCTAGTGAAACTCGATAACCATCCTTTTTAAACATCTCAGCTGCTGTATTTGCCATGCACACCGATCTATGATGGCCTCCCGTGCAACCAAAGGCAATATTCAAATGATACTTACCCTCTTTAACATAGCCAGGAACAATCGAATTAACCATGCTATGTAAATTCGAAACAAAATCTTTAGCTACTTGATGTTTTAAAACAAAATTAGCAACCTTTTTATTATTTCCTGTCAATTCCTTTAAGCTTTTAACGTAAAAGGGATTCGGAATGAACCTCATATCAAAAATCATATCCGTTTCAAGGGGAATACCATATTTATATCCAAATGAACTAACATTAATCGTGAATTTATTATCTCCATCTTCACTGAGAAAAATTCTGCTCATCTCACCCTTTAGGTCTGCCACTTTCATGCTACTTGTATCTAATACAAAATCTGCCTTTTCTCTGATTTTTTTGAGCATCTTAATTTCTTTTTCAATGGTATCCCTGTTAGGAGATCCCCCAGTCAAAGGATGTTTCCTTCTCGTTTCATTATATCTTCTTATGATGGTTTCTACAGATGCTTCAGTAAAAAGAACTTTACTTTCTACCTTAGATATTTTTCTCAAATTATCTATTACATCATCTAAATCTTTAAAAAACTCTCCGCCTCTTATGTCCGCCCCTATAGCCACACCTTTAACAGTACTTTTTTCAGAATTGGATAGCTCAATAAAATTCTTAATAAGACCAGGAGGCATATTGTCAATACAATAAAAACCCTGGTCTTCAAACCAATCAATAGCGTTTGTTTTCCCAGAACCCGAAAGTCCTGTAATAATCACAACTTTCATAACCTCATCCCCCTTCATCAACTTAATTCGATGTTTGCTATTCTGCTAAAATCAATACCCGCTTCACGAGCCCTCTGAAGACTTTTCCCTACGCAGCCAACATCTTCAGGCTTATGTGCATCGCTGCTCACTACAAACTTAACGTCATATTTTTCGATCATCTTTATTTCTTCAACGGTTAAATGCTTATGTTTATTATTAATTTCAATTAAAGTATTCGTTTCCGCGCAAACCTTAGCTATTTCTTTAATATTAAAAGGTCCCTTGTCTCCCGGATGAGTAAGTATTGCTATATCGTTTTCGTATAGCGCACCTATAGTCATATCGGTGTTTAGGATCTCGAGTGCTTGTCTGCTCCCTGACGGAAATCCAAAATGTGAACAAATATAGTTATCAAAAACGTGTCCATGGGAAACCCCATAATGATATCCTGCTAAAACTATATCATAATCCTTAAGTTCCTCAACGGTAATATCCAGGAAATTGCCCATAGTTACGATATTAGCTTCCACCCCTAAAAGAACCTTTACATCAGGATATATAACTTTTAGTTCTTCAATTTTCTTTCTCATTTCAGGTAGCTTCTTCTTATCTAAACCATAAAAATGATGCCCCGGTCCATGATCGGTTATCGCTATTTCTTTAATTCCCTTTTGTCTAGCCACCTTAACATTATCTACTATATCTCCTTTTCCGTGGGAATATATAGTGTGTGTATGGTGGTCATATATTAATCTGTAATCTTCGTACATTTCATCATCTCCTCAGTTAAATAATTCTAACTTCTGGTTCTAGCATAATCCCAGTATTGTCATAAACCGTATTTTGAACCAACTTAATCAGCTGGATAATATCTGTAGCTGTAGCTTTTCCTTTATTAATAATAAATCCAGCATGTTTTTGCGAAACCTGTGCTCCACCAACGGTTAGTCCTTTGAGACCAGCTTCTTCTATGAGCTGGGCTGCATATCCTTGCTTTGGTCTTTTAAAAGTACTTCCAGCGCTAGGAAAATCAACAGGCTGTTTGCTGTTTCTTTTGGTTGTTAATTCTAAAATTTTAGCAGCAATTTCTTCCTTTTCACCCTTTTTTAATTTGATAACTGCAGAAGTTACTATCATTTTATTACGTTGCAATGCGCTATTTCTATACTCAAATTCCATATTTTCATTGCTAAATACGTATTCATTCTTACCATCTGGACTAATAGCATTAACAGCAATAATGACATCTTTAAGCTCTCCTCCATATGCTCCTGCATTCATATAAAGTCCACCGCCAAGGCTTCCTGGTATCCCCGATGCAAATTCAAAACCCATTAGTGAGTTATCAGATGCAGCTGCGCTTATTTTAGATAGAGGACTACTTGCGCCTGCAACAATCACATCGCCTTTTACAGTGATCTTCTTGAATTCATTGCCTAATTTAATAACTATTCCTTCATATATTCCATCTCTAAAAAGCAAATCCGAACCATTTCCTACTAACAAATGGTCTATGCATTTTATTTTGACATATTTTAACAATTCTTTTAATTGCGTCTTATCATCAACTACTATTAAGTACTCAGCTGTGCCTCCTGCTCTGAATGAAGTATACTGAGCCATAGAAACATTTGTATTAATATTTTCTTTAGGTATCCCTAGTTCAATGATATCATTTACGTTTTTTTCCACTTAACAAATCCTCCTTGTCTACACCATAGCTTTCATAATTGAGGTAATTTTCTGTATGTTCTGGTAAATCTTTTCTTTTTAATTTTTTCTTAAATGTCTTGTCTGCATATGTATAAATTATAGCAAATATAGGTACCCCTAAGAACATGCCTATAAATCCAAAGAATCCTCCTCCGATAAGAATAGATACGATAACCCAAAAGCTAGAAAGCCCTATTGCATCTCCCACAATGCGTGGCCCTATTATATTTCCATCAAGCTGCTGTATTAACAGTATCATTATTAGGAAGTATACAGATTGCATAGGATCTAACAAGAATATAATGAAAAACGAAGGTATCGCTCCAATAAACGGTCCAAAGAAAGGTATTAAATTCGTAACGCCAATTATGACTGATATTAGTAGTACATACGGCAAACCTATAACACTCATGCTAACATAAGTGATACAACCTATAACAACTGCATCAATAATTCTTCCTACTAAGAATCCTATAAAAGTTTTATTAGCTATGCTCATAAACTCATGTAATTCCTCTGCTCTCTTTTGAGAACAAACGGATATAGTCGCTTTTCTTGCTTGGGCAAATAAACGCTCTTTATAGTTAAGCAAATATATACAAAGCAAAATACCAATAAATATATTAATTATTCCTCTTACTGTGCTTATTATTCCATATGATAGTTCGGCAGCCAAGCTTCCGTCACCATCCACAAGGATATTTTCCTCTACCCAACTAATCACAGTTTCATAGCTACTATTAGCAAATCTATTTATTGCGTCGGCTATTTGAGGAAACTGTCCCACGTTTTCTTCAGCCCATAATTGAAGGCCTTGAAGCCTTTCTGGCATAACATTTATCAGACCTGCTAAATTAGTTATAATTTGAGGTATTATAGTAACGAAAAACATTCCTAAAGTTACAAAGATAATTATTACCACGATAAGACTAGACATTATTCTAGCATAAAGAAGACCACTTTTATCAGTCATAAAAGCAAATGAAGTTCTACCAAATATTCCTTTAACTAGTCTATTATAAATAGGACACATAACAAACGATAATATCAACCCAATGTATATAGGCATCATAACCGAAGTAATACTATCCAAAATATTACTTATGGTATCGGGATGATTGACAACCCGATTTATTAAAATAATAATTGCTCCACTTATTACAAGCGCTACGCCTGCTTTTACGTATACACTTTTAAAGAATTCCTTCATACACACTCCTTAGAAAAAATATTTTTCCTTATACTTTATTTTACATCATTTATAGTAATAATGTAAGCTTATTAAAAATATATTTTAAATTACTTTGTGCATAAATATAAATTTATTCTTATTTTTATAAAATATGTGTTGACATTGACCATATTAGGTGTATAATATATTTAAAATTTAAATAATTATTCATACTTATGTATAATTATAGTAAAAGGGAGATTCGCAATGATGAAAAATATTAATTCAGATTATCCTACATACTTAGAGTTAGGACTTGATCATGGAGAAATCAAAACAGTCAACGGTAAAGAATTCAGTAGCACGGGTATTATTAACGTTCTTAACTATATATCAAGCGACTGTAGAGTAAATGCTAACGAAGTTATCGATGTAGCAAAACACAATTCTCCAAAAGAGGGTTGCATAAAATTAAAACTTTTCAATGGAAACGTTAAATGCCTATAAAAGATAATGATATCCAACCATAAAAGCAGAATCATCTCGTATATGCGGGATTTTCCTGCTTTTTGAATATTTTTATGGTAAAATATTAATGATTTGAAAGGAGCTCTAATGAAAATACTCGTAATATCAGATACACATGGGGATTTAACAAAAGCGAAAAATGTAATAAAAAAACATAGTGACTCAGATTTAATAGTGCACTGTGGAGACAATATCAAAGATGCAAAAGAACTTAAAAATTTCACGAGTATAGGAATCATTATGGTAAAGGGTAATTGCGACGGTTCCCAAAGCCAAGATGATTTTATAAAATACAAAACACCATATGGCACAATTCTAATAGTCCACGGTCACCAGTACGGAATAGATAACTCATATTTAAATTTAGCATATAAAGCTAAAGAAGAAAACTGCGTAGCTGTCTTAGCTGGTCATACCCATGTTTCTTATCTAGGCGAGCATAGCGGTATAAAAATACTAAATCCAGGTAGTTTAAGTCGCCCAAGAGACGGTAAACCTGGATCATATGGGATTATTAAAGTTAGCGCCGATGAGTTTTCATACAGCATCGAGTACTATAACGATAAAAAGACCAAAAAAGTAACTGGCGGCTTTCTACGAGGTATGATCAATCACAGCGACAGGTATTAATATAACTATCCATTTCATCCTTAGGTACCATGCTGCCCCCTGTAGCCCATAATATATGGGTTGCATTTTTTATATATTCATATCTATTCGACTTAACTACAAGCCCTGGGCCAATAAATGAAGCACATGCCGATGGCTCTAATTTGATATTTTCTAACTCAGAAAGTTTAGATAATATTTTATATAGGCGATTATCGTCTATTGTAAACGAACCATCAAGAAGCGTCTGCATAATGCTTCCCACTAATTTTGAAGGCCTTCCTACAGCCAGGCCATCAGCTACAGTCTTTCCATCTAGTCCAATATCAGATACTGATATTTCATCGTGTTTTTTAGTCATAAGACCTAGCATCATGCATGGCGCGTGAGTCGGCTCTGAAAAAAATACATGAACATTGTCTCCGAACATTTCCTTAAGTCCAAAAGTTATGCCTCCAGGAGCGCCTCCTACACCGCAAGGTATATAAACAAACAGCGGATGTTTTTTATCTACAGCTATATTAGCATCTTCAAGCTGCTTAACTAATCTTTTAGCAGCTACCGAGTACCCTAAAAAAAGGTCAGAAGATCCTTCATCGTCCACAAAATGACAATATGGGTCATCTAATGCTTCTTTTCTTCCTTCTGCTACAGCTATCTGATAATCATCAGGATATTCCACTACTGTTGCACCTTTTTCTCTTAACAGTTCTTTTTTCCACTCCCTAGCGTCAGAAGACATATGCACAGTTACGCCAAATCCAAGTTTAGCGCTAATTATACCAATGCTAAGACCTAGGTTACCAGTTGATCCTACCGCAACTCTGTATTTGCTGAACAATTCCTTGAATCTATCTTCTGTTAATATCGAATAATCATAATCCATAGTTAGCATGCCGGCGTCTATGGCAATTTTTTCTGCCAATTTAAGAACTTCATAAACTCCGCCTCTAGCTTTTACTGACCCCGAAACAGCTAACTGGTTATCACATTTTAAGAACAACTTACCTTCTATATTAACTACGTCATAAGAGCATAGATATTCTTTCATCTTTGGTATCTGAACCAAAGTTGATTCTATTATTCCTTCAGTAATTATCGTTTCGGGAAAGGCTTTCATTATATATGGTGCAAATCTTTTTAATCTTTTTTCCGCCTCTTCAATATCCTCTAGTTTAAAGGGTATTTCATTATGTTTTCCTATGTCAGGATTTAACCAAAACACTTCTTCATAATTCTTCATTTTTGATAATTCATATTCACACATAATAATCCCTCCATTTTTAATTAACTCGTGCTTTTTAGTTCTAGTCAGTTTTTTATATTCGTTTTCTCTACGCATAGCATCACTTTTATTTGAAAACAACTCAAAATATGCTAATGAAACTGGTCTACGTGCTTTTGTATATTTAGCACCTTTCCCCTCATTATGAGCTTTAATCCTTTTATTTAGATTATTTGTATAGCCACTATATATCGAATTGTCACCACACCTAAGCATGTATGCATAATGTCTATCATTCATATTTTCACTCCATTAACTAATATATATTATAGCATATCCTTGTTAATTGCAAACACGAAAAAGCCTTCGGTTTAAACCGAAGGCTACTGTGTTAATATTCCTCTTCTTTACTCATCAGAATAAGTGTTACTATGCCCATTATGAAGGCAAATGCACTTAACGCGAGTGTTAACATTTTTATAACTCTCATATTTCATTCCTTTCGTTACGAAGAAATCTTTTACTAATTATACCATACCCAAGAGTTATATTCAATTTTCTATTCTAATACATAGACCTTTATATACTTAACGCCCCATGCATAGCACTCATTAGTACTACTCATGTACAGATCTACCGTTTTACCCTTAATATTACCACCTGTGTCGTTTGCTACTGCATATCCATATCCTTCTATGTAAAGCCTGGTTCCAAGAGGTATAACATTAGGATCTACTGCACACGTTCCTCTAGTGCATAAATTCCCAGAAGCTCCCCTTGCATCGTTACCCATGTAATACGAATAGGCTTTGACTTCGTTATAGACTTTTGTATAGTTGTTTCCGTTAATAGTGCCTTCACCTTCAGAAGGTGCTGCGTAAGCGCCCTTTGTTCCTATAATAATTTGTTCTTTAATCGCTTCTGCAACAATTTTTTCATCAATCACTTCTCTGCTTACTTCTTCATCGTCTTCGTATGTAATCATGTAAGTAATTTCTTTTTCACCATTTTTGCCCTTTTGTACTGTTTTCGTTTCTCCGGCATCTATGCTATCATCATATTTTATACTTGTTTTAAACTTTATAGTTTCAGTTATGGTTTCTTCTTCTAAAGTCACTTTTTTTACGGCTATAGTAATGCCCGGTTCTAATTGCTCTTCCAGAGTAGGGTCCACAATGTCATCTTCTGTAACTTCAACGTTATTTGCCTCTAATGTTTCTTCAACGGTGCCCGGCCATCCATAACACGATTCCGTTTTACCCGTGACACTAATATTGATTTCAAAAGCTTCTTTGATTTCTATATTCATTGAATTTTTAATTTTGGTGTCTTCACTCGGAATCACCAAGTCGTTTTCGCCTACTTGAACATCGTTTTCTTCTAAGAATTCGCCTACAGTAGTCGCTCTTGTCTTATGCTTAGTTTCTAGGGTTTCTCTTGCACTTATCTGGCCTAGACTAACCTCTTCTGCATCTGCGTAATCAATAGCATAATATGCTCCTGCAAATATAAGGGCTATACACATAATCCCTATAATAAAGTAATTTTTACTTTTATTCATGCCGTCAATAATCTTATCAAAAATGTTGGTATGTAAATCTATCATAATTTATTCTCCTTGCTATTCGGATAAATATTACCATATCTGCCCTTTAAAGTCAAAATAACAGGAAATTATTTACACAACCTCCACCAAAACTACATTTAAGATAAGGTTTAAGTGGGTTTTATTCATATATGTGTTTTCCCTCGGAATTTACAAGCTCTTTAATGCAAGGGATATTTGAAAAAGTGTCCTTTAAATAAACATAATTAAATTCGTGCTTTATGTCTATGCCTTTTATGGTAAATGTTGACAAATCACTATCACCAACAACTTCCTTATATGTAAATGTAATCCCTAGATTCTTGCCAATGAGCTTTTTCATCAGCACGAAGCTACTTATGATTAATATCTTATCATTATCTGCTTTAAGATTATTGCGCTTAAGCAGGTCACCAAAGATTTCTCTAGTTCCTGAGCCTTTCTCTCTTAACAGAAGAGTTTCATTTAAGATGTCTTTTAATTCTATACTTTTATTTGAAAATTTATGATTTTTGCTGCATACACCTAAAAATCCCTCGTTCTTGTACAATGAGTATCCATATTTATCCTTATCAAAGTTACCTTCCGTAAGTATGATATCTAAGTCTCCACTATCTAATTGATCAAGTAGGTTTTTAGTATTATCTACATAGATTTCAATTGGGTTAAATTCTTTTTTCAATATGCCCGATATCATATCTGATATATAGTAATCTCCTATGGATTTGGTCGCACCTAACCGCAGTCTTTCCTTATTTACAACAGGTATTAAATTCATAAGTTTATTATGGTTATATATCATAGACCTAGCTGCGGTTTCAAGCAGCTCAGCATTTTTAGTCTTATATAGAACTTTCTTTTCATAATTAAATAGCTTGCAACCATAAATATTCTCTAAATAATGTATGTGCTGCGTTATAGACGGTTGACTCAAGTTCAAATTTTCAGCTGCCTGCCTGTAATTCATTGTTTTACATACCTCTAAAAAAGTATATACTCTAAAATCCAACATAGCTCTCCTTCAATTAAAAATACTAATCAATCAATCAATAACATTTAATTTATCTTATCATTGATTTGTGTTAGAATCAACTGGTAAAGATACAGGAAGGTTGGTTTAATATGAAGGAAAATTATAAGGGGTTGCTTTTATGCATTTTAATTGCAGTGCCCGCATGGATAATTGGTAAAATGTTTCCGGTAATAGGTGGACCAGTAGTTGCCATTATTTTAGGTATGGTAGTAACTTCGTTTATAAAAGACAAAAGTAACTATACTAGTGGTATTAGATTTGCATCTAAGAAAATTTTGCAGTGGGCGGTAATACTGCTTGGTTTCGGATTAAATCTTTCTGTTGTAATATATACAGGAAAACAATCACTACCAATAATAATAGTCACAATATCAATGTCACTTTTAATAGCTTTTGTTTTGCAAAAATTCATGAAAGTAGACAGAAAAATAGCCGCGCTAGTTGGAATAGGTTCTTCTGTCTGTGGCGGATCCGCAATTGCAGCCGCTGCACCTGTAATAGACGCTGACGATGAAGAAGTTGCTCAAGCAATAGCAGTTATATTCTTTTTCAATGTAATAGCCGCAATACTCTTCCCTCAACTCGGATCTCTTTTAGGCTTTTCAGCTGAGTCAGGAGAATCATTTGGTGTGTTTGCAGGAACAGCAATTAACGATACATCTTCCGTTACAGCAGCCGCATCAACTTGGGATAGCATTCATAATCTAGGTAGCGCAACCTTAGATAAGGCCGTTACTGTTAAACTTACAAGAACCCTTGCGATAATCCCAATCACTCTAGTACTTGGATTTTCAAGATTGAGAAGCGAAAGAAAAGAAAACATAACTTCAAAAGAAATAAGTTGGAAAAAGGTTTTCCCAACATTTATCATATATTTTGTGTTGGCATCTGTAATTACCACAGTGCTTACAAGCTTTGTTGGTATAGATATCTCTTTCTTCGATCCTATAAAGGCACTAAGCAAATTCTTTATAGTAATTGCAATGGCTGCCATAGGATTAAACACCAATTTAATAAAACTCATTAAAACCGGCGGTAAACCAATTATTATGGGTTTTTGCTGCTGGATAGGGATAACATTGATGAGCCTTTTAATGCAGTCTCTTATGGGTATCTGGTAATTAAATTAAAAAAGAGTTAGATTAAATTCTAACTCTTTTTTATTGGGTTTATCGCGCCTTATTCAGTGATTAGGGAAGTAGGATATCCAGCATCACCGATGGCATCTATGATTGGTTGAATGTCAACATTTTCTTCCAGAATCACGGTAACCTGGCCTTTTTCGAGAAAGACCTCATATGATTTGACTTCACCAAATTTATCTAGAACCTCGCTTACTCGTTTCAAACAATGCTGACAGCTCATGTCATCTACTTTTAATAAAAACTTTTTCATTTTTTCTCCTTCTTTCTCTAAATCAGTATTTTCTAAATCATCTTCATTGTTTTCAAGAATAATGTTACAAGTCTCGCCTTTGCAGATTGTTTCGATCTTTGTTTCCTTAACTAGTTCTTTTTCATAAGACCCTGTAAATTTCGGCTTAAAGGTCTTAAGCGAAAGAGCATTAAGTACTACAGAAACAGAACTAAAACTCATGGCAGCGGCTGCAATCATTGGATTTAAAGTTATGCCTAGTGGAATGTAGAGTAATCCCGCAGCGATTGGTATACCAATGGTATTATAAATAAGGGCCCAGAATAAATTTTGTTTAATATTTCTAAGAGTGGCCTTACTTAATTGAATTGCAGAAACGATATTCAATAGATCGTTTTGCATTAAAATGACATCCGCTGATTCAATCGCTACGTCAGTACCATGACCAATAGCCACTCCCACGTCACTTTTTGCTAATGCGGGAGCATCGTTAATGCCGTCACCAACCATAATAACTTGATGACCTTCATCTTGGATTTTTTTAATCATCGATGATTTTTCATGAGGGAGAACATTGGCAACAATATTTTTAATGCCTATATTCTTTGCAATAGCTTTTGCAGTCCCTTCGTTATCGCCCGTTAACATATAAACTTCAAGTCCCATGTGACTTAACTCTTCAATGGCGTGAATACTCGATGGTTTAAGGGTATCGGCTACAGCAATAATACCTTTTACCTCTTCATCCCATCCGACTAGTAAAGGTGTTTTTCCTGAAGCTGATAAGTCATCATAGGTTTTAAGCATGTTTTCAGGTGCCTTTAGGGATTCTTTGTCCATCAATTTCATATTCCCAGCCAATATTTTTTGGTCATTTATTTTTCCCGAAATTCCTAGCCCTGGGTGAGCTTTAAAGTCATTAACAGGAAGAATGGAAAGATTAAGTTCCTTGGCATAAGCGATAATCGCTTCACTAAGCGGATGCTCCGATTGATTTTCCAGTGAAGCTATTTCTTCTATTAAACGATTTTCGGAAATCGAATGATCAAAGAGAATCACATCTGTAACAATCGGGATACCTTCTGTTAATGTTCCTGTTTTATCAAAGACGATGGCATCGGACTTACCAAGAATCTCTAAAGATGGTCCATTTTTAAAAAGAATGCCTTTTTCAGCTCCTTTACCTGTACCAACCATTATAGCTGTAGGTGTAGCTAATCCTAATGCACAAGGACATGAAATAACGAGCACGGTGATTCCAGCAGAAAGTGCAAATGGAAATCCATAGCCTAGTACTATCCAAACAACGAAACTCAATGCAGAAATCGCCATAACCGCAGGAACAAAATATCGACTGATTTCATCGGCAATTCTAGCAATCGGCGCCTTTGAGGATTGTGCTTCTTCGACAAGCCTAATTATTTTACTGAGAGTCGTATCCTCTCCAATTTTATTTGTTATAAATTGGAAAGACCCAGTTTTGTTTATGCTTCCAGCAACTACTTGATCACCAATCGTTTTTTCTACAGGAATGCTCTCACCAGTTAGTAGGGATTCATCAATACTTGAACTGCCTGTGCTAACCTTCCCATCAACTGGAATTCGTTCCCCAGGTCTAATGACCACTGTGTCACCAATTTGAACATCTTCGATTGAGACTTGAGCTTCTTTTCCATCTTTGATGATTCGTGCAGTTTCTGGCATTAAATCAATTAACTTTTCGATTGCTTGAGATGTTTTTCCTTTTGCACGAGATTCGAAAAATTTGCCTAAAGTGATCAAGGTTAGAATCACAACCGTCGATTCAAAATAGAGTTGATGAGAATACTGGTGAATTAATTCAAAATTTTGGTATGAAAAACCATATGCCAGCATGAACATGACAAACACACCGTATACAAAGGCGGCCGTTGTTCCAACCGCGACCAGTGAATCCATATTAGGAATTCTTTTAAATAAGGCTTTAAATCCATTGGTATAAAAATGGCTATTAATATAAATGACTGGTAATGTTAATAACATTTGAGTCATCGCGTTGATGAGTAAATTCTTTTCTCCAGCTAGAAAGCTTGGAATAGGTAAACCAACCATAGGTCCCATAGCAAGATAAAATAACGGGATGGTAAAGATTAAGGAAATAATCAGTCTCTGACGGATTAAAACAGTTTGATCTTCAACCGGTTTTTTGGTTCTTTGTTTTATATTATCTTTTCGCTTTTCCAGGGGAATATTAGCCACATAACCAAGTTTTTCTATTACTTCAATAATGGCACTAATCTCTACTTGGCCCGAATCAAATTTAACGACTAGATTTTCGGTTGTAAAATTAACAACAGCCGATTCAACACCAGTCATTTTGGAGACATTTCGCTCAATCGCAGCTGCGCAAGCTGTACATGTCATTCCTTCAATTAAAAAATGTTGTGTTTTCATAAGTGATCCTTTCTTCCTTCGTTGTACTTTAACTTACCACATATATTTTAGTACAGTTTTTTCGCTTTCTATCTTAGAGAAAACACATTAGACTTTCTACAACTAATCTTACTTATTTTTCGTTCAACTTTTTCATTTTTATAATTCACTTTTCTTCTTTCTTTAGTTGTCTTTTATTATGTTACTTTTAAAGGCTAAAAATGTGAATTTCCATATCAGATCTTTTAATATACATTACCCGAGGTTTTAAGTACTTTTTATTCAAAAGTGCTTGTTAATATAGTTACCCCAAAGAAAAAGTATTAAACCTATAATCATTTTGATTACAGGTTTTTTAGTGGCAGGGGAACACTTAAAAAAGAGTGATTGTATTAACCACTCTTTTCAATCTTCAATTATAGGTTTGTTATGGTTATTAAAATTTTGATAGTATTGTCTACATTGATTTCTGAAAAGCTAGTCAATACCAAGGGAAAACATATATTTCATATGATACTAAAAGTTCATTCATAGACTCGTACTTTAATAACAGCAACTATTTACTTTACTACTTATGCTTCATCTTTAAATCAGAGCATTGTATTATCTTCAATAAAAACTTCTTTTCTCTTATCATTAAAAGGTTCAAACCCTTACACATCTGATAAAACCAGTAATTACCTAGTCAAAAGCCAAGCCTAAATAAGCTACTCCAATTTTAAAATTTTCATCTGGAAGTATGGTGTTTTTATTTTCGGTTGCTTTAATCATACCAAAAGTACGAACAACACTAGTCAAATTTGTTCCTAAAAATAAAGGCATCCGAATTACGTATTCTTTAGCATGGTGGACCTTCATTATTTGTTCTACAGCAATCATCAAGAGCTGATCTGGGATCAAAATTTCTTTAATTATTATTTTATCCTGGCTCAATCTTTCAATAGCTGCACAACCTTCTATTTCTCCAATTTGCAGCCTATAAATATCCGCACCAGCCTGCTTTGAGATTATTTTTTGATAAGCTATATCTTTATCATCATATGAAATATATTGTTTCCCCTGAAGGCATCTATTTCTAATAAGGTTATACTCTGCTGCCTCTGCCTTTTTTATGCTGCAACTTTCAATATTATCAACAGTTTGGGTTTCAATATCATCTTTTGTCAATAAACTCTCACGTACATAAAATCCATCCTCATATCCCAGCTGACGATAAAATCCAAAAAGATGTTCTCCCTCAGGCACCAGAAGAGAAAATACATTATTTTTATCTTGCAAATATTGATGCGTAAAATTCATTAATTTAGTCGCAAACCCTCTCTTTCGATATTTAGGGTGGGTGGCAACGGCATAAACCATAGTGGAGTTTCGCCTTTTTAGATCTTCTTCTGTTAGTTTAACAGGCAGCATAGTTAGCATGGAAGCAATCTCTTCATCATAGAGCAAAAGCATAGTTTCTTCTTCTCGAAAACAATAATTATAGTAGTTCTCAATATTCTCATCACTATCTCCTATAAAGGAAAGTTTCCATATTTCTTTTAACTTTTCCACCTCACATTTTTGTGCAAGTCTCACATTTATCATAATTATCAACCTTACTTCTTTTTTCCTATTAAATTTGAATATTCACTAAATTGCAATCTTTATTTGTGTACAGAGTAAGCTAAATATTTTTCCGCCAGATAATCAGGATAATATGATAACTTGGCCTGTCTCAATCCTTCGGCCCCAGTGTCTTCCTCACGGTTTAGATAAACAACTTCCGGATATTTTTGTTGAATCCAGGTTGCAAACTCACGATTAATCATTTGGTAAGAGCCTTGAAATTCAGTGAAAGCCTTTTCCACATTAATATCATATGTGTTATAGCTAAGCTTTCCTCCCATGGTAAAGGCTATTACTTTTCCATCAACTCGAAGGAGCCCTCCTTCTAAACCCAGTTCTTCATAATAGTCAAAGCATCTTTTGACCGCGCAACTCTCCTGTTCTAGTTGGGTATCCTTTTGACAGTCACGGACTCTACACCACTCAATACTCATCTCCATACATTCGGATAAGTTATCAGCAGTAATTTCTTCAAATTTCCATTCATACTTCTTAGTAAAACGATTAATATAATTGCGTTTGGCATGTAGTTTTTTACCTGGTAAATTCACCATTTTTTCTAATAAGTACACATAGTCAAAGCTATCTCGCATCTCTTTGTATACAAAGCTCTCTGGAAACAAGGAGTTTAATTCATCAATATCATCATTCGTTACGCCGTTATAGATTAGTTTGTTACCCCTGTCCATTGCATCTTTTCTTATTTCTTCTAAAACTCCCTTAATGTCACCTTGACCGATTGGGTAGAAATAGTAAGGGCCTTCTTCGATGAAATCTCCTTTTACTAAGAGAAAATCATTAATTTTTGCTACCTGATAATCATATATTTTTGACCAAATAAAAAGGTTAATAAAACTTTGGTGACAACCAGTGATATTAGCCTTCGCCATTATAGATGTGATCCATTTTCTATCTGAAATTTCTATCTCTTTAAACTTTATCATCTTACTCCCCGTTTTTCTCTATAAAATTTTATTCAGCCTATAGTTTTACATCAATTAAATAATTAAGCTAACAATTACATTTAGATTCATTTGGTTATATTTAATAGTCTTTTTAGAAAAACTTAATATTTATATTACTCTAATTGTGACATACTCGGCTTTCAACTGAACTAAAATTTTATCCTATTATTATAACAACCTACTCAGTCGCTTGAAAATACAAAATTCTGTTTTAATTTCTACTCTAATATAGCAAAAACAAACTATAAAGTCCAGATTAACCTCAGATAGTCTCAATATACTTTCGGGAACTAATAATCAGAATACCCCTCATATTTTTCGCTGTTCCCCACGTCACCTTATTAAGTACTTTACTTATACATAATTAGATAAACAAGTAAAAGCTACTTTTCTACTTTTCCTAGATTAATTCTGTCAGTATCACAATGATTTAACTTGCCAATACTTATATCATGGGATAGAATTAAAATATATAATTGAGTTATTAAATTAAAGTTAAGATGTCTATAGGAGGATTTTGTTATGGATAAAAAGAGTATTATAACACCAACAAAAAATGGGCCCTATGTCGTTCAAAACTTAGATGCCGTAACTGAATCAGTAGGCATGCCTAGTAAAACCGAAAAAGAAACGGTGGCTTTGTGCCGCTGCGGAAAATCTTCTACTAAACCTTATTGCGATGGTACTCATGGAAAAATTGACTTTGATGATTCAAAGCATATAGATCGAGTTGAGCGCAAAATTGATACATACATTGGAAAGAAGATTACAATACATGATGATCGAGGCATTTGTTCTCATGCAGGATACTGCACGGATGAACTGCCAAATGTATTTAGAATGGGAAAAGAACCATGGATAGATGCAGATGCGGAAACTGTTGAAAAAATAATTGAGACTATTAAAAAATGTCCATCTGGTGCACTAAGCTATGAAATAGATGGCGTCCTACATGATAGTTTTAGTGAAAATGAGCAAGTGACTATAACCGAAGACGGGCCATATTATGTTTCTGGATCAATCAAATTAAAAGACGATGATGCACCAACCTCAGACGAACACTATGCATTATGTCGTTGTGGGAAATCTAAGAACAAACCATACTGCAATGGACAGCATTGGTATATTAAATTTAAAGATGATGGATTGGTAAAAGAAGAATCTGAGTGCAATTGCTCGAAAGAACTTAGTTATGATAATAAATATGACACAATTAAAAACTTAGCTAAAACTGCCCATTCCGTTCATAAATCAATGCGTACTGAAAAACTTTTTGCGGGGCTTGAAACAATACTTTTTAAAAGCGCGCAGCTACACCAGCTGCCACTTCCAGATGACATTGAGATAAACACAAAAACTGTGATCGGAAAAAAGTCGAAGCATCCTCTACATTTAGATATGCCGTTTTACGTATCTCATATGTCTTTTGGTGCCATCTCCAAAGAGGCTAAGATTGCTCTTGCAAAGGGCTCATCGATCGTTAATACTGCTATGTGCTCGGGTGAGGGTGGTATGCTTGCGGAATCTCGAAAGGCTGCAAACATTTATATCTATGAACTGGGCACAGCGCAATTTTCACATGATGAAAAAATCATTAAACAAGCAGATGCTATTGAAATTAAGATGGGGCAAGCTGCAAAACCCGGGTACGGTGGTTCGCTGCCTGCGGATAAAGTTTCAGCTGAAATAGCTGCAATACGTGGTATCGCGCCTAGTGACGACGGCATTACACCTTCACGCATGACAGGTGTTGATAATATTAATGATTTGAAGGACATGGTCACGTGGCTAAGAAAGATTACTGACGGCAAACCCATAGGCATCAAATTTGCGGCAGGACATATAGAAGAAGATTTAGAAGCTGCTTTATATGCGGATCCTGATTTTATAACCGTTGATTGCCGAGGTGGAGCAACTGGGTCTGCCCCTACTTTCATAAAAGATAATGTCAGCGTTTCTCCTGTATATGCAATAAGGCGCGCACGAAGATTTTTAGATAGCAAAGATAGCGACGTATCGCTATGTGCAACTGGAGGTTTCCGTGATTCTTCTGATATCGCAAAGGGGCTCGCGCTAGGAGCTGATGCAATCGCGCTTGCTACTGCATCTATGATCGCTATCGGATGCATTCAATCAAAGATCTGCCACACAGGAAGATGTCCTGTTGGTATTGCAACACAAGATGAAGACTTGCGCTTGTTATTTTCTGAAAAAGACGCTTTAGTAGGATTTGAAAACTTTTATACTGCGACAAACAAGGAGCTTAAAATATTAGCTTCCTCAAACGGTAAAGACGATGTTCATAAACTTAATACTACTGATATTATGACAGATAATACCGATGTGGCGCAGTTTACAGATATTGAGCATATATAGCATCCGAGACTTGAATGCTTTTGTTGCTACTACAATAAAATTAAAGCAAATTAAAAACCCCAAATAAACCCCAAAAATAAAAATAAAACCTGTAGTCAAAATGATTACAGGTTTTTTAATGGTGGAAATGGTGGGAATCGAACCCACGTCCAAAAGCACATTCATGAGACTTTCTTCGAGCGAAGCTAATACTTTA
>JAAYHV010000046.1 GCA_012744355.1 Clostridiales bacterium
CGTTTTTATATTTTCTTTACTTATCTTTTTTGAGGGAAACTGCACGACATTATTGATATACTTGGCCATATCCTCATCTGCATAATTCAGATGAAAATCATCGCTTATTATCCTTTCATTTACAGAAAATATTAATTTGTCTATGGTAAAATCTTGTTTTTTACTTCCTAATTTGATTTCAAGCAGAACTCTTTTCGCCTCTTTAAAATCACCATTAATATCATACATCTCAGCTAATATTAATTTTAATTCTTCGTTAGTATTCCCATACCTGTTTATTAGAGTGGTCATACCCGCGATTGCCTCTGCTATTTCAGTAAAGCTAAGGTTAAAAACTTCAAGTTGAATATCTTGGCTCATTTCATAGATGTGGGTGGCTCTTCCAATCTTAACCACATCCTTTTTATTAGTGACGGCAGGAAGCAATTTAGGGAACTTATTTCCCATTTCTAGATACTCTTCTCTAGAGTATCCTTTTAATCCCACTAACCCTGTTTCCATGACTGCATAGAACAAGGTATACCATAACTCTCTATACTCTAATATGTTTCTAGGTTTATATATCTCAAGAGAGGATTTAATAACTTCCGTGCTAGATGTACCATTGAGAACCCGAAGATAGGCCTCAGGAAGCCACTGGGAAATAGTCTCTTCATCGGATCTTAAAGTTAAGTCTAAATACTCCAAATATAGCTGCCAACTACTATAAAATAAGTTAAAACCCCTATATAACTCCAACAAACTCCTTTTATCATATATTCTATAAGGTTTTTCTTCCATGTATTTATCACGAAGTATTGTGGCTAAATCATAATCAATTTGTGGAGCTGCGGCATAACTCTTTCCATCTATCAAATTATCAAACGTTATTAAATAACCTAGAAATATGCCCCTCCAATAAACCAGTCGCTTAAATTCTGTATAGGTTATATTCTTATTACTAAACTTCTTGAATGCAGTATATAGGCTTTCCAGATCCATCATGCCATAAACCGCTAAGTTAGATTTTAATGCTTCATCTAATTTCTCTAACAGCCGAAATAAATTTTCTAATTTCTTTTGATTAAAGATTTTTAAGATATCCTTCATTTCTATAGCAAAAGTGAAGGTAACGCTATAGTTATTATTTCTTTTTAAAACCTTACAATCAAGCAACCCAACAGATATGGCTTTAGTAACTGAATCAGTATCAATATTAGGTAGCGCTTCACCTTCATTAAATGTAGCTAGCTTTTCTAGAGCTCTCCACTCTTCTTTGCTAAATGCCCACAAGTAGTATTCGGGTATTTTTTTTAATAGAACCTCCATGCAATCTAACATTTCATTCTTAGTCGCTTTTTTACCAACATCCAGTTGTAAAAACTTACTATGCATTTGAACTTCTTTTGCGCTAAGCTGATTTAGATATTGCCTCATTGATTTTGACGGCTTATTTAACAGAATTTCGCATTTTTCTTTTGGAAATATTATTTTTATGTGTTTGTCGCTAACGTCTTCTCTAACACTATCTTCCCCAAACAAAGTTATTTGATTTCGTTTCAACTCGTGACTTTCATCTACATTATTTAGGTGCCCCGATTTCATTACTCTTGTTGAATTTATACTTTCTAACTTTAAATCAGCAAA
>JAAYHV010000047.1 GCA_012744355.1 Clostridiales bacterium
AAAAGGTTCGTACATAAGCTTCATGTATTCTTTACTCATTCCAACACCATTATCAGTTATTACATTTCGTTGTATAATATTATCATCATCCAAGTGTATTACGGAGTTTTCCCAAATAACAGTTCCACCTTCAGGCGTATATTTAATAGCATTACTTAATATATTAATTAGGATTTGCTTCACACGTTTTTCATCCCTCTTGATGTACCCTTTGCAGCTACTGCTTTCAGTATTGTTGACTAAGTTAACACCCTTATTCGCGGACTCTAAACCCATAATGGTCTGAACCTTTTTAGTTGCTGAGCTACACTCTTCTACAGAATAATTAAGTTCTATATTGCTGCTCTCAAGTTTTTGTAAATCTAAAGTATCATTAACAAGGGAAAGTAGGTATTCAGAGCTGTCTTTCATCTTAGTAAAATATTCCACATCCTTATCATCTCTTTGCTCTTCAATGCCAAAATCCGATAAGCCTATAAGCGCGGTTAATGGCGTTCTCATATCATGACTCATCCTCGCTAGAAAGTCAGTTTTAACAGCGTTTGCTATTTTAGCTTCTTGCTCAGATATTTTAAGCTGCTCATTTGCTCGAACTAACTCATCTGTTTTAGTTTTAATTTTACTGTTAGCTTCCATAAGTTTCAGATTACTTTCCTCCAAAATTCTTTTATTTTCTTGTTCAATAAGTGATTTTCTTTCCAAAACCTTTTCTGCTTTAAAACTTTCCATTTCCTTATTGTATAGTAACCTTGATATTAACCATGCCACTACAACTAGCGTAAACAAAGTTGATATTTTAGGCAATACAGGGTCAGGAAATCTACCCATGCTTAAAACTACTATATAAATAGTACTTAGTGAAAAGAAAATCAAAGATGTCTGCCATCGCAATAACATCAATGCAGTAACTGATAAAATAACAACTGAATAAGTAGTTAAAAACTCTAATCTTACTGGAATTAATACAATCAAAGTTGAGCTCCATGCGATCCACGTAAACACTTCAATAGCAACGATTATATTTCTATATATACTGGTATTTACCTTAGATGTTCTAGGAATACTAAATAAGATAGCGTTTATCCCTGACATAATAAAAAACCCTAGGTTTACAATTTTTATCGCCATCATATCATCAGATAGTATAGCAACTGCAACCATGAGTAAGGATACAAAAATAAGCACATAGCTAAAGTATTTTCCTCTTAAATAGTTAGAGTTCTCAATTTTGCTTATAAAAGCATCTTTATATTCTTCTGGATAATTTGTAAACGGTTTTTGAGCGAATTTTAGAAACATAAAATTTCCTCCATTAGTAATTAACATTTCTCATTAGTGTAATTGTATTATATCCTCTCGGTTTTTACAAATGTTTTTTTAGTGATTTGAATTGATAGTTTCAAGTTTCAAGTGGTATTTATTTGTTTAAATAGCTATACCCGTCGTCATCATGTTTAAACAACTCCCATCCATTGTATTAGAATATACACTCACTAAAAACCTTTCTAATTGTAAAATATTGCCTATCAAATATTAGTTTTCTGTTTAGTATTTAAGGGTAACTTAATATATTTGTTCAAAGTCTACACCAAAAATCATATTTTCGATTATTTAAAAGTTTAATATATCAGTTACCTTTAATTAATCTTGGTTTAAAAACTAAAATTCCCCTACTAGTAAGTGATGACTAAATTATTTTATTACAGTAATAATATTAAGCAATATAAAAAGCACCCTACTAAATGTAAGATGCTTTCTTTTTCAATGGTTGCGGGGAGAGGATTTGAACCTCTGACCTCCGGGTTATGAGCCCGACGAGCTACCAGCTGCTCTACCCCGCGTTAAATATTGGTGCCGGAAGCCGGAATCGAACCGGCACGATCGATAAAGACCGCAGGATTTTAAGTCCTGTGCGTCTGCCAATTCCGCCATTCCGGCACAAATAACTGGCTCCGAGGGTGGGACTCGAACCCACAACCTATCGGTTAACAGCCGATTGCTCTACCATTGAGCTACCTCGGAATATCCGTTAATCTATTTCTTGCGACGAATGTTATTATACCTTAATTGCACTGTCACTGTCAAGCTGTTTTTTTATATTTTTTTCATTATTTATACTTTAATTCGCTCATTTCTTTTCTTATTTCTTCATCTTTTTCTATATTCCTTTTTATTACTTCAACCTTCTTAGTGTACTTGTCTATCATGACCTGATCATCTGATAAATCTATAAGTCTTTCCATTATCTCAATGTTACTTGGGCTATATTTTAGTGCAACTTTGTAATCTTCAACTGCTTCTTCTACCATCCCTTGCTCAGCCTTTGCAGTAGCTAAGTAATACCAAAGTGGCCACCAGGTCTTATATTCAGAATCAGTATACTTTTGAAGCATATTAACGCCATCAGAATAATCTCCGTTTAACACCATGTTATAGCCTTTTTCTATATTGATAGGCTCTTCGAGCAAACTAAGCCTACCTTGAATCTCTTCTCTGAGCTCATTCTTTTCTTCGTTTCCATCTGTAAGCCTCATAAAGTCATCCCATGTCAGTTTAGCTTTTATGTATAGTCCTAAATTTAAGTAGCCGTATCCTAGGAAATAAAAACCCATATCAAATTCCGGTCTTGCAAGTGTAACAAGTTCAAAAGCTTCTATTGACTCAGCTTTAAATCTAGCAATATAATCTTCTTCGTCTCCTAATTCATAGGAATCTTTACATGCCCTCGCATAGCAATATAGGGCATCTGGCATATCGGGTTCTAAAAGTAACACCGCTCTAAATAGTATGCATGCGTAGTCAAAGTCGTTAGCCGCCGCAGTTTCAACACCTTGATTAATAAGGTACTTTGGAAACTCCTCACCTAAGACTTTGTTAATATATTTAATATAACTATCTGTATGCTCAAAATCCGGATCAGCTCCCATAACAAAAGCCATACCTTCTCCAAGCGTAACGGTACTTATGCTGTCTAAGTGCTTTTTCATTATTGGAACTGGTACATCTTTTAGCTCATCCATAACACCGACTTTTTCTAAAAAGTCATATGATAATTCATCAAAGATAACATTATCCTGAAGTAGTCTGACTAAATATGCCTTGACTCTGTCTTCTCTATTTCTTAATTCCATTATTTAACTTCCCAACCTTTTCTATCAAATTTCTTAACTGCCTCAGTATTTAATGAATTTAACATATCCGAATGTAATATGCTCTTAAATGCATCAAGGCCTGGTTCTTTTTTACCAGTAGGGTAAACACCCCTTTGTTCAATTATCTTGTTAGCATAAGCGATTATAACATCATCTCGCCTATTAATTTCCTCGTAAACTTTCGATGCAAACTGATACATGATTCTGTAAAGATTTTCTTTACTATGAGATCTATCTTGATAACCTTCTGCGTAGTAGAAATCTGCGAATCTCTCATAAAAGTTAAACGGGGTAGATCCCAGCTTTTCAATAAGAAAATCAATTGATGCTTCAAATCCGCCTCTATTATGAAACAGTTCAAATACCTTTTCTACCATCTTAATCTTAACGATTTCAACCGCACTTATATAGCTGTTAGAAATTACCTCATAAGGTGCAGTCTCTCTGTACTCATATCCGTGAAGCTTAGCATTTCTTCTAATTTCTGTTCCCTTAAGCATCTTCAAAAATCCAATCTGAAGACAATCAGCATTTAGGCCGTATACTATATTAAATGAATTGCCAAAGGAATCATATCCCTCATATGGAAGGCCTGCAATTAGGTCGACGTGAACATGTATATTACCTTGGTCAATTATCTTCTTTACGTAATACATAAGAGGATAAATATCTTCTCTTCTGTTTACAGCTCTTAGAGTCTTTGGATTCGCACTTTGAATACCAATTTCAAGCTGAAACATCCCTGGTCTAGCATGAGCTAAAAGCGCAATTGCTTCATCATTTAAAAGATCACCGTTTATTTCAAAATGGAAATTTGTAATTCCGTTATCGCTATTAATCAAAAACTCCCAGATTCTAAGCGCACGTTGCCTGTAATAGTTAAAGGTTCTGTCAATGAATTTAACCTGTTTAACCTTTTTCATTAAGAAATATCCAAGATCTCTTCTGGCTCTAGTTACTGTAAGCGGTCTAACCTTCTTGTCAACAGAGCTCAAACAATAAGTACAGTCAAAAGGACAGCCTCTTACGGATTCGTAATATATTATCTTATCTTTATCAAAATCCACGGTCTCATAAGGGAAAGGTATCTTGTTAAAGTCTACAGTGTCCTCTGATTCGTTAACGAAAATATCATCACCTATTCTATAGGCTAATCCATTAATATATTTAAATGAATAATCTTCGACATAAAGTGACTGCATGAGCTTAAAGAATGCCATCTCTCCCTCGCCCCTTAAGACAAAGTCAACACTTTTGTTTTTATGCATATATTCTTCAGTTTCATAGCTAACCTCAGGGCCACCTACCACTATTATTATATTAGGCGCAGCGCTTCTTATATCAGCGCATAACAAATCAACTTGCTCTACATTCCAAATATAGCATGAAATGCACACAATATCATAGTCTCCTCTTATTATTTCATTAAACACATAATCCTTTTCATTGTTAATTGTGAATTCTTTTAGTATCACATCAAAAGGCGAATTTGCAACGACATTGTATAAATACCTAATCGCTAAATTCGAATGTATATATTTTGAATTTAATGTAGTTAATAGTAATTTCATATTACACCTATAACATCCTAAATCTCTCGTCCTTCAATAATCCATTATCTTCCATAGCACGTTTAAGCTGTTTTAACAAAACTTCTTTATCTTGAGGCAAGTTGCCTCTTAGTGATATATAATTTGAAGCATGGTTACTTCTAAATACACATGTTTTAGTTGGGTTTGTATTCTGTACTAAGAGATAAGTCTCTCCTATAATCTCTTCTGCAGACATAAGCTCAAAATCTCCATTTTGTATATCGTCATATATTGGAGCCGCTGGATCAAGCATTAGAGTGAGAAGACTTACATAAGATGCATTCATCTTAGATATCATCTTGCCCGTATCTATTGCATGCTCTTTCCAAGCTTTTTTACCACCCATTCCCGATATGAAAGTCACGGAGCATTTAATCCCTGAAGCTTCACATCTTTGTACAGCTTCAATGAGCTGATCTCCTGTAACACCTTTTTCAACAGCTTTTAAGACTTCTTCGTTACCTGACTCAGCCCCTAAATAGACAATCCCTATTCCAGCTTTTTTAAGTTCAACTAATTCTTCATCGGATTTTCTTAAAATATCATTTGCTGAACCATATATTCCTACACGCTTGCATTCAGGAAAAAGTTCATTAATTTTGCCAAGTACAATAAGAAGTTTTTCATTAGAAAGACACATCGCATCTCCGTCGCATATAAATATCTTTTCAACACTTCTATACGTCTTCCTTGCCATTTCAATATCTTCAAGAATATCTTCCATCTTTCTAAGATGGAATTGCTTGTCTTTGTACATGCTGCAAAATGTACATTTATTATGTGAACAACCCACAGTCACTTGAATAAGTAAGCTCCAAGCTTCGCTTGGCGGTCTATATATATTTCCTTCGTATCTCATTACATTTTCTCCGGTGCTTTCATTCCTAATAGATCTAATCCATTTCTAATTGCAGTTTTAGCAGCAATTACTAATGCTAATTTAGCAACTTTTTCTTCTTCGTTTTTAACTAATATATGCTCATCATGATAAAATCTGTTAAAAGCCTGTGCTATGTTTATAACCTGCCTAGTTACAATAGAAGGTTCATATTTTTCTGCAGCTTCTAATACAACTTTAGGAAGCGCATATATTTCTTTAGAAAGAACATAAGCACTTTCGCTTTTTAGATACTTATATTCTATGTCTTTAGATTCAGCTCGCTTAACAGCTTCTTCTCCTGCTTTTCTCATAAGGCTTGAAGCTCTTGCATGAGTATACTGAACATATGGGCCAGTTTCTCCATCAAAGGTTAGAACTTTATCCCATGAAAAAACGTAATCCTTGATTCTGCTGTTAGATAGTTCCTGGAAAACCACAGCTCCAATTCCTACCATTTTTGCAGTCTCTTCTATATCGTCAGTGGTAACTCCCTTTTCTTTGATTACTTCTCTTGTTTGATCCACTGCTTTATTCAAAACGTCCTCTAAGAATACAACTCTCCCATGTCTAGTAGACATAGTACCTTCCTCTAGGCTTACAAGACCAAATGGAACGTGTATGCAATCTTTAACCCATTCATAGCCCATAAGCTCTAAAACTTTCTTCCACTGTTGGAAGTGAAGATTTTGTTGTGATGCTACTACGTATATATTTTTTGCGAAATCATATCTTTCTTTTCTGTATACAGCTGCCGCTATATCCCTTGTTACATAAAGCGTAGAACCGTCAGACTTAGTAATAAGCGCAGGATTCATTCCGTATTCTTCTAAATCTACTATCTGTGCACCTTGCGATTCCACCATAAGGTTCTTATCTCTAAGTTCCTTTAAGAATCTAGGCATGCTGTCAGAATAAAAACTTTCACCTTTATATGAATCAAATTCAACACCAAGCATTTCATATACTCTATTGAATTCCTTAAGACTTTCTTCTCTAAACCACTGCCAAAGTTCTACTTCAGCTTTCTCTTTTTTTTCAAGTTTAGTAAAAACTTCTCTGGCTTCAGTATCTAAGCTAGGATCATTCTCAACTTCTATATGGAATTTAGTATAGTATTCTAGTAACGTTTTAATAGGATCAGCTTTTACATCAGCCTCGTTACCCCAATGCCTATATGAAACTATCATTTTGCCAAACTGAGTACCATAATCACCTAGATGATTAATTCTAGTTACGTCGTATCCCACTGCATCGTAAATCTTATATAGAGAGTTACCTATAACTGTACTTCTAATATGTCCAATATGAAAAGGTTTAGCAATATTAGGTGATGAATACTCAACTATTACAGGCTTTCCTTCGCCTATATTGCTTTTACCAAAGTCTGCTCCTTTATCAAGCACAGTATTTATGGTTTCCTTAACAATTATTTCTTTATTTAAAAACATGTTAACGTAGGCATTTACCTGCTTAACGTCTTGAAACATTTCATTGTCTTTTATTCTTTCTACTATTGACTTTGCTATTAGAGGTGGAGCTTTTCTAAGAGTTTTTGCTAGTCTAAAACAAGGAAATGCATAATCTCCCATGCTCTTGTCCGTAGGTAATTCAATCATATTTTCAATTTCTTCAACGCTTAGACCTAAGTCATCAGAAAATATTATTTTCGCTAATTCTTTTTTAAAATCTATCATTTCTCTACTCCCATTATCTTAAAATCTTCTTCAGTCTTAATCTCAATATTAAGAGGCCTTAAAAGCTTAGTAAATAAGCCATCGCCATTAATCCTTACGTTAGAAAAAGTCCCGTCATAAACAGCTCCTGCTCCGCATGATGGGCTATTAGCTTTCAGAATTGCGCCCTCTATCTCATCATTTAATCCTTCAGATTCTTTTTTTGCAATATCAAGGGCAATTCTAGCTCCCAACTTAAATTCATCGGTAACGTCTTTTCCTTCACTGTCTATTACGCTGCTGCCGATTATCTCAGCTGGCGCTCTAGGCGATTTTAAGCCACCTAAATCCTCTGGGCAAACAGCAACAAACTGGTGGCTATTACAGAAATCAATTACTCTTTCATCTCTGTTATTGCCTCCGCTGTACTTGCAGTTATAACCAAGCAAACACTTGCTAACTATATACAATACTAATTCTCCTTAAGCTCAACAATAGTAACACCTTGGCCACCTTCGTTATATTTACCTGCTCTCGCAGACTTAACATGCTTATTTCTTTTGAGTTCAATTCTAATTCCGTCTTTTAATACACCTTCGCCTACACCATGAATGATTGTGACATTTTTCAGACCTGCTATATATGCATCATCTAGGTACTTCTCAACATCCATTAAGGCATCATCTAAGATTTGTCCTCTTACAGTAACGGAAGGCGAAACGCTTAAAGACTTACTCCTATATATATTACCATAGCTTGACACCTTTTGTCTTGCTTTTTTTTGACTTTTGCTCTCTATAATCGTTCTAATATCAGAAGCTGGCACTGAAATTTTCATAATGCCAATTTTTACCTTGACTTCATTTCTTGAATCAGGCAGAGAAACCACCTCTCCATTTTGGTTAATGCTAAGCACTTTAACCCTCATACCAATCTCAATCTCCTCAGGAGAAGTTACATTAGTCTCTTCTTCCCTGATTAAATTAGCAGAATATTTCTTATCGGAGTCTTTAAGTCTTTTATTACTCGCTTCAAATATGCGGTTTCTATCGGCAAAGTTATCAGTACTTTTAACTTTATTAAGCTCTTTTCTCACTTCCTCAGAAGTCTCTTTAGCTTCCCTTATCGTTTGCCTTGCTTCTTCTTTTGCATCTTCAATAATCTGCTGTTTTTTCTTTTCAGCCTCTTTAAGAAATTTATCTGCCATTTCTTCTTTTTTCTTTAAAGTAATTTTAAGCATTAAAGCTTCATCTTTTTCAGCTTCAGCAATTTTTTTATCGCGCTCTATTGAAGATATGACATCTTCAAACTCTAGTTCGGTTCCTTCTATTAAAGAGTTTGCTCTTGTGATTATACTCTCTTTAAGGCCTAGCTTTCTCGAAATCTCGAAAGCATTGGATTTTCCAGGAAGACCAATTCTTAATTTATATGTAGGGCTAAGAGTTTTAATATCAAAATCCATAGAAGCATTATCAACACCATCATTGGATAAAGCATATTTTTTAAGCTCCGTATAGTGAGTCGTTGCAACTATGTTAACGCCTTTATGCCTTAGTTCCTCTAGTATTGCTATTCCAAGAGCAGCTCCTTCTATTGGATCTGTTCCAGCTCCTAATTCATCAAATAGTACAAGACTGTTTTTATCAGCCTTAGAAACTATATATGTTATATTTTTCATGTGAGAAGAAAAAGTACTCAAACTTTGCTCTATACTTTGCTCATCTCCAATATCTGCAAGTACCTCTTGAAAAACCGGCATCTGGCTTGTGCTAGCTGCTGGTATATGAAGACCTGTTTGAGTCATAAGCGCAAACAAACCTATAGTTTTTAAAGTAACAGTTTTGCCACCAGTATTTGGACCGGTGACCACTAAAATCTTAAAATCTTTTCCTAAATAAACATCTATTGGAACTACAGTTTTTTTATCTATCAGAGGATGCCTCCCCTGAACAATATTAACATAACCATCTTCGTTGATATTTGGTCTTTCACCTTCCATGGAAACTGAAAGTTTGCCTTTAGCGTTTATTAGATCAATCTGAACAAGTAGATTTTGGTTGTTATGTATCTCGTAATAGTGCTCTGAAACACGGTCCGTTAATTCCTTTAATATTCTTTCTATTTCAGCTTTTTCAGCTATCTCTAGCTGCCTTAGCTCATTATTCATTTCAACCACGGCTTGTGGCTCTATGAAAAGTGTAGCTCCACTGGAAGATTGGTCGTGAACCATACCTGGCACAACATTTCCGTGCTCTTGTTTAACAGGAATAACATATCTGCCATCTCTTAAAGTAACAAGAGAATCCTGCAAATACGTCTTCATCGTAGATGAATTGATCATCTGATTTAATTTAACTCTTATGGAATCGTTTTTTCTTAAGATAGCCCTTCTTATGTTTCTAAGTTCAGGCGATGCATTATCAGCCATTTCATCTTCAGAAATGATACATCTGTCTATATCTTTTTCCAGGTTAGGAAGGGGTACTATGAGCTCCACAATTCCGTCAATTATTTTTAGCTCCGGTAGGTCATTTTTAAGAAACGTCTTAATTTGTTTTGCCACTCTTAGATTATAGTGGACCATTAAGAGTTGCCTCATGGAAAGGCTGCTACCTTTTCTAGATAGATTCAGAAGGTCTTCCATGTCGTAAAAATTACCAACAGGAATTCCTCCTTTATGCATAATAACGGAAACTGCCTCAGTAGTTTCCGTCAATGCATCATTTATCATTCGCAAATTTTTCATAGGTCTAAGCTTACTAATAACTTCTTTAGTCATAGCAGACCCTGCTTGCTCATATAAAAGATTTATTATTTTTTCATATTCTAAAACTTTTATGGCTTTTTTGTTCATTATTAATGCTCAAACCTCTTTAAATTTTCAATCTCATTTTTTAGTCTAACGTTTTCCATTTGAAGATCAAAATATGCATTTTCAAAATCGCTACACTTACGCTCTATATCAATATGCTTACTTTTTTCTTGCTCACGAAGTTCGTTAGCAGCATTTAGTGCATCTTTAAGCTCCGCTATCTGCCTCTTAGACTCTTCCCATAAATCGATATAATGTTTTACATCGCTTTCAAGTTGTGATTTTTCATCTTGAAGTACTAAATTAAGCTCGCCATTTTCCATTAGCTTCTCAGTAATGTTTATAGACGATAACACAGCAACTCTGTAGTTAATGTTGCTATTTAACTGATGACTGACACGTTTAAGTTCATCATCAACATACTTTGCGATTTCCTTAATCTTATCCTCAGTTTTTTCACCGGCAATAGTGTAAGTGCAACCGCCTAGACTAATTTCAACTCTGTTCTTATCCATAACTGCTCCTTTAATAATTAGATAATAATGACAATTACATCTCTCTTAATGTAGCACTTAGTTTAGACTCTAACGCTTTTAATATGTTCTCATGTACCATATCAACATCAGCATCTTTTAGAGTTTTATCTCTGTGCCTATAAGTCAAGCTATACGCCACACTCTTCTTCCCTTCAGCTACCTGCTTGCCTTTATATATATCAAACATCTTTAAGCTTTCTAATATCTCCGTGCTAGCTTCGAGTATGGTTTCTTCTATCTTACCAACTTCCAAATCTTCATCTACAAGAAGTGCGATATCTCTTGATGTAGAAGGATACTTGGGCAGTTGAGAAAATACTATTTCTCTGTCTGAAAGTTCGTGAATTATCTCAAACATAATCTCGCAAACATAAACTCTCTGGCTTATTCCATAATTATCTGTAACATCAGGATGAATCTCACCCATTATACCAATTTCTACATCTTCATCCTTGGTGTGTGCAACTATTCTTGCGCATCTTCCTGGATGATATACGCCGTATTCCTTTTCGGCAATGAAGCTTAATCTCTCTATTCCTAGTATATTTAAAAGCTCTTTAATAACTCCTTTTAAGCTAAAGAAATTCACATCTTCTCCATACATTCCAAGGCAAATTGAATATGTTTCATCTGGTAAACCATCAAGATTCATGAAGTTTTTGACAAATGTGTTGCCTATTTCAAAAGCTCTTACCTTTTCGATTTTTCTTGAATAATTTCTAGCTAATACATCCATCATGTTAGGAGTAAGTATTGTTCTCATCACTGAGTTCTCATCACCTAAAGGATTAATAAGCTCAACAAAAGCTCTCTCCCATGAATCTTCATCTATATTTATTTTATCTATGCCTCTTGGGCTGACAAATGAATATGTTTGTATTTCATTAAATCCCATTGAGCAAAGTGACTCTCTAGCTATGTTTCTAAGCTTTCTATGTTCAGATTCTCCTGACACGGCATTACTTTTAGGAAGCGTGGTTGGTAAATTTTCATAACCATACATCCTTGCTACCTCTTCAATAAAGTCTTCTTCGATTAGAAGATCCTGCCTTACTGTAGGAGGAGTAACTATCATAATATTTCCGTCTCCTGAAACTGTCATCTCTAGGCTTTCAAATACATCGGTCATAAATTGTCTGCTAGCTTCAATGCCTAGTACCTTATTCACTCTGTCTACTCTTACTTTAACAGGAACTGACACATACTCTTTTGGGTATACATCTACAGAATCCTTTAAGACTGCGCCAGACTCTGTAAGCTCTATTAAGTGACAAACTCTGTCAGCTGCCGCAACGCATAGGTTAGGATCAATACCTTTTTCGAATCTGCCTGAAGCTTCAGTTCTGTGTCCCAATTCCTTTGATGCTTTTCTGATTCCATCTTTATCAAATGTAGCAGACTCTATAATTACCGTAGTCGTATCAGCCATTATTCCTGAATCAAGTCCACCCATAACACCAGCTATAGCAACTGCCTTCTTTGCATCATTTATCATAAGTATATTTTCAGATAAGTTTCTTTCAACTTCATCTAAAGTTGTAAACTTATCACCTTTTTTAGCGACATCAACTATTATTTTGCTTCCTTCAATACTCCTTATATCAAAAGCATGAAGGGGCTGACCGTACTCCATCATAACAAAGTTAGTAATGTCAACTATGTTATTTATCGGTCTCATTCCAGCCTTTATCAATCTCTTTTGAAGCCACCAAGGTGACTGCTTAATTTTAACATCCTTTATTACCCTTGCTGTATATCTTAAGCAAAGATCTGATTTAACCTCTACTTGAATACAGTCCTCAGTTTTTTCATCTGATTCTTTGCATCCAGTTTCCGGATATTTTAGCTCTGTATTAAAAGTAGCTGCTGCTTCTCTAGCCATACCAATCATAGAAAGGCAATCAGGCCTGTTCGGCGTAATTTCAAAATCTATAACGCTATCTGTTAAGCCTAAAGCCACTGCAATATCTTCGCCTAGTTTAACATCTTCTTCAATAATCCAGATTCCGTCTCTATGCGCTGTAGGAACTACCTTTTCATCAAGGCCAAGCTCTCCAGCCGAACAAAGCATACCGTTAGATACCACTCCTCTAAGCTTACCTTTCGTAATCTTAGTTTCGCCTTCTGTCTTAGGAGCGCCGTGAAGCGGACCAGGTATTTTACTGTTATGAAGAGCTACTGGTACTACTGCTCCCTCAAATATATTATCTGCACCTGTTACAATTTGTACTAAATCGTCTTTTCCTACGTTTAGTTGACAAATAACTAATTTATCAGCTTCAGGATGCTTTTCAATCTTTTCTATTCTGCCTACTACGACTCCATCTATTCCTGAGCAAAACTCAGTACAGGTTTCTAAATTTGAACCTGACATAACCATCTTCTCGCAGAACTCACTCGTAGATACATTTATATCTGTATAATCTTTAATCCATTCTAATGATACTAACACTATTCACCCCCTACTTAAATTGACTTATGAATCTCATGTCGTTTTCGTACATAAGTCTAATGTCATCAATGCCGTACTTAAGCATAGCAATTCTTTCAACTCCTATACCAAAAGCAAATCCAGTATACTTTTCAGTATCAATACCGCCAACTTTAAGTACGTTAGGATGAATCATTCCACAACCAAGCACTTCAATCCAACCACTCCCTTTACAAACTCTACAACCCTTGCCTCCACATTTGAAACAAGATACATCCATCTCAGCAGATGGCTCTGTAAAAGGGAAATGGTGAGGTCTGAATTTAGTTTTAACCTCACTGCCAAACATATCTTTGGCAAATTTATCTAATACGCCTCTTAAGTCGCCCATTGTAATTCCTTCATCCACAACCATTCCTTCTACTTGATGAAACATAGGTGAATGGGTAGCATCAGGTGTATCACATCTGAAGCATCTTCCTGGGGCTAATATCATAATAGGTGGTTTTTCTTTTTCTAAAGTTCTAGCTTGAACAGGTGATGTCTGTGTTCTAAGTATAATATCCTTGTTTATGTAAAAAGTATCTGTCATATCTCTTGCGGGATGATTTGGCTCCGCATTAAGAGCGTCAAAATTATAGTAAACAGTCTCAACTTCAGGTCCTTCAGTAACTGAAAAACCCATTGATTCAAATATGCTTGTCATCTCTTCAATGGTAACAGTTATAGGATGTTTAGAGCCTAATTCAACTTCTTTTCCTGGCTCAGTAACGTCAATTGCTTCTGCTTTTAGCTTTATGTCTTTGACTTTACCTTTTACAGCCTCTTTTTTCTTTTCAAGCATTGCTTCTATTTCATTTCGAGCGTTATTTGCTGCCATCCCCAGTTTTTTACGTTCTTCAGGTTCTAGCTTGCCCATGGATCTTAATATAGACGTCAGCTCTCCCTTTTTACCTAAAAATTTAACTCTGATTTCTTCGGCTTCAGACAACTGAGTAGCCTTCTCTAGCTGCTCCTTCGCTTCACTTAAAATTTTTGTTAATTTCTCTTGCATAGTTCCCCTCTAGTCTTAATATTTTTTTCTTACAGATTCATACATAATGATCGCTGCAGCGACAGCTGCGTTTAAAGATTCAACGTCGTTACTCATGGGTAACTTGACGTTAATATCAGATTTTTCTATCAATCCATCACTTATTCCACTACCCTCATTACCGATAATAAGCGCAATGCCTTTGCTTAAATCATAATCATAGTAGTACTTAGTGGCTGCTGGTGAAGTGGAGACGAGTTGAATATTTAAAGTTCTAAGTAAACTAATTAATTCTTCCTCACTACCTATTTCAATAATCGGTATTCTGTTCATAACACCTGCAGTTGACCTTACAGTTTTAGGTGAATAAATATCACCTGTTCCCTTAAGTGTGAAGATAGCTTTGTACCCTGCTGCAACAGCAGTCCTAATTATAGTTCCTATATTCCCCGGATCTTGAAGTCTATCTAACACTACCACATTATCTGTAGAGCTAATAGCAAGATCCTTTAAATCAAATTTGGGTTTTTCAACTACCGCTATTACACCTTGGCTAGTCTCAGTTTCACTAAGTTCTGCAAAAAGGTTCTTTGCTAATATAAACGCATCCTTACCGTAGTCTACTGCATTTACGCCTTCACATACAAATATAACTTCAATGGGGGCATCAACCTTTATAGCTTCTTCTATAAGATTAACACCCTCAATTAAGTATGCATTTAAGCGTTCCCTATATTTTCTTTGTTTTAGTTTTTTTGCGTATTTAAATTTCTTATTATCCGCAGATTCGATAATACTTAACATTTTATTTTAGAAAATCTGGCACATCAAATTCTGAGTCATTATCAAATTCACCATCATTACCGGCCATAATTTCCGATAAGTTCATTTCTTTGGCTCTCATTCCGTCTACCATAGTAACATTTCCTGTGTTCTTACTTGCATTTGAAGCTACAATCCCATCAAGACCTCTATCAAAGTCTGTTGCAATAAGTGTAATCGATAATGTATCCGACATCTCTTCACTAATAGTAGCACCAAATATTATGTTCGCTTCTGGATCCGCTTCTTTTTGGATCTTCTCAGCTATCGTGCTTATGTCTAGCATTCCTAAATCATAACCACCTGCTACGTAAAGAAGTATTGCTTTAGCTCCAGCAATGCGAGTTTCAAGTAGTGGACTTTCAACGGCATTCTTAACAGCCTCTTCGATTCTGTTTTCTCCCGTTCCTATACCAACACCCATGTGTGCTATGCCTCTTCCTGTCATAATAGTTTTTACGTCAGCAAAGTCAACATTCACTAGACCATATTGAGAAATCAAATCTGAGATGCCTTGAACACCTCTTCTTAATACTTCATCAGCCATCGCAAACGCCTCTATCATTGAAGTGTTTTTTTCACTTGTAGATACCAATTTATCATTTGGAATGATAACTAATGAGTCTACAAAATTTCTTAAATACTGGATACCTTGATCCGATCTGTCTTTTCTTTTTTTGCCTTCAAAAGAAAACGGCCTAGTTACAACTGCAACAGTAAGTGCACCTAAATCCATTGCTGCCTTAGCAACAATCGGAGCTGCACCTGTACCTGTCCCGCCACCCATTCCAGCGGTAATAAATACCATGTCCGCATCTTGCAAATAACCTGTTATCTCATCTAATGTTTCTTCAGCAGCTCTTTGACCGATTTCGGGATTTGCACCTGCTCCTCTGCCCCCTGTCAATTTCTCGCCAATCTGAACTTTAGTTTCTGCCTTACATCTTGAAAGCGCCTGTCTGTCTGTGTTTACAGCTATAAATGATACACCCTGTAATTCAGCGTCTACCATTCTATTAATAGCATTACATCCGCCACCACCAACACCTACTACTTTAATTATTGCAGCATTTCCTTGCTGTGATACGAAATCAGATACAAATTCTAACATACTGATCCTCCTAATTCTAAATATATCCATATAATACCACATGTTGTGATAAATTGCACCACTTTAACTAATTTTTTTAATAATTCACATTCTATTCAACCTTGGGAGTAAACGATGCATAATTACCCTCGCTTAGGTTAATAGTTCCTCTGCTAATGTCTTTTTCAAACAAACTATTTAATATCTTTTGCAGGTTACCATTCTCAATTGAATTGAGCATTTGACTGGGTGTACCTTTACAAACTAAAGCGTTATATATATATGCCTTAATAAAAATATCTGATATTTCTATCCTTATAAAGTAGATGTCTCCTTCTTCCATGGCGCCAAACATTTTAAGTGTATTTTTTAAAGACACACTCTCTTCTGCTTCGATTTCTTCGCCTTCAATCACCTTAGACAAGGTCAGTCCTTTAAGAAGAGTTACCTTTGGTTTAGTCTCTGTTATTCTAAGAACTATGCCCTCTTCATCTATTACTACATATTTATCTCCATAAATAACAGCAGCGATTTGTTTTCTTTCCTTAACATCAATAACTAGCTCACTAGGGAGTTTTCTCGTAACGCTTACCTCTTCAATATATGGGTCGACAGTAAGTCTTGAAATTATTCGACCGCTATCAATTCCCCAAAACAAATTACAGTAAGGCTGAATATCTGCCATAGTAATTATTTCACTGTCAGAGAAGTAATAGTTGTTTTCCACAGTTATCTTGTCCACATCAAAGAAACTACTTCTTAAAAACAACGCCGCGCCGGCTATGACTACTAGGGCTATTAAAATCCTTAGCGAATAATATTTTTTACGCCTTTTCTTTTTTTTACGAGCAGTTTTTTTTATATCTTCACTCATGTTTTTTCTCCTGAAAAGATTTCCCTAAAAATTGTATCAGTAGCTGAGGGCATAGCCGCATTAATGCTACCTTTTTCCATCTTTTCAATTTTTTCTTTATTATCAATTAAATCACTGATAGCGCTTATTACATTATCCGTCATGTCTTCATCTTCATTAACTATAATCGCACCGCCCTTATCGGCAACCGACTTAGCATTAAAAAATTGGTGGTTACCTGTAACATTAGGTGAAGGAATTAATATAGATGCCCTTCCGCATATTGTGATTTCTGCTAGTGATAGAGCTCCAGCTCTTCCTATTATTAGGTCTGCAGATCCTAAGTATTTAGGCATGTCTTCTATGTAGTCCTTAATAATAACCTTGTCGCCCTCTTGTAATTTGTTTAGAATTTTCTCGTAGTACATCTTGCCTGTTCCAAATATTATTTTGATATTATCTCTATCTTTAAATTCCTTGACTACTTCTATCATGGTTTCATTTATTGCTTTAGCACCTTGGCTACCGCCAAAGCTAAATATCACAAAATCTTCTTCTGATATATTTAAAGATTTTCTAGCACTTTGTTTAGTGATTCCATAAAAGGTTTCTCTAACAGGGTTACCTGAGTGTATTACTTTCTCCTCTGAAATATTCGAGAAATACTGCCTTGCAGCTTCAAAGCCAATAAAAATCTTATCTACATATCTCGTTAATTTTCTGTTTGCCATTCCTGGATAAGCATTTTGCTCATGTATATATATTTTAGCTCCGTATTTATGTCCTGCCAAAATTACCGGAAAGCTTACATAACCACCTGTTCCAATCACAACGTCTGGTTTAAACTCCTTCATAATTTTGATTGATTCTCGCCTACCTTTAATAACAGAGTAGCCAGTTTTTATAAGGCCTATTAGACTTCCTCTTACAACTCCTCTGGAATTTACAAATTTAATTTCATATCCATTGCTTGGCACTATTCTAGCCTCTAAACCTCTTTCAACTCCAATGTAGAGAAATTCAGCATCAGGTATTTTTTCTTTTATTTTATTGCCTATGGCTATCGCTGGATAAATATGTCCACCAGTTCCGCCTCCCGTTAAAATAACCTTCATACCTTCTTGCTATCCTTTCTGGATATATTTAATAACATTCCCATACTAATTAAAAAAACTATAAGAGAGGTTCCACCGTAACTGATAAAGGGAAGTGTTATTCCAGTTGCAGGCATGGATGCTGTAACTACTGCAACGTTAATAATTACCTGAAAAGCAAGCATCATTGTTACACCAGACGCAAGCAGCATCCCTGCTTTATCCTTAGCATTAACGGCTATTAAAAACCCTCTGTATATGAGTATTAAATAGCATATCATCATTACGGCAATACCAATGAATCCTAGTTCTTCACCTATAATAGCAAGTATGAAATCATTTTGTGGTTCTGGTAAGTACAGGTACTTGGTTATACTACCACCCAATCCTCTTCCTTTAACTCCGCCATTTCCAAGCGCAATAAGCGACTGAGAAACTTGATATCCTTCTCCTAATTTATTTTCAAATGGATTCGTAAAATTTGTAAGACGATCATACCAGTGCGTGTTTTGCTTAAAAGTTAAAATGTACATCATTCCTGCTGCAAATACACCTATAAAGCCTATTAAATATCCCCAGTTTAATCCTGCTATTAACATTATAGCTACCATAAGGGCGCATATTACTACAGCAGTTGACAAATTAGGCTGCTTGATTATTATTGCTGCATATACTGCCATGATTACAAAGAGTGGAACTAGTCCTGTCGTAAAGCTTCTTATTCTTTCTGGCTTATCAGCAAGAAAAGATGCTGTAAAAATTATTAACCCTAGCTTGGCAAGTTCGCTTGGTGTAATTCTAAAACCCATAATAGCAATCCACCTAGTAGCATAATTTACTGTTACTCCAAGAGGCGTAAAAACTAAAATAAGAAGTAAAAAGCATATCCCTAATCCTACGGTCGCAACCTTTATATTAGTATACCAGTGATAGTCTAATCTCATAAATATTAACATAAATACTAGACCTACGCCCGCAAAAAAACATTGCCTTTTCAAGTAGTGATAAGGGTCACCCTCACCAACGTTCATAGTCGTGTAATAGCTTGCACTAAAAACCATGACTATACCAAATACGACAAACAGCACTACCATAAGTATTACAAGAAAATCATATTCTCCTTTTTTAGACAATTTAAATATGTTCAAGCTATGCTCCTTTTTAACTTTCTAACAGTCCGACACAATCTTTAAAGTGTTCACCTCTTTGTTCGAAATTATCATACATATCCCAGCTTGCACATGCTGGAGACAATAAGACGTTATCACCATCATGTGATAGTTTTGCTGCTTTTAATACGCATGCATACATATCTTGCTCAATATATACTTCTTCAAATCCAGCTTTCTTGGCACTTTTTTCAATTATTTTCGCATCTCTTCCCATAAGTACCAATGCTTTTACTCTGCCTTTTAGGGCTTCACCTAAAACATCAAAGTCCTGAGATTTGCCGTCTCCACCTGCAATTAAAATTATATCCTTTTTAATCGCGTCTAAAGCTATTAAAGTCGCATCAACGTTAGTTCCTTTAGAATCATTATAGTAATTTACTCCGTCCACGACTCTAACGTATTCTATTCTGTGCTTTACACCTCTAAATTCAGATATAGCCTTGCCTATAATTTCTGGATTTATTCCCGCATAAAAGCTAATCGCTGCAGCAGCTAGCACATTTTCTATATTGTGATCACCCAATATCTTTAAATCAGAAACGTTGCATATTAAATGCTTTTTACCGTTTTCATCTTTTATTATGATATCACCCTCTTTAACAAATGCACCAAATTTCAGCTCTTTGATTCTGCTGAACGGTGCAACTTTGGCTTTACAGTTCTTAGCTAGCTCAAAGCATTTTTTATCATCATAGTTTATAATCAGATAGTCTCCTTCATCTTGGTTTTCAAATATTCTAGCCTTAACATCTCCATAAGCCTTCATGGTTTTGTGCCTGTTTAAATGATCTGGCGTTATATTTAAGATTGCAGATATTTCGGGATTAAAATACTTTATCGTCTCTAACTGAAAACTGCTAGTCTCTGTAATTAACCACTGATCAGTTGTTGATTTAACTGATTCTGAGATAAGAGCAATCCCAATATTTCCAGCTACAGAATTTTTAACTCCTGCTTTTCTAAAGATTTCGCCCACCAATGTTGTTGTTGTTGTTTTGCCATTGGTTCCTGTTATTGCAATATATTTTCCTTGGCCTACTCTAAAAGCTATTTCCAGTTCGCCAATTACTTCAACGCCTTTAGCTCTGGCTTCATCTATAAAATCTAAATCAGGATTTACTCCCGGACTTAATACAAGCATATCAAAATCTTCCACGTTAGTAGGCTCAACTCCAAGGTAGCAATTAATTTTCTTGCCTTGTAAATATGATAGTAATTGAGGCTCAATGCCTTTTTCGGGTTTACTGTCTTGAATGGTAACATTTGCACCCAGTGATAACAGAGCTTGAGTAGCCGCTACTCCGGATTTACCCATTCCGACAACCAGTATTTTTTTGTCTTCTATATTTTGTAAATTGCTTTTATACATAAAATCATCTCCTAATTATACAGCTACAAAATACGCTATCACAGCGCAAATTAAAGTGGCCAACCAAAACATTAATACCACTATTTGTTCTTTCATTCCGCTTAGTTCAAAATGATGATGAAGTGGCGCCATTTTGAAGATTCTCTTTCCGCCGCTTACTTTAAAATATCCTACTTGTAGTACTACCGATACTGCTTCTAATACGTATATAAGTCCTACAATCGGAATTAAGAGTTCCATTTTTAGAATTACGGCTGCTGCTACTATCGCACCACCTAGTCCCATAGAACCAGTATCTCCCATAAATATCTTAGCAGGATATTTATTATGTATTAGGAACCCTCCGCACGCGCCTGAAGTTGCTGCCATAGCCACCGTCATATAGTCGTTACCTAAGTTTAAAGCTATAAGCGAAAATGTGAGTGCCACTATAAGCGTTACACCTGAAGCCAAACCATCTAGGCCATCTGTTAGATTAACGCTATTTGTAACTGCCAATACTACAAATATAATGAAAGGTATATATAACCAACCAAAGTCTACAAATTTATCAGCTAGAGGAATCCATACGTTAGTACCTTCCTCTGTCATGCGTGCCATATAAAAAGCAAATCCTGCAGCTACCAAAGTCTGCATTGCAATTTTCTGCCAAGCTCTAAGGCCCAAGTTGTCCTTCTTTGCCACCTTATAATAATCATCTACGAACCCTATAATTCCGAATGCTAATGTCACACAAGCAAGAACAAAGGTTGCCTCATTAACTCTTCCGTCTAAAAGGATGCCCATCATAAGTCCTATGAAGATAGCTATCCCTCCCATAGTTGGAGTTCCTTCTTTCTTTAAGTGGGATTTAGGGCCTTCTCGTCTTACAAATTGCTTGAACTGTCTGTTTTTAAGATACGGAATTAGTACAGCTGTTAATATTGCTGTACTTCCAAACCCTATTGTGAAAATCATGATAACTTGTGGTAAATACATTTGTTGTCTCCTAACCTATCTCTTCAATTTTGCTTACTATTTTTTCTAAGGCCATGCCCCTAGATGCTTTGACTAAAATAACATCACCGTCATTAAGCATGTCACCTAGTAATGGGTATATTTCTTCCTTAGTTTTAAAATAATATATTTTTGTTACAGATGAAACCTTTTTTGCACCTTCAGCTATATCAACCGCGTGATCCCCAACAGCAATAATCACATCTACATTCCTCTCAGCTGCGTATCTTCCTACTATATCATGAGCAGAAACAGTAGCATCTCCTAATTCATACATATCGCCTAATATTGCTACTTTTCTTTGTCCTACCATACTTTTAAGTGTGTCTATTGCACTTAATACAGATTCCTTGCTAGCGTTATACGTATCATCGATTAAGGTAAACTTATCAGTTTTCTTGATTTCAAGTCTATTCTTTGTTATTTCCAAATCACTAAGGCCTCCAATAGCTTTTACTACAGGGATTCCTATTTCATTGGCAGCGACAATTGCTAGCGCCGCATTGTATGCGTTATGCTTGCCTAATATTGGAAGTTTTACCTCATATTCTAAGTCTGAATATGCCAAAGTAAATTCTATACCTTTATCGCCTAAATCGCAAATGTTTTTTACTAAAATATCTGATTTCTTTTCGTCTCCTACAGAGGTTATTTGAAAATTCTTTCTAGTAATGTCGCGCACAAGCTTCTTATCTAAAAGATCACAACTTTCGTTAATTATCAGAGTGTTACTCTCATTAAAATATTTACTTATCTTTAGTTTCTCTTTTAGTATGCCTTCTCTAGATCCATATATCTCTACATGGGAAGAACCTATGGTTGTTACTACTGCTACATCTGGCTTTACTATTTCAGCAAGCCTTTCAATGTTACCATCATAACCCATGCCCATCTCGATTATTACCACTTCCAAGTAACTGTCAAAGGTAAATATTGTAAGAGGAACGCCTACATTGTTATTTAGATTACCAATATTTCTTCCAGTTTTATAACTTTTTTTAACTATGCTATAAAGTAAATCCTTTGTAGTCGTTTTACCAACGCTACCTGTTACGCTGAGCTTTTTTACATCAAGAGTTTCTAAATATGCCTTGGCTAAATCTTGCAAGCCTATTAAGGTATCTTTAATTAATAATAAATTTATGTCGTTTTTTTTAGAAAACTTTTCCGCCCAAATTTCATCGGAAATTACAAAGGATTTACACCCTCTGTCATAAACTTCATCTAAAAATTTATGCGCATCATGCTTTACCCCAACCAGAGACACAAACAAACTATTTTCGTTTACCTTTCTTGAGTCAATACAAACATTATCGATAAATTTATCCCTATTTCCTTTAAGTAGTTTTCCTGAAATCGATTTTTCAACAAATCCTATATCTATTTTATCCATTATTTACTCCCAATATAACTGTACCGTTTCGCCTTGTTTAATTTTCTTACCTGCTTTTGGATATTGGTCAATGACTATGAATTCATCATCTTTCTCATTTGCAGGCGATATGTCCCATTTAAGTTTTTTTACCTCTAACATGTTTATAGCTTCTCCGCTCTTGTAACCTATAAGCTTAGGAACAATCACGTAGCCACTTTCCATAGCAGCCTTTTCACTTTCAGTATAACTTGGTTTGACATTTAAGTACACCAATATTTTTTTCAAAATCTCTGTGGCGGTTGGTCCTGCAGTAGTAGCTCCAAAACTGTTTCCTTTTGGCGTATCTACAACAACAAGTACCGCTATTTGAGGATCGTCCATTGGAGCCATGCAAATAAACGATGCATTTGTTTTATCAGAATAACCAGTCTTATCTGCTATATAAGCAGTACCAGTTTTGCCTCCAACTCTGTAACCGGGTATTTGAGCAAACTTTCCTCCGCCGTCAGTAATATAGTACTCCATTATCTCTCTCATTTCATCGGATGTTTCCTCTGAAATTACTCTTCTTACAACTTTGTCTTCAAATTCTTTGACGGTCTTACCATTGCTGTCTGTTATTTTCTTTACAACTTTAGGTTGCATAAGCATACCGTCGTTTCCCATAGCACATACTGCTGATATTAGCTGTATAGGAGTTACTGCTAGACCATGGCCGTATCCCATAGTTGCTAAATCAACTATAGACATGGTCTCTTGGTTTTGTAATATTGCGTTTCCTTCTCCAGGTAAATCTATCCCGGTTGTTTCTGTAAAACCATAGAGTTTTAAATATTTGTAATAATTGTCTTTACCTAAATCTAAAGCAACCCTCGCAAGAGCTGGATTACAAGAGTTTCCTACAGCCTGTTTTATGTTCTGAGTGCCGTGAGATACAGGACTCCAACAATTCAGCGTAGTATCTGCCACATTTATTTTAGTATTGCATACATAGGTAGAACCTGGTTTTGTAGTGCCCTCTTCGATAGCCGAAGAAGCACATACAAGTTTGAATGTTGACCCCGGCTCATATACATCGCTTACGATTGGATTTCTCCACATGCTATTTAAATAATCCGATTGCTCCTGATATGATAGGCCTTTAAATTTTGCATATTCCTCTTCACTAGCGGGCCTAGACGGTGTATTCGGATCATAATCTGGAACCGTAGACATCGCTAATACGTCACCTGTTTTAGGGTCCATTACTACGCATGTTATCTTATTTGCATCAGTTTTTTTCATGGCTTTATCTAAAGCATCTTCTACATAATGACCTATTACTTCGTCAGTAGTTAGAACTAAATTATTTCCATCTTTTGCTCCATAATATAGTTGCTTACCCTGGGCTAAAGTATTTCCATCTCTATCTGTATTCTTAACCCATCTGCCATATACTCCAGTAAGTTCATCGTTATACTGATATTCTATCCCGTATCTTCCTGTATTGTCGGAAGTCATGCCACCTATAAGTTGAGACATAAAAGCTCCGTTAGGATATACCCTTGTTGTAGATGTCCTCACCACTATAGATGCATACCCTAAATCCATAACTTTTTTAACGGCTTCATAGTCATATTCATCACCAATCTGAACCATGCTCTTATCTGAACTTAAAACTTTTTCCACTTTTTTATTGTCTATTTCTAAAATCTTAGACAATTCAGAAACAACCTGCTTCTTTTGCTCTTTGTCTTGATTTACATAAAGGCTTTGATTATATGCATATATTTTATAACTTTTAGCACTGATTGCCAGCTCCTTACCATCTCTGTCATATATGCTTCCACGCTTTGGTTCTATATCCATATCTTCTGTTTGAACCTTTGCTGCTTCAGCATTTAGCTCATTAACCTTAACCACCTGTATATACGCAACTCTAAATACTAAAAGAGTGAAAGTCACCATTATAATAGCAAAAATAGCAGTGATTCTCCTTTTATTTGATAAGTCTATTTTATTTGTCTTACTTTTTCTTTTTTTCACTTATTTGCCGCTCCTATATTAGAAAAAACAGCCACTCATTCTAGTGAATCAGTGGCTAATTAGCAGTCTTTTATATTTATCAGTTGTATGCCCCGTCTTTGATTATAGCAGCTAAACTTTCTTCTGGCATATCTTCCTCAGTCACATGAATGCATTTGCTTGGATCCGGATAAACCATCCCCAATTTTTCAAAGGCGACCTGCTCTATGTGTTCAATCTGACTGGCTTCACCAATTTTTATATTTAAACCGTCCACCTCAGATTGAATAAATCCATTTTCTTTAACAAGCTTGTTGTTTCCATTTTTTAAATCCGCTGAATATGCAGATAGCAGTACTATAGCAATGCACACGATTCCTATAAATATAATACTTATAATTGCTTTCCCTTTTTCTCCTGCGCTTATTGCCATACTATTTTTGCTTATTACTTTTGACATCAATATCTTATTCTTTTTCTTTTCTGTTTGCTTAATATTTCTATTTTGTCTGGTAGGCCTGTCCTGAATGCTCGGTGTTTCGAAATATGGATTATTCCCGAAATACGAGTCGCTACTAAATTCCCCTATTGAATTGTAGGTAGTAGCTGTACTATACCTTGTTGTAGCCATATTTCACCTCACAATTTCTCAATAACTCTAAGTTTTGCACTTCTCGACCTAGGATTCACTTCTAGTTCATCCTCAGTGGGCGTTAGCGGTTTTTTGGTTACCTTTTTTACATCTGCTACTTTCCCACATACGCAAATCGGCAACTCTTTTGGGCAAGTACAAGGATTTAACCTGTTGTTAAACCTATCTTTAACTATTCTGTCCTCTAAAGAATGAAAAGTTATTATTGAAAATCTGCCTTCTGACTTTAAAACATCAAGATAATCATCAATTGATTCTTCGAGGGCGTCCAGTTCACCGTTCACCTCAATTCGAATTGCTTGAAATGTGCGTTTAGCAGGATGAGGGCCATTTCTTCTAGCGGCCGCAGGTATAGCTGCTTTAATAATACTAACTACCTCACCTGTAGTTTTAATTTCACCTTCTTGTCGGGCATTTATTATAAATTTAGCTATTCTAGCTGCCCATTTTTCTTCACCGTATTTATTAATTACTGCAAATAATTCTTTTTCAGAATAAGTGTTTATGACATCATATGCTGAGAAACTGTCATCCTCGTTCATGCGCATATCCAGTGAAACATCTTGCATATAGGAAAACCCTCGTTCTCCATTATCAAGTTGGAAAGACGAAACTCCTAAATCCATAACAGCTCCATCGATGCCATCTATGTTTAATTCATTTAATATCTCTTTGATATTGTTATAATTGTCATGTACAAATATTTTTTTACAATTATAATCTTTTAATCTATCACCAGCAGCATTAATTGCCGCGTTATCTCTATCTATTCCAATCAGTAAGCCATTTTCATTTAATTTTTCACAGATGCCAGAAGCATGTCCCCCGCCACCTAATGTGCCGTCAACATATATTCCATCAGGTTTTATCTTTAAACTATTAATAGTTTCATCAAAGAGCACAGATACGTGTTTAAATTCCATAACCATCTCCTAATAAAGACCAGTCAAAGCTTCAGCTATCTCTTCTTCGCTATACGCATTTTCATTAACCTCAGTAAATAGATTTCGGTCCCATACTTCAATAACTTTATTGGACCCAATAGTCACTAATTCCTTAGTTATACCTGCATACTCCATAAGCTCATCTGTTATCACTATTCTACCTTGACTATCTATATTGCATTCGACTGCATTACCGCTAAGGCTTCTGATAAAGGCCCTAATTCTCTTGTCCGATTGCGGCAGACTATCCAGTTTTTCCATCTGGGCTTCCCAACGCTCTACAGTGTATATGTTTAGGCATTTATCCAGTCCTTTTGCAACAAAACACTTACCTTTTAAAAGCTCACGATGCTTTGAAGGCACTATTATTCTGTTCTTCTGATCTATTGAGTTGTAATATTTACCAACAAATCTATCTGACATGGCTATTCTCCTCTTAAATACATCTCCATTTTACACCACACTTCCCCATAAGGCAACTAATTTATGGGCAATTCAACCACAAATATTTTGATTTATCATTTTTTGCCAAATTACACCTATTTTTCTTCACGATTAAAAAGAGCAAACACTATATCTAGTGTTTGCTCTAAATTCTTATATGCATATATGGGGCTTTTGTTATTTATTTTTCCCTAATTGTGAACTTCCATGCGCAGTGACATGTCTTATCTCTTACATCCGGAAAACATGTTAGGCATTCTGTTTCAAATCTATTATCAATTGTCTTTGCAAAGTCTCCATACTCAATAATTCCTACAGATTTGCAGGGATGAAATTCCATTCCTTTTCTCTCTCTTGCGTGCTGAACTCTGCATTCTAGCATCCTATAAGTAAGTGAATCTTCAGTTCTGATAATTTCGTCTTTTGAAAAATTTGCATAAAATCTAAGTTTCAAAGCTTTTTCTAAGCCATCGAAGCCACTATGCTCAGGAAGATTTAAGAATTTCATTATCTTCTTTGCTTCTATAACAGTAAAACTTTCCCACACTTTACAATTATTCTCCATTGCTACATCCATGCCGTAGCATTTTTCAAATCTTTGGAACCAAAGTCCATCCATAGCTAACCAGTTTTTTGAGTAAATCTCAATCAGTTCTATAAGCTCTTCTTTAGTAAAATTCTCTAAATATGGGTTCATCATTATACGCACCTCTCATATTTCTTTATTCCAATTTCTGCTTCTAAGTTACTATTTCCATTTATAAGCGTATAAAAGTTATAAACCTTATCCGCCCTAGAATCAATTTTATCAGGCTTTCTAGCTTCGCTTCTAAACACTTCAATTTCACTGCCTATTGGAGCTTCTCTCATATACCTAAGATTTATGGATGTTATAAAGCTATCTGTCATATTGGGCAGGTTGTTATATATGATACCAAGATACCTTGTGTTATTCATATGTCTATTTATATCCACATCTCCAAGCATGACCTTTACGGTTTCAACTTTTTCCATGCTAATATCTTTGGGAATTAAAAACCTTCTCTTAATGTCCATCTCAAGGGGGTCAGACATTGAGTAATCTGACATATCATAGTCCTTGTATTTAATAAGCTTTTTGTCTTCTACATTAATTAGAGCCCAGTTGCTCATAGCCCTTGCACAGACATCATTTTCTTTAATTATCTCATATCCTCTAGGAAAGTTCGCCGCCTTACCTTTAACATGCCACGTCTTAACTTTTATCTTATCATACTTTCTTATCGGCTTATATATTTCTACATTCATTCTGCTGACTATAAAAGATATGCCTTTTTTATAAAGCTGCGAATAAGAAATCGCTTCATCCCTCATTTGATGATCTGCACTTTCCTGTAAATACATCTGAAGCCTATCTGGTCTTAATACATTATTAAAATCAATATCATGGGAAGTTATCTCAAAAGTTTCAGAATACTTCAATTTATCCCCCTAATCTTTAAGCGCTATCAAAGCGCCTGCTCCATCTACTAGTAATCCGCCTATGAGAACGGCAATAACGCAAAGGCTTACGCTTAAGATGATATATGCCGCGCTTGCTACAATATTTCCATCCACTATTAAGTCATGTGTTTCTAGTGCAAATGAAGAGAATGTAGTAAATCCTCCACAAAGGCCAACCTTTAAAAACAGCATCATGTTATTACCCATAATACCACTTTTTGCGCTTATTGCAATCACTATGCCTATTAGTAATGATCCTAATATGTTGACTAAAAGCGTCATGAATGGAAAGTCCATGCGTGGCAAGGGAATACTTATCATAAGATACCTCATAACTGCCCCTGCAAAACCCCCAAGGCCCACCATTAAACAATTGATCATATTGGTACTCCTCCTTGACTAAATAACTCGTCCCCCGTTTACTCCAATAATTTGACCTGTAATGTATTCAGAATTATCAGAAGCTAAAAATTCCATGGTATTTACTATATCCCGTGCAGCTCCAATTCTACCCATTGGTATTTCTTCGACTAGTTCTTCTTTTTTATACATCTTATTCATATCAGTATCTATAACACCTGGAGCTATGCAGTTTACATTAATAAACGAAGGTGCTAATTCTTTAGCTAGGGCTTTGGTCATACCGATAATTCCAGCTTTAGCTGATGAATACGCCACCTCGCATGAAGCACCCACTTCACCCCACATCGATGATATAGTTATTATCTTGCCAGATTTATTACTTATCATATTGGGAAGCACACTCTTTATGCAGTAGTAGGCACCATTTAGATTAGTATCTATTATTTCATTCCAATCTTCATTTCCAATATCTGTTATTAGCCCACTTTTTGAAATTCCTGCATTGCAAATTATTACATCCACCCTATTATTTAGAAGAACGATGGCATCCCTTATGGCTGACTCAATTTTTTCAGGTTTGCATACATCACATTTTATTGCAAATGCCCCTGTTTCTTCTGAAATTGATTTTGCACATTCATCGGCAGCTTTATACAAAAAAACTACATTACAACCTATGCTTGTAAAGTGCCTTACTGCTTCGGCTCCTATGCCACGTGATCCTCCAGTAATCAATACATTCTTAACCATAATTTTCTCCTAATTAAAATAGCTTCTGCAATATAAGTAGTAGCGCAGAAGTCATCAGCGTCTAGCTATTTAGGACGTACCTAATTGACTTAATTCTAGCACAATAGGTCTGTTGTTTCAAGAATTATTTCCAGTTCCTTGTAAATATATGTGCTCCGTGATATTATATATCAAGTAGTTTACAGGGGGTTATATGTCATTAATAATTGCACTAGCTATACTACCGGCAATCTATTTGCTGTTGGTTATCTACAGACTAGATAAAATAGAAAAAGAGCCTTTAGGCTTAATCGTAAAGCTCTTTATTTTTGGAGGAATATCAGCATTTATTGCTGGTACTTTAGAGCAGTATGGGCAATCTATTTTAGGGTTATTTCAGTTTAGGGACACCAGGGTATACACAGTACTATTTGCATTTTTAGTAGTTGGTGTAATCGAAGAAGGTGTTAAGTTTGTATTTCTAAAAAAAATAACTTGGAATCATCCTTCATTTAACTATAGATTTGACGGGATAGTTTATGCAGTTGCCGTATCACTAGGCTTTGCAGCAGCAGAAAACGTAATGTATGTATTTAGTTACGGACTTGCTGTCATTATTCCAAGAGCACTACTTGCTATACCTGCACACACTGGGTTTGCTGTTTTTATGGGCACTTACTATGGACGTGCAAAAAAAGCTCATTACAGCGGAAATAAAAGTAAGGCCAACAAGCTTATGTTCGCAGGATACATAATAGCAGTCATTCTTCACGGTTTTTATGATTCTGCAGCCATGATAGAAGAACCGCTGTTTTCTACAATTTTCTTTGTTTTTGTAGGTGTTATGTATATAGTAGTAATTAAGAAAGTAAAAAAGGAATCTAAGAACGACTCAATGGTTTGAAATATTTAATTCATTGTAGTAAAATACATATATTAAAGCGTATAGAAAGGCAACCAATGAAAAATTTTAAGTATATCTATGGTCCTGTTCCTTCAAGAAGAATAGGAAATTCCCTAGGAATAAGCCCAATTCCTGAAAAAACTTGTAACTATAGTTGCGTATATTGCCAACTTGGAAGAACTGACCATTTAACTAATAAGCGGGAAGAATTTTTTCCTTTAGAAGAAATCTTATCCGAGTTAAAAGAGTACAATGTCTTTGAACATGATATAGATGTAGTAACAATTGTAGGTGAAGGCGAACCCACTTTGTACAGTAGGTTAGGAGAACTTATTACAGGCATAAAAGAGATTACTAAAAAACCTGTTGCAGTTATAACTAACGGAGCATTACTTTATGATGCTGAAGTGCGAAAAGAACTTATGAATGCAGATATGGTTTTGCCGTCAATAGATGCATATAATGAAAAAATATATAAAAAAATTGACAGGCCTTATGGTAAACTCAATTTCGAAACTATAAGCAAAGGCCTTATTGATTTTTCAAAAGAATATAAAGGACAGCTTTACGTTGAAATCATGCTAGTTGATGGGTTTAACAGTAGCGATGAAGATATTGAATCATTTAAAGAATATTTAAATAAGATTGACTACGATAAATTATATATAAACACTTGCGTAAGACCTCCTGCAGAATCACATATTAAACCAGCTAGCCACGACAGAATAGCTTACGCGGTTAACAAGCTAGATGGCATATCTATCGATATGCTTGCTTCAGGAAGTTTTTACAGCGGTATTGAAAATACATATGATGCAGTTCTTAGCATAAGTAGCAGACACCCACTTAGCAAATTTGAACTTAAAAGTTTTCTTTCCTCTAGAGACATGAGTGAAAAGGAAGTTGACAGTATGATAGCTGAGCTCCGCGTTGATGAAAGAGTCACTGCTATTAATTACGGTGGTATTGAGACATTTAGAGCCAGAAAACACAAGAGAGGTAATTAAGTTGAAAAAGGATCCAATCATAAATAAGGTAGCAGCTGTCCACGATATTTCAGGTTTTGGACGAGCTTCTCTTACTACAATCATACCAGTTCTTGCAACCATGGGTATTCAAACTTGCCCTGTACCTACTGCAGTTTTATCCACCCACTCAGGAGGCTTTGAAGGCTATACCTTCAAAGATTTAACAGATGAAATTCCTGGATACATCAATCACTGGAAAAACCTAGGACTTACCTTTAACTGCATATACTCGGGATTTTTAGGTTCAGAAAAACAAATCTCAATTTTGATGGATATAATCAAATCTTTCAGAAATGATGATAATTTGGTAGTCGTAGATCCTGTACTTGGTGATAATGATGTCTTATATAGCTCGATTAGTGAAGCCATGGTTCCTGAAATGCGTAAGCTTATAGAATATGCGGATATAATAACACCAAATTGCACTGAAGCAAAAATTCTGCTGGACACTAATGAACTTCCAAGCATCGAAACTGGCAAAAAATGGTTGAAGCAATTATCTGATATGGGGCCTAAGGCAGTTATAATTACTAGCTTTCCTGGAAACGATTGTTCACTTAGCAATATAGCTTATGAAAGAGAAAGTGATGAATATTGGATAATGCCAACGGAGTTGCTTCCTGCTAATTATCCTGGCACAGGTGATTTGTTTGCAAGTGTCCTTATTGGAAGTATAATTAATGGAGAAAACCTACCAGTTTCAATAGCCATAGCGTCTAAATTTGTTTATGAATGCATTAGGCATAGCAGTAAATTTGACTACCCTAACAGAAACGGTGTTCTTTTAGAACAGATGCTTCCTAGCTTGAAAACGCCTTTTAATAATTTAATCTATAAGAAAATATGAAAAAAGGGCTAACGCCTTTTTTTGTTGTCTCTATACATGGCTGCAGCACCTATTATGCCTGCATCATTTCCAAGTGCAGCTATTTTTATTGTAGCCGTTTCATTGCCAAAATACATTTCTATTTTCTTAACTTCATCTCTTAATCTTACTGATAATTTATCACCCTGCTTACTTATACCACCCCCTATTATCACTAGATCTGGCCTGTAAGCAAGTATTCCATTTCTAACTCCAACTGCAAGGTATTTATAGTATCTATCAATCGTTTCCTTGTATTTTATATCCTCTTGATCAAATACTGTTTTAGCATCAGGTTCCTTTGTTTCTCTTATCAGCGCAGTTGCTGAAGCGTAAGATTCTAAGCATCCTTTATATCCACATGAACAACTTTCACCTTCATATTCTACTGTCATGTGTCCAAGTTCAATACCTCTTTTATCTCCTCCTAAAAAGATTTTACCATCTAATAAAACTGAGCTTCCAACTCCTGTTCCTAAAGTAAACAGGATTACATTTTTAAATCCTACGGCGCTGCCTTTTAGCACTTCCGCGTAGAGTGCGCAATCTGCATCATTTGCAATATGTATGTCTTCCATAAGAACCTTTTTTAAATCTCCTACTATGTCTACATTTTTCCAACCTAAATTATCACAAAAGATAATCTTTTGCGAATCACTATCTACTATCCCGGGAATACCAATTCCTATGCCTGCTAACTCGATTCCCTCTCTGATTTCCTTACATTCTTTAGCTATCACATCGAGTATTTCTTCATAACTGCTTCCCTGAATTATTGCTACCTTCTTTTTTTTAACTATATCGAGCTTTTCATCCACCAAGCCCAATGCTATGTTGGTACCACCTAAGTCAATTCCTATATACATAAATATCACCTCTTGAATTATTATATCATAATCCAATTAAAAAGCTAAGTGCTATCCAACAGAAAAAGCCGCCTAATGGCGGTTTTTTTCTGGTATTCTATATAAATTAATTTAGGAAAAACTATCTTATGTTTTCAATATTATCCGATGAGCAAGTTGTGCATGCTCCGGCATATGGGCAGCCAGAACATTTTTTACCTAATTTCTTGTCTTTAATAAGTTTATTTAATGCTAATCCTATGATTAAAGCAATTACAACTATTACAATTATATCTGTTATATTCATTTATACCGCCTCACTTAAATTCTTTACTACTACTTCACTTGGCTTTTTATACATTAGATAAACAACTATTGATACCATTATACTTACCGCAATAAGTCCACCCATAAAGCCTGTCCCTAGTGATCCTGTCGTTACTAAAGTACCAACTTGATAAACAATAAATGCCAATGTGTATCCCATTCCAAATTGGAAAGCAATTCCTCCCCAAAGCCACTTTGGAGATTCCATCTCTGCATTCATCGCACCAATTGCAGCAAAGCATGGTGGAGTAAATAAGTTGAATACTAAGTATGAAAGAGCTGCCACTGCAGTAATTCCAAAGGTTACAGATACTTCACCAGCACCTCCAACTAAAGCATATTCTTCAACATCAATGAAATTAGTAACAGCAAATGTTACGGCAAGTGTTCCAACAACATTTTCTTTGGCAATAAATCCAGTTACTGCCGACGCTGCAAACTGCCACAGTCCAAATCCCAGTGGAGCAAGAATTATAGCAACCGGTGATGCTATGCTAGCCAATATACTAGTATCTGCTGCATTCTCCGCAACAGCTTGAAGCTGCCAGTTAAACGTCTGTAAGATGTGTACAATTGCGTTACATACCAAAATAATTGTACCAGCCTTAATAATAAAAGCTTTTGCGCGTGACAGCATTGAAATCGTTGCCCGTTTTATGCTAGGCCATCTGTACTCAGGAAGCTCCATGATAAAATATGATGAGCTCGAATCATCTTTAGTTATCTTCTTTATAATCAGACCACTAAATATAATTACTACAATCGCCAGTAAATACATTGATGCGCCTACCCAACCCTTGTCTCCGAAGAATAGACCTGCGAACAATGCTATTATTGGAAGCTTTGCTCCACAAGGCATAAATGGCGATAGCATTGCAGTAGTTCTTCTTTGTCTTTCATCTTTAATAGTTCTAGTCGCCATAATCCCAGGTATTGCGCAGCCAGTAGAAATAATCATTGGAATTATAGATTTTCCAGATAAACCTATTTTCTTGAAGAATCTGTCCATTACCATAGCAACTCGCGCCATATATCCGCAGTCTTCTAATAAGGCCAAACAGAAAAATAACACCATAATTAGCGGTAAGAATCCTACAACTGCTCCAACGCCACCGATGATACCATCGAGTAATAGGGAGCTAAGGAATGGATTTGCGCTGCCTCCTAATAGTCCTTCAACAAGACCATAAAAGGCATCTATTAATCCAACAAATGCATCCGCTAGCCATGGCCCAAGCCAGGCTTGAGAAATCGAAAAAACTAACCAAATTACTGCAACAAAAATTGGAATTCCAAGCCACTTATTCGCAACTATTCTATCAACCGCGTCCTGCCTTGTTTGCATTTCAGAACTAATTTTTCTTATCTCTACTTCATTCTTTACTTTGTTGACAAAGTCATATCGTCTCTTGTCAGCAGCTTCAAATTCATCTTTATTTTGAGGCTTTGATGCGCCTAGAATTCTTGGACCCTGTTGCTTATGTTTTGATGATCCAAGTTTAGCCGCTTCTGATATCAGCTGCTCAAGACCATTGCCGCTAGACTTAGTCGCCACAGTTTTGACAACAGGACAATTCAATTTTTCGCTTAATCTGTCCACATCTATTTTTGTTTCTTTTTTATCATTCATATCACTCTTATTAAGAGCTACAACCACTGGAATTCCAAGTTCCAATAATTGAGTTGTTAAAAACATTGAGCGAGCTAAATTTGTTGAATCTACTATATTAATAATCACATCTGGGTTCTCTGTCAAAATAAATTCTGATGTTACAGACTCTTCAGAGGTGTATGGTGACATAGAATATGCGCCTGGCAAATCGACAGCAACAATGTCTTCACCACTTCTGTTTAGTTCCTTTTTGATTTTACCTTCTTTTTTTTCAACTGTAACACCTGGCCAATTACCAACGTGTTCAATTTTACCTGTAATTGTATTAAATAGAGTAGTTTTACCACTATTTGGATTACCTGTTAACGCTACTTTCATAAATCAATCTCCTTTTCACCAGCTTTCGCAAATTTTATGTAATCTTATTCCTAATTTTATTAACTACCACTTTACATCAAGTTATCCTACGCTAACCAACTTGCCGTAAAAAAAGCTCCTAAGAGCCCTTTTATTAACCTACTAAACTAAAATTGCTTTAGCAAGCTGTTCATCTATACTGTACCTGGCATCTTTGATATTAACTACATAATTTGATGCTAATTTTGAAATAATTGTCACAGTTTCACCTGGGTAGCAACCTAACGTGAACAGAAAATCTTTCATCCCCACATCATTAGTATTAATATCACCAACTGTATATGTTACGTTAATCTTTCCCTTTGATAGCGACATCATAATACCCTCCCTCACAATTATTAGTCAATACTAACTTAGACATAGTTTAACACCACTAACTCCCATTGTCAACAGTTTTTCTGTATAAATATATTATATTTTAAACTAGCTCTACAGTTTAGATTTTGGCAGAATATATAATACTAAAAGTACGTTAAATATTGTAATATTAATATTTCCTTTGGGAAATGGCGACAATATGTTACACACTTATTTCCTTACATCGATTTATATTTAAATTTATGTTAAAATGCATTTGTTGAGAGATGATTATTAATAATCATTGTTTTTGAGGGTTTAAATGAAGAATAAAATATTCCAAAAAAAATATGTTTAAATGATTCTTGTAATGTTCTTTTTAATATTTATACACTTTGCAATGTCTGGTTCGTTTAATATAAAGAATTCGCCCATGGATATATTTTCATTTTCTTCATCTGAAGTCATAGCAAGCAGTAGCGAATGGGCTCTACATTCACCCGATAACGAAAATAGATGCCAGTATCTTACATACGACGGTACTAAAGTACCAAAGCGTGTAATTTTATATGGTACAATTTTGGAGTCTTGATGAAAACTCTGGAAAAACTATTTCAAATCAAGTACTTATAACAACAGAAACAAACAGACACTTTCTCTTCGGTGAAAGCAGATGGTATCTTTATAATGATGAAAAAACAAGAGAAGGTTATACAGACCTTCAAAAAGTATATCTTCTTATTGATTCTACTGTAATTGATTTCACTAAAGAAACAGGTTTTGCAAAAGATTATTCAGATGTTGATTTTCAATACATTAGGTCTCCAGATATAACCGATGAAGAAATAGATGACAATATAGAATGGATTGAAAATTATAAAAACAGTTTATATAATTAACCTATTCGTAAGCATAACAATGAAAAATAAAATTATGCATAACATAAACCCCGTAACTATTAAAGTTAAGGGGTTTATTAGCGGATTAAACAAGACTTGAACACGACGACACTATACTTTTTAATCATCTTTTAAATGATTTAATAATTTCTTTAAATTTAATTCTATTACCATAATTCAATGAACCAAAGTGATAAATGTAAATCGACAAAGCTGCAAACAATAGGACTGTTAGCACCATAATTACGCTAGAAGCTAAAATCGACACCAAGGGTACACTTGTTAGCATGTAACGAATAGGCATTGTAAACAAGGAAACAAATGGTATAAACGATGTCACCTTGGTAAGTGTGCCTCCTGGCACTTGCATCGCAAAGCTTGCTGCAAGATATGCAAAAACAAATAAGAAAGTAATGGGTGAAACAGCTTTACCAACATCTTCTACTTTTGAAACTAGGCTTCCTAAAGAAGCATAGATAAAGAGATAGAGTATGTATCCTAATACAGAGAACAAAATATAAACAACTAAAGTATCTAAGGTCATCGAACCCTGAATCATATCCAAAACCAATTGAGGATAGTTAACTTTATTAAGCATAAAACCAATAAGTGCTGCTATAAGAAATGCCGAAACTTGGAAAACCCCCATCAAGCCTGCTGCTGCAACTTTACCTAATATAAGCGTTTTAGGTTTGGTTGAAGTAATCAAGAGCTCCATAGTTCTTGAATCTTTCTCACGTGCTACTGAAGTTGCCACATTATTTCCGTACAATAGAATAAGCATGTACATAATAAATATAACCGCAAACGCAATCACCATTCCAGATCCAGCATCCTTACCTAAGATCACATTATCATATTCAATGGGTTGATTTATGATTTTATAAACTTTAGTACTATCAATACCCTCTTGAGCAAATAATCGTTGTTCATTCGCACCAGCCAATATATCCTCAAACATTATTTGTTCAGTGGAATCAATGGTTCGATCGTAAGAAATATAAGTATAATTATTATAATCATGAATCACAAATCCTGATTTTACTTCTTCATTTGAAACAGCTTTTTTTAAATCATCTTGACTTGAATAAGCTGTCTCACCCAATACAGGGCTCAGTGTTTTTTCTAGTTCTTCATTGTCATAAACTAAAATAAATTCTTCGGCAACTTCGGAATTTGCTCCAGTATCATCATTTCCAAACCAAACAATAAAACTTGGTATCGTTGTGATAATCAGTGAAATTACGCACATCACGATTGTAGTGATAATCATACTTTTACTTTGCAACATACCTTTTAATTCAAATTTAAATACAGTTTTAAATTGTTTCATCGTGATTACCTACTTTCTCAATAAAAATTTCTTGAAGACTTGGTAAATAATCCATAAACATTGAAACTTCTATTCCTTTTTCGAGTAAATTTTTGATAAATTCTTCTTTTGTTTCGCCTATATTTAAACTTAAAATAATATCTTCTTTTTCAATTGCATAATTGTGGTCATCTAAAAAATCTAAATCTGACATATTGCCAAAACGTAAGCGAAGTTTACCTTCTCCGCTTGTTTTCTTAATTTCGCTTAAAGTTCCCTCTAAAACAATTTTACCTTCATCAATTAATGCAATGTCATCACAAAAAGATTCGACATAATTCATTTGGTGGGACGAAAAGATTATTATTCTGTCTTCCCTTATGTAGTTCGTTAATGCATCTTGGAATATTTTAGAGTTAACTGGATCCAATCCAGAAAAGGGTTCATCAAGAATTAGAATATCAGGCTCGTTGATAAATGCTTGAGTTATCTGAACTTTTTGTTGGTTTCCCTTGGATAATGTTTCTAAGTTTTGATTCAAGTATTCTTCAATTTCAAATTTCTTACACCACGAATACATTGATTTCACAGCATCTTCTTTAGTAGCTCCTCTTAACTGTGCAAAATAAATCAACTGTTCGTTAACTTTAAACTTAGAATACATACCTGTTTCCTCAGGAAGGTAACCAATTTTATAGTCAGTGGTCTTAAATTCTTTGCCATTCATTGTGATAGTTCCACTATCACCTTCAAAAACATCCATTAAAATCCTAATCGATGTTGTCTTACCTGCACCATTTCGCCCTAAGTAACCAAATATTTGTCCAGATCTAATATTTAAATTGATATCCTTTAAAACATGGTTACCATTAAACGACTTGTTCAATTTATTTATTTTTAAATTCATTTTAAACTTCCCTTTTATTATGCTAAAATATAATATCACTTCAAATTAGAGTATAATACATTCGCTTTAATGCTTTTGCTTTGCCTGTTTAATAGAAAGGGCAATGCGCTTTTTCTGCGTATCCACTGACAAAACCAACACTTCTACAATATCTCCAACAGCTAGCATTTCTGAAGGATGCTTTATAAATTTATCCGCAATCTCTGAAATATGAACAAGTCCGTCCTGATGCACACCAATATCAACAAACGCCCCAAAATCAATGACGTTACGCACCGTACCTGTAAGTACCATAGCAGGCGCAATGTCTTTTATATCAATCACGTCTGTGCGTAGCAAGTTTGCAGGAAGCTCTGTACGCGGGTCTCGCCCTGGCTTCATCAGCTCATCAACTATATCTCTAAGAGTCGGAAGACCAACACCACATTCTTCCATAGCCCTTGTTTCTTTATAGCTTTTAAGTCGCTCCTTAAGGTCGGAAATCTTGCCGTCTGCTACATCTTTAAGTGTATAACCGCAAAGCTTAATAAGCTTTTCTGCCGCAACATAGCTTTCAGGATGCACCCCAGTATTATCCAGCACAGATTTACTTTCAGATACCCGCAAAAACCCTGCACATTGCTCGTACGCTTTTGGCCCTAACTTCGGCACCTTAAGTAACTGCTTACGCGAAGTGAATTTACCATTTCCCTCACGGTATATAACAACATTTTTGGCAGTGCTACCGTTAAGCCCGGAAACACGCTGTAGTAGTGAAGGTGACGCTGTGTTTACATCTACACCTACAGCATTGACGCAATCTTCCACCACACCTACCAGCGCATCATCAAGTTGTTTTTTTGGCATATCATGCTGATACTGACCAACGCCGATTGCCTTGGGATCAATTTTTACAAGCTCCGCCAACGGATCCTGCATTCTTCTCGCGATTGAAATTGCTGAACGCAGATTGACATCGTACTGTGGGAATTCATCTGCCGCAAGTTTGGACGCTGAATACACCGACGCCCCCGCCTCATTGACAATCATGTAGCTAACCCCAGGCGTGCCTGCAATCAGTTCACTTGTCATCTGCTCCGTTTCACGGGAAGCTGTACCGTTTCCAATAGCAATATGTTCAATCTTATATCTATTAATCAACTTTTTAAGGGTTTCGATGGTTTCCTTTTTCTGGCGCTCGCCATAGGTAGGATAAACCACAGCTGTATCCAAGGTTTTGCCCGTTCCATCTACTACGGCAACCTTGCATCCGTTTCGGTAACCTGGGTCTAATCCCATTGTAACGTGTCCTTTTATTGGTGGTTGCATTAAAAGGGGTTTTAGGTTGATGGAAAAATTGTGGATTGCTCCCTCAGATGCTTTATCGGTAAGTGCATTACGCACTTCCCTTTCCATAGATGGGAAAAGCAAGCGGTCGTATCCATCCTCCGCCGCGTGACTAACAAAATCAGATCCGCTAGAGCCTGGTTTTACAACCATGTCCCAAATAAGGTTCAATGCACGTTCTCTTTCTATATGTACTGAAATCTTCAAAAAGCTCTCTTTTTCGCCGCGATTTATGGCCAGAATCTGATGCCCCTGTAGCCTCGATAAAGGTTTTTCAAAGCTATAATAAAGGCTGTATACTGAATCCTCATCTTTTTCTGCGGCCACAACAAGAGCTCCTTTGCTCATAATCAGTTCCCTTAGTCGTCGCCTGATATCGGCATTGTCTGCCACAATTTCAGCCACAATGTCCGATGCGCCTGCAAGCGCTTCTAAGGCATCTGTCACACCCTTTTCAACATCTATATATTCTGCGGCAAGCACTTTTATATCGGTTATATTTCTGCTTTGCTCAAAAAGCTTTAAGGCAAGTGGCTCAAGGCCCTTCTCCTTTGCAATGGTTGCTCGGGTGCGACGCTTCTTCTTATACGGGCGATATAAATCCTCAACCTCCGCTAGAGTTTGCACGGCATCTATTTTAGCCGCAAGCTCACTTGTCAGTTTATCTTGAGCTTCAATTGCCTTCTTCACTTCTTCTCGGCGTTGACTTAGGTTTCTAAGATATATAAGTCTTTCCTCAAGGTCACGAAGCACGGTATCATCCATAGTTCCATGCAGCTCCTTGCGATAACGAGCGATAAATGGAATTGTATTTCCTTCGTCTAGTAGATCTATAACATTTTGGACGTGTTTTTCACTTTTATTTAGTTCTTCTGACAATATTTGGGTAATGCTTTTCATTTCTACTCCTTATTAAACGCTGCCTAATATAATTGCGGTGTTCTGCTAGTAAATGCTCACACGCTCTCTTTGCTTTTGTGCCTGATACATTGTACCATTTTTATCCTTTTAAGGATACAAAAACGTTGCCATATTTTAAAGGAATATATTTACCTTAATTGCAAAAGTAAATTCCACCCTTGTTTCAGAAAACATGGAAGTTAGTGTTACAAATATCAGGGGTGAATTTGGTTGTATAATTAAAGGTCAAGAACTTCATCGCCTGCACACTGAATAATAGTTGACAAAAGTGTCAAACATATATATAATTAGAAAGTTCGTATTAGAACTGTTGCGTTCAGAGGAATGCAATTTTTTTTTGAAAGAAGAGGATTATGAAAAACATTAATAACGATATTAAAAAAGCTATACAAGAAATGGGATTTGTAGAGTTAACTCCAATACAGGAACAAGCCATACCACTACTTGACGATGGCCAAGATGTAATAGGTCAAGCCCAAACCGGTACAGGTAAAACTGCTGCTTTTGGAATTCCGCTTATCAATAAAATAGATCCTGACCTTAACAAGGTTCAAGGAATTATTTTGTGTCCCACTAGAGAGTTGGCTTTGCAGGTATCTGAGGAAATTAGAAAATTCCTAAAATATAAGCACGGTGTAAAAGTGGCGGCAATATTTGGTGGACAGGATATGTCAAGACAAATACAAGCCTTGAAAACTACTAATATAGTAGTAGGTACTCCAGGCCGTATTATGGATCACATGAGAAGAAAAACTTTAAAATTAGATCATATTAAAATGGCAGTATTAGATGAAGCAGATGAAATGCTTAATATGGGTTTTAGGGAGGATATCGAAACTATACTAGGAAGTATTAATCAAGATATTCAAGTTGCCCTATTCTCAGCAACAATGCCAAAGGCTATAATAGAAATAGCAAATACTTATCAAACAAACGCTATTTTGGTTAAAACATTAAATAAGACGCTTACACTACCACAAATAGAGCAATACTATTTTAATATTAAGAGTAACCAAAAGACGCTACTTTTAACAAGACTATTAGACTTTTACCAACCAAAGAAATCCATGATATTTTGTAAGACTAAAAGAGGCGTGGACACTTTAACAGGTGAAATGAACTATCTAGGCTATAACGCAATTGCACTTCACGGTGACTTAAGCCAAGGTCAAAGAAATGCTGCTATGAGTCAGTTTAAAACTGGCAAGGCAAATATAATTATTGCTACTGACGTAGCTGCAAGAGGTCTTGATATAAATGATGTAGAAGCAGTATTTAACTATGATATACCATTAGAAGAAGAATACTATGTGCATAGAATTGGTAGAACAGGAAGAGCTGGAAACAGCGGACAGGCTTTCACCTTCGTAGTAGGAAGAGAAAAAGCTAAACTACATAAAATTGAAGATTACTGCAAGACAACTATAACTGCCGGAACTATCCCTTCAGCGGAATTAATTATTAAGGCTAAAGCAGGCAAAGTATTTAAGAAAGCTATGGCTTCAATAAATGGCAAGGATCCTAAAGCTATTAAAGAGCTGCTATATGCTTATTGCGAAGATAACGGTGTTACCGTAGATAATATGGCTGCTGCCCTACTCATGGAACAATTAGGCGGCGAAACACAGGAAATAGATTCTGTTTCAAGTCAAGGAAGAGGCAGAAGTAACGATAGAAATAGAAGTGATAGAAGTGATAGAAGTGATAGATATGACAGAGGCGACAGAAGCGGAAACAAGAAAGATTACAGAAGCGATTCTTCTTACAGAGGGAAAAATAAAAAATCCTCTAGCCGCAGAAGAAAGAAAAAATAATAGCTACGCCGTTTTACTACTTAGTAAAGTGGCGTTATTTTTTTACGCTTTATTCTTAAACCAATGACCATATAAACTTTCCTATTTAGCATATCTGTGTAAATCTGGACTTAATGGTGTAAAAGGTGTACAATAGATGTGGTTGAACACTTTATTATCATTGTTTGTGTAAACAAAACATGAATTCTAATAATAACTATTATCTCATGGCTGCTGCAATTACGCACAGTAAAGGAAGGACGAAAAAGATGTTGAATTTAAAGAGAACACTAAAGGATTATTCAGACAGAAAAGAACTTACAGCTGATGAAAAAAAAGTAGTTCTTGAAGCTTATGAAGAAAGCAAAGAGCTAAAACTAAAAAACTTTATAGATGAAGTTATAATTGAAAAGATACAAGAAAAAAATTACTCAATTCCTGATGAGCTAGTGATAGCTTATACAGAAGAACTTGATGAAATGGAAGAAAATAGAAAAAAATAAATAGTTCTGTATCAAATGTTTGGGTAACCAAGCTAAAAATTGATAATTGAATTGCTGAGCTTGAGCCAATCTATATTGCTCAAGCTCCTTTTATATATGGACTTAATGGTGCAAAAAGTATATAATGTGTTTATGTTAAGTAAATTATTACTATGATTTAAGTAAAAAGAATGAATTCTAATAATAAATCTTATATCATGAATGTCGCAATCGTGGCAAAGTAAAAGAAAGGATGAAAAAAATGTTAAATAAAAAGAACATTAATGTAAATGACACTATAGAAGAACATTCAGACAAAAGAGAACTTACCGATAAAGAAAAAGGAGTAGTTCTTGAAACTTATGAAGAGTGCTGCATAGCTTATAAACTTAAAAACTTCATCGGACGCATTCTAATTGAAGATGTACACGAAAAAGACGACTCAATTCCTGGAGACCTAATCATATCTTATGCTGAAGAAATTAAGGCAAAAAGGAAAAAAGAAGAGAAAAAGAAATAATAAAAAAATAACTAGTTCTGTGTCAAGTGTTTGAGTAAACAAGCAAAAGTCAATAATTGAACTACTGAGCTTGGGCTAAGCTATACTGTGTACTGACCCCCAAAAGTTGGACCAACAATCCAAACGATGAGGGTCAGTTTTTTGTGGGCTTTTTGTCAAGGGTTAGATTAATTTCTAAAGCACTTAATATAGACCTGTTTTAAGCCATGGAGCTTAATTCATAAGTATAGCCAATACTTGGACATTGCGATAATCCCTAATATTATTAAGCAATAGAATAACTAGTACTATTTCCCTCTCATTGAACCGTACGTACGGGTCTCGTATACGGCTTTACAACCTATATTCCAACACTTCTTAGATAGTATTGTAAAGGATTGAGCAAACATGCTCCGTCCTTTACTTTTGTTTCAAGTAACTTTGGATTTAATATGAAATTCACTACATTCATCCCACTGCTTTTGTACCATCCAAGTCTTGAGTTTGCTACTTTATAAATAGCCTCATGATCAAGTTTCTGTTCGTGGGCTCAAGAATTTTGCTACACCACTTCCTTCATCTATACCATTACTGATACCAACTTGTGGTTCGCTACACTTGGTGGTAAATACCTGTGGCTAGACTTTCACTAGCTAGATTAGTGCCATGCCTGGAACACATTAAAAGCGTGGACCTTAAAGCCCACGCTAAGTTTCATGTATTCAATCTATCTTAAATTTATATGTTTAAGAACATAAGAATTTTTCCGCCGTATTCCATGAATACAGGAGCAAATACTAAAGATACGATTGTCATAAGTTTGATTAATATGTTTATTGAAGGACCTGATGTGTCTTTGAATGGATCTCCTACAGTGTCTCCAACTACAGCAGCCATATGGGCTTCAGAACCTTTACCACCGTGAACTCCGCCTTCGATATATTTCTTAGCGTTATCCCAAGCTCCACCTGCATTTGCCATCATTATAGCTAGTAATACTCCAGAAGATAGAGATCCTCCAAGCATTCCACCTAATGCTTCTGTTCCAAGCAATAATCCTACAGCTAATGGAGCTATTATAGCAATTAGGCCTGGAGCAACCATTTCTTTAAGGGCTGCAGTCGTTGAAATATCAACGCATCTAGCATAGTCAGGTTTAGTTGTTCCTTCCATGATTCCCTTATCTTCTTTAAACTGTCTTCTTACTTCTTCTATCATTTCATAAGCAGCTTTACCTACCGACTTCATTGTAAGTGCTGAGAATAGGAATGGAAGCATAGCTCCTATAAATAGACCAACAATTACGATTGGATTAAGTAAGCTAATTGCGCTTAATTCTGTTACTTCTGCATAAGCCGCAAATAGTGCAAGAGCTGTTAACGCAGCAGAACCAATAGCAAAGCCTTTACCAATAGCAGCTGTTGTGTTACCAACTGAATCTAAAGTATCTGTAATTTTTCTAACATCTTCCGGTAATTCTGACATTTCAGCAATACCACCAGCATTATCAGATACAGGTCCATAAGCATCTACAGCTATAGTCATGCCTGCTGTTGACAGCATACCTACTGCAGCAAGTGCGATACCATATACTCCTACAAAAGCATAAGCAACCATAATTCCTACGCATATAAGAAGAACTGGCCATACAGTCGACATCATTCCAACGCTAAGTCCACTAATTATTGTAGTGGCAGCACCTGTTTCAGATTGTTCTGCTATATCTTTTACATATTTGTATGAATCTGAAGTATACATTTCAGTTACTTGTCCAATTAATATACCAACTACTAACCCTGCGATAATAGCAATTGCATAAGAGTAATCTCCCATCATTTGTTTACTTAATATAATTACCGCAACAATTACAATAGCGCCACTTATATATGTTCCCATATTTAATGATTTGGCAGGATCAGACTTATCACTGCCTCTAACGAACATAATACCTATAATAGAAGCAATAATACCTATTGCTGCAATTAGCAATGGAAATAAAGCTGCAGTTTCTTGAGTAAAGTAATTACCACCTAGTGTGTCACTTACTGCAACGGCAGCTAAAGTGATTGCTGAAATTATTGAACCAACATATGATTCGAATAAGTCAGAACCCATTCCTGCTACATCACCCACGTTATCTCCAACGTTATCTGCAATAACAGCTGGGTTACGAGGGTCATCTTCAGGTATACCTGCTTCTACCTTACCTACTAAGTCAGCACCAACGTCTGCAGCTTTAGTGTATATTCCGCCGCCTACTCTTCCGAATAGAGCCATTGAAGATGCACCTAAACCAAAGCCTGTTACGCACTCTACTACTGTAGCTAAGTCAAATGCTATAAATACAATTCCAAGTCCTAATAAGCCAAGTCCTGTTACGCACAATCCCATAACAGCGCCACTTCTAAACGCAATCTTTAGTGCCTTAGGCATTCCTGATGTCAGTGCAGCATTTGCTGTTCTAACGTTGCCTAAAGTTGCTACTCTCATTCCGAAGAAACCTGCCATTACAGATAATAGAGCTCCTGCAACATAAAGACCAGCAGTTAACCAACCGATGAATATTCCAATTAATAGAAATAATACGGCGATTACTATTACCATAGTCTTATATTCTCTCTTTAAAAACGCCATAGCGCCCTCACGAATATAACCGGCTATTTCTTTCATTCTATCAGTGCCTTCTTCAGCCTTTCCTACCCATGCTGCTAAGCTAAACGCTACAATTAACGCTAGTACAGCCGAAGCAGGAACAATCCAAATCCCAAACATATAAAACCTCCCATTTGTCATTAATATATACAGAGGTACTTTGCAGTACCTCAATCTTAACTGTTATTAATCTTAATTAATCACTTAATTAAATACCGCTACTATAACTAATGCTAGTACTACGTAGAGTACAGCGCATACTGTAGTTATTCTAGACAAGATAGCATCATAACCTCTGCTTTTCTTTTTACCAAAAAGCTGTTCTGCGCCTCCACCAATAGATCCTGATAGGCCAGAGCTATTACTTGATTGCATTAAAATACTGCCAATTAACACTAAACTAGCGAACACAAGGACTATCATTAAAAATGTTTCCATAGTTTTTCCTCCTTAATAAATAACTATGTTAGCTTACCATATTAAAACAAATAAATCAATGTTTTTTTGTAAAATAAGCCTTATCATATATATCCATAAACATGTCAACATCCAAGCTTGCACCACCTATCAAAGCCCCATCAATATTAGGTTTTCTAAGTATTTCTTCCGCATTCTCAGGTTTGACACTACCACCGTATTGGATTATGACTTCTTCTGCTACCATTTCACCATATTTCTCGCTTAAAAAGTTTCTGATTTCTGAGCATATTTCTTCAGCCTGCTCAGGTGATGCTGTCTCACCAGTTCCTATAGCCCAAATAGGTTCATATGCTATGGTAGTATTCATAACATCGTCTGAGTTTATATCCATAAGACCCTTTTCAAGCTGACTTTTTACGTGACTAATAGCATTTCCTGCTTTTCTAACTTCCAAGTTTTCACCTACGCACATTATAGGTCTAATATCGTTTTCAAGAAGAAGTTTAAGCTTCTTATTGACTATTTCATCTGTTTCGTTAAAGTACTGCCTTCTTTCAGAATGACCTATAACGCAGCAGTCGACATCTATCTCTTTAAGCATTTCTATTGAAATTTCTCCTGTGTACGCTCCGCTTGTTTCTTGAAAGACATTTTGTGCTCCTACCATAACAGGTCTGTTATATAGTGCTGATACTAAAATTTCCAACTGCGTATATGGAGCTATAACTGCCAATTCAACTTCGTCATGCATCATATTAGATTTTAAAACATTAGCAAATTCCTTAGCTGATGCCATTGTTTTATTCATTTTCCAGTTTCCAGCAATAAATAGTTTTCTCATAGATACCTCCTACTTGTCATCCAAAGCTTCAATGCCCGGCAGTCCTTTACCTTCTAAGTATTCCATAGAAGCTCCGCCACCTGTAGATATATGGGTCATCTTATCTGCCAAATTAAATTTATGAACAGCAGCCGCTGAATCTCCTCCACCAATAATGGTAGTGGCATCAACATTTGCCAAATACTTTGCTATTTCTTCAGTACCTTTAGAAAAGTTCTCAAGTTCAAACACACCCATAGGCCCATTCCAAACGATTGTTTTCGCTTCTGACAAAGCATCACAGAATTTTTTTATACTCTTTGGACCAATATCAAGGCCCATCTTATCATTAGGAATCTTATCAAAGTCGTAATAACCATAGCTAGCATCGTTAGAAAATTCTGTCGCCGCCACAATATCTAGAGGCAATATCAATTCAACATTCTTTTCTTTTGCTAATTTAATAATCTCACTAGCCAAAGGAATGCTTTCTTTGTCTAAAATGGACTTACCGATGTTATATCCCATCGCCTTGAAAAAAGTAAAAGCCATACCTCCTGAGATGATAAGAGTATCTACTTTTTCTAGCAGGTTTTTTATAACAGGAATCTTATCATTAACCTTTGCCCCTCCCATAATAGCTATCAAAGGCCTTTTGGGTTTTTCTACTGCTTCACTTAAAAATTTAATTTCCTTTTCGATAAGAAATCCTGAAACAGCTGGAATATAGTTAGCTATTCCAGCTGTTGAAGCATGGGCTCTGTGGGCTGTGCCAAAAGCATCTTGTACAAATATATCTCCCAGTTTTGCTAATTCTTCTGCAAAATCAGCTTTATTTTCAGTCTCTTCACCTCTAAAACGCACGTTTTCTAGCAAGGCTACCTCTCTATTTTTTAAGTTTTTTACAGTTTCTATAACTTTTTCATCAACAACATTATCTGATTGAAGAAATTGAACTTTCAAATTTAGAAGTTGAGAGAGCCTATCTGCTACAGGTTTTAAAGTATAGTCATGATTAGGTTTACCTTTTGGTCTTCCAAGATGAGACAAGAGCACAACTTTTGCACCGTTTTCTATTAAATGTTCAATAGTAGGTATAGATGCCTTAATTCTCGAATCATCAGTTATTTTACCATCCTCTAAAGGCACATTAAAATCGCATCTGACTAATGCTACCTTACCTATTAATTCAACATCTCTAATAGTTTTTTTCATGATTCTAACTTATCCTCCTTATTGGTGATCCACCTTATACATATGTCTTATCATCTCTAAAGTTTTAGCAGAATATGCAAACTCATTATCATAAAATGAAATCAATTTAAACCATTTATCATTCATTTCCATTCCTTCTCTTGAATCAAAGATTGATGTGTGTGCATCTCCTAAGAAGTCGCTTGATACTACTTCATCGTCCACATATTCAAGTATACCCTTCATATGTGTTTCTGAAGCTTCTTTCATCTTTGCACAGATGTCAGCATACGTAGTTGATTTCTTTAATTTAACATTTAAGTCAACTATTGATACATCGGCAACAGGAACTCTGTATGAAATACCCGTCATTTTGCCTTCTAATTCAGGAATAACAAGGCCCACAGCTTTTGCAGCACCTGTTGTCGATGGAATTATATTTCCAAATACGGATCTTCCTCTTCTCCAATCACTCTCAGATCTACTATCTACTACTGATTGTTTTGAAGTCGCAGCATGAATAGTAGACATTAGCCCACCTTCAATACCGTAATTATCGTTTAAAACTTTGCATGTAGGAGCTAAGCAGTTTGTAGTGCACGATGCGTTAGATACAACATCATACTCCTTCACGTACATTTCGTGATTTACTCCATACACAAAAGTAGGAGTTTCCTTATCCTTTGCCGGAGCAGAGATTATTACCTTTTTAGCACCAGCCTTTAAATGAGCTTTCGCCTTTTCTGTAGTATTATATGCTCCTGTACCTTCCATAATATACTCAGCGCCGCATTCTTCCCACGGTATTTTAGAAGCATCAGATTCGCTGTATACAGGAACCTTTTTGCCATTTATGATAAGTCCTTTATCATATCTTCCAAGTTCTTTGTCGAACCTACCGAATACTGAATCGTATCTAAGCATGTATTCCATATACTCAATATCAGCATTTCTTTTGTTTATTCCGACGATTTGAATATCGTCCATTGCCATTGCCGCACGGATTACGACCCTACTAATTCTTCCATAACCACTAATACCAATTTTAATCATCTTCTCATATTCCTCCTCACAATTAAAAAAGCAAATTATTTTATATCATTAATATCTTCTTCTCTTTGAAGAAGATAAAATGTTCAACTCTTCTCGATATTTAGCAACAGTTCTTCTTTTAATATCGATGGCTTTGTCATTTAACATATCAACTATTTTTTGGTCACTTAAAGGTTTTTTAACATCTTCTTTTTCGATAAATTCCCTTATAAAGTATTTTATACTATTTGAAGAGATTTTTCCATCATTACCGTAAACTCCTGAGGTAAAAAAGTATTTTAATTCAAAACAACCTCTAGGGCTTTGCATATATTTACCATTTATAGCTCTGCTTACTGTAGATTCATGAACCCCCACCTTTTCTGCGACTTCCTTTAATGTTAAAGTCTTAAGATGTTTAGGACCATCATTAAAAAATCCCTTTTGATGTTCTACTATAGTTCTTGCTACCGATAGTATAGTCCCTTTTCTCTGCTCTATGCTTTTAATCAGCCACATAGCAGAATTGTATCTGTCATTTAGATAAGCACTTACTTCTGAATTGCTGCCCTCTTGTTTTGAAACCTTACGGTAATAAGAGCTAACCATTAGTTTCGGCACGCTATCATCTAAAAGGGTTACTACATACTCATCATCTACCTTCTCTACTCTAATCTCAGGCACTATATACCGAGTAGCATCTCCTGAAGAATATGCTCTTCCCGGCTTTGGCTCTAAGGTTTTAATAAGATCAGTTACATCCTGTATCTCGCCTATGGTGGCGCCAGTTTTTTTAGATATACTTGAAAGCTTGTTACTTGCTAAATCCTCTAAGTGGTTAGTGACTATATCAATAGCATAGTCATTAGATAAGCAGCAGTGTTTTAACTGTATAAGGAGGCATTCAGACAGATTTCTCGCACCTACGCCTGATGGATCAAAGGATTGGACAAGTTTTAAAACTTTATCAACTTCCTCTAGCTCTGCGTTTAGCCTTTGTGAAATTTCCTCTACGCTTATGGTTAAATAACCGTTTTTATCCATTCCTTCAATTATATATCTTCCAATTAAATTCTCTTTTTTATTTATATTCAAAAATGAAAGCTGCATGTTTAATTCATCAAACAATGTAATATCCGCAGTAGCAAATTCTTCTAGCGTAAATTCCTTATCGTCTGTATTGTACTGCCTGTAACTTATATCGTCATACTGCCCTTCAATTATCTTTTCTTTGATTTCATCCGATATTTCTTTTTGCTTTTCATCATATTTTTCATCATCAGAACTTTCCGGTTGCTTCTCTAGCACCGGATTTTCAGTTAACTCTTCCTCTATGAAGGAGTTTAGTTCATGATAATTAAATTGTAGTATCTTAATGGCCTGAATAAGTTCAGGAGTCATAGATAATTGCTGTTTTTGTTCAACAGTTAAATTATAGTTTAATTTCATAATCTCCTCTTTTATAGCAAAAATCATACCAGTTTTATTTCCTAGTACAGTATACCATATTAAGAAAATTATTCAACTAATTTTATAGTTGTTATTGACATATGCTCATAATGATGTTACTATGTGGATAGAAGGTAATGGTCATATGCTAATAACATATGTGATATTTAGAAAGGAAGGTAATTATGCCTAGATTAGATGGAAAAGGCCCAAGAGGCGAAGGTTCAATGACAGGTCGAGGACTTGGGAACTGCAACGAAGAAGTAAACAATGA
>JAAYHV010000048.1 GCA_012744355.1 Clostridiales bacterium
ATGCTAACTTCTGAAATATCATATACAATAACTTCATAGCCTTTATCTGCAAAGGCTTGGGCAATAGACATACCCATAGTCCCCGAACCTGCCACAAATACTTTTTTAATTTTTCTCATTCTCTACCCCCGTGTATAATATGGTTATATAAATAGTCACATATGCTCTACTGATATTCCTCTGCCCATAACTTATACATAACTACCCCTTTTCAAATTGTTTTATATTGAAAGCTATATAGCTTCTAATACCAGTATTTTACACTAATAACATTGATTTTGCACGTAATAATCTTTAATTTCCATGAAATGACCTTGATTATGTTTGATAGGATATACACTTTGAAAATTCTTCGCTAATTTAATTAGTATAGAAAACACCTCAACTTGCAAGGTGTTTTCTATGCGTATAACTAATTAATTAATTCAGGCGCTTCTTCATTAATGACTCCTAACATTTTTCTCAAAGCTTCTTCAAGCTCAGAAAGCCCGTAATCCACATCACTTTCTTTCATAGGCGTAGACATGCAAAACATTCCTCTTTCCGCATCAAATATTCCTTTGTTTAGAAGCGAAATAAATAAAAGTTTATTTAAAACTTCGTGAGAACTTGCTACATCTCGATAGTTTCTTACATCCTCATCTTTAAATATTATGTTATATATAGAACCTTCACCGCTTACTCTCATGTTAAGACCTAGTTTTTGATATATATTCAGAACTCCTTTTTTAAATATATCTCCTAGTTCATTAACATAGCAAACGGCATTTTCATCGTACTTAGTCATTGTTGCTAAACCTGCAGCCATACCTATTGCATTACCGTTAAATGTCCCTGAGTGGTACATTTTCTTCTCTCTAGGGTCATACAGTTTCATTATATCTTCTCTGCCACCAAAAGCTCCAATTGGGGTTCCTCCGCCTATGATTTTACCTAGGGTTGTAATATCTGGAATAACGTCGTAGAATTTTTGAGCGCCCCCAGTAGACAATCTCGCCATTACTACTTCATCAAATATTAACAATATGCCAAATTTTGTGGTTATCTCTCGCAAAAATTTCAGATAATCAATATCTGGTGTTATCTGACCTGCCGATCCCATTATTGGTTCTATTATCATGCAAGCTATATCTTCATGGTTTTTTTCTATGACTTTTCTAGTTCTTTCTACATCATTAAACGGTACTACTAAAACATCTTTAAGCGCATTGGCAGATACACCTCTACTCTCAGGAATTACTTTTATATTATCTAGTTTTCCCGCTTCTTTAATATTAGGGTCGACGCTAGCTTCAAACACATCCGTGGTTCCATGATACCCACCTTCTGTTTTTAATATCTTAGCCTTTCCTGTAAATGCCCTAGCAATTCTTAGCGCATGCATATTAGCTTCTGTCCCTGAGTTAGCAAACCTTATAAGGTCTATGCTAGGAATTCTTTCTACTAGTACTTCCGCAAGTTTTGTTTGAAGTTCAAAGGGTGCAGTATAAGCACTACCTAATTTAATCTGATTGCTTACTGCTTCAACTATATCCTTGTCAGCATGCCCATGAATTAATGAGGTATAGTTATTCTGAAAATCGAGTATCCTATTTCCATCAACATCAGTCATGTATGCGCCTTTTCCATGCTCAATAAAATGAGGAAACGGATAAAAAAATGTCGCTGTTCTTGTGTCTCCTCCGGGGAGAACTTTACACGCTCTTTCAAAACATGCTTTTGAGTTGGGCCTGTCATCTACATATTTAGCCATTTCAATTTTTAATAATTCGTCAAACTTTATACCCATATAATACCTCCTTATAATATCCATAGTATAATAGAAAAGCACCTTGCAATTTAACATTTCAACCGCAAGGTGCTTATCAATCCTTATCTAATCTTTATTCACATCAGCGAAATGAATATTCCCATTTTTTTCTAGTGCTAACCTGACTGCCTCATCAGCATCTTCTTTAAAAAGCACTACTCTTCTAGACATTACATCTTTCATAAAATGAAGAACATAAAATCTATCATCAGCAACTGATTCTTTATGAATGTCTGAAATACTATTAAAGCTCCACTTATCTGAATGCTTAATTCCAATTAAGTTATACACCACTTCAATTCCTTCTTCTGTAATGTAAACTTCCTTTTCCATACCAATTACAAGTAGTAACACTATTCCTACAGGTATCGAATACTTCGCATAAGTAAACAAACCGATTACAATGAGAGCGAATCCAGCAATCATTGCAGCTATTTTGGTCGATTTTCGTATAGCTTTTTGATCATAAGCTTTAATTTTATCCATTAGTTACCCGTTTTTCCTTTTCGCTTTTATTTCTTTTATTTCTGCTCTAGTTTTACCGTCCTCTTCTTTGTATTTAATTCCTATGCCCATATATGTCATGACAATTGCTAGCACTGGATTTATTAAATTCATAAAAGCATACGGGAAGAACGCCCAGTTAGAAACGCCTAAGGTTGCTGCCTGATAAGCTCCGCATCCATTCCAAGGAATCATTGGAGACCATAGCGTTGCTCCATCTTCTGTAGTTCTTGATAAGAAACTTCTGCTAAGTCCTCTATCATCAAAAGACTTTGCATACATTTTTGATGGAACCATTATAGCTAAATACTGGTCAGTTAATATTACGTCACAGATAATTCCTGTAATTATAGTTGCCGTTACTAAACCGCCTACTGTTTTTACTCTCTTTACAATTCCGCCAAGCAACACTTCTATAAACCCACATTTTTCCAAAATACCACCAAAGAAAAGTGCAAACATGATGAGTGATATAGTCCACATCATTGAATCTACACCACCTCTGTTTAACAACTTATCCGCTACTTCGTTTCCTGTATCCGCGCTAAATCCATACTGCAAACCACCAAAAACTTCTGGGAACGAAGCACCTTGAGCTAACATTGCTACCACACATGCTACCGCAGATGCTAATAATAACGAAGGGATTGCAGGAATCCTCTTAACTGCTCCATATATTACTACTAATACAGGAAACATTATCCAAGGTGAAATATAAAAATTATCCGAAATAGCGTTTTGAATATTTATTGCTAATGTTGCATCATACCCCGCTTCGTCTACTACTACAGCGCCAACGATTGCATACAGTACTAATGCAATAGAAAAAGATGGAATCGTTGTAGTCATCATAGCTCTAACGTGATCATACAGTGGTGTTTGTGCAGCTGCAGCTGCTACGTTAGTACTATCAGATAGTGGAGAGAGTTTATCTCCTGTATACGCTCCTGATATTACCATTCCTGCAGCTATTGCAGGATTAATACCAAGCCCCATAGATATTCCCATAAGCGCCACTCCAACTGTTCCTGATGCTGTCCATGAAGATCCTGTTGATATACCTACAATTAATGTCAGTATACAACCTACTACTAAAAAAGCTCCCGGTGTAATTAGTTTTAATCCATAATATACCATAGCTGGCATAGTACCAGACCACACCCATGATCCAATCAGCATACCTACGCACATGATTATAATCAGAGCTTCTACAGTTCCTTTTATGCTATCTAATCCTCCGGCAGCTACTGACCCCCAAGAATGTCCACATCTCATTGCTATTAAAGCGGCAACTATGCTAGATGCTACGATAGGCATATGAGGTTCTATACCCCATTTAACTGTACTTATTATGATAATAACCATAAGAAATATAACTGGAATTAGTGCTTCCCATATTTTAGGGAGTCTTACTGTTCTTTCATTTGTCATTTTTTACCTCCTTTTAATAATTTATGAAACATATAATTGTTACTTACAACAATATGTACAGCAATTATCATGCCAAAACATTATATTACGTTAATGCTTTAAATTTGAGGTTTTCTAAACATGTTCATTCCAAAACCGTGAATGAAATTTCACGGTTTTATTTTAAGTGTGAAATTTTATTCACGTTTGACTATATCTTCTCTATCTATTCCATATTGATTTATCTTGTTCCAAAGCTGTCTTGTGGTTATCTGCAAATTTCTCGCCGCCTTGGTAACATTTCCACTAGCATTTTTTAATGCTTCTGTTATGTATCTTTCTTCAAAGTCGGCTCTAGCGTTGCGTAACCCAATATTGCTAGTAATTTTTAATTTGCCATCATTGATTTTGGCATTAACTGGCATTAGCATTTCAGCTAATGTAATGTGACCATTTCTGCTAAGCGCTATCATTCTTTCAATTATATTCTTTAGTTCCCTGACATTTCCAGGATAATCATATTCTAAAAGAAAGTAAATAACCTCATCATCTATTTTCGTGATTTTCTTTTTCTGTTCGGCTTCTATTCTTTCAACAAAAAAATCAATTAGTCCAGGAATATCCTCTCTTCTATTTCTTAAGGGTGGTATTGTTAGTGTTAATGTGTTTATTCTGTATAGCAAATCCTCTCTGAATCTCCCTGCTCTAATCTCGTTTTCAGGAGCTTTGTTAGTCGCTGATATGAATCTTACTTCAAGGCTAAGTTGTTTATTGCTTCCTACTCTTTCAATTTTTCTTGTTTCTAAAGTCCTCAAAAGTTTACCTTGTGTCGTTATAGGAAGATCACAAATTTCGTCTAAAAATAATGTTCCAAAATCAGCTTCTTCGAACCTACCTATTCTTTTATCAATAGCTCCAGTAAAAGAGCCCTTTTCATGACCGAAGAGTTCGGATTCTATAACCCCTTCTGGAAAAACTTGGCAGTTGACAGGTACAAAAGGTTCTTGCATTCTATTGCTAAGTTGATGAATATAATTTGCTATTATTTCCTTACCAACACCAGATTCTCCTAGTAAAAGTATATTAATCCCCGTATCAGCGGTCCTACGACACATTTCAAGAAGTTCGATATACTCCTTGTTTTTTGAATCTAGAAAGGCTTCTTCAGAATACTGGTTCCTTATAAGTATGGAACTCTTCTTTTCAAGTCTATTCAGTTTAGCCAATCTATTTACTTTCATTACCAGTTCATCTAAATCCCCAGTTTTCACAAAATAATCTGCTGCACCTATTTTTATTGAGTTTATCGCACTTTCTATACTGCCAAAAGCCGTGATTACGATTATATCTAAGTCCTCGTAAATATTCTTCGCCTTCTCTATCAGTTCAATTCCATCCATCACGGGCATTTTAAGATCAGTAATAACTAAATCAGTCTCGTTTTTCATAATGTAGTCTAATGCCTCTTTACCATTTGAGCATGTAGCTACGCTATATCCTGTGTTTTTTAGCACAAAAGATACTACATTCTGATATTCTATTTCATCGTCTGCTATTAATATTTTATAAGCACTTGCATTATTCATTGTCTGCTCCCTCTATTGGTAATAAGATATGAAAAGTTGTACCTTCCCCCAATTTACTTTCTGCTCTAATTTTACCGTCAATCTTCTCTATTTCTGTGCTAATTATATAAAGGCCCAATCCGGTACCGTTTTCCTTAGTTGTGTAAAATGGGTTAAAAATATTTTCAAGATCGTGTCCTCCTATACCGCATCCGTTATCGGTAAATTCTATAAGAAGATTAGAGTCGCTTATGGAAATGTGGATATCTATCGTTTTTTTATCTCTTTTAATCTCGTTTAAAGATTCTATACCATTGTTAAGCAAGTTAAACAATAATAGCTTTATAACATCTTCATTCATTTTAATTTCAATATCTTTAGCTGCGTTAATATTAACTACAATATCGTTTCCCCCAATATTTTTTTCCTCTAATCTAATAATTGATTCGATTAAAGAATTGATGTTTATTAATTTACTTTCCTCATTAGATAGCTTAGAAAATCTCAAAAGGTTTTCTATTAAACTGTTGATCCGACTTATTGAATCTTCAATCACACTTATAGCATGACCTCCCACATCATCTAGACAATAGTTTTTTATTACATATACATAACTTTTAATTAATCCTAAAGGATTCCTAATCTCATGGGCTAGTCCTGCTGAAAGCTGTCCAACTGCTATCATTTTCGATTCTTGCCTAGCAGTTTTTTCATTAATGTATTTATCGGTGTAATCTTCTATTGTTATTAGTGTTTTTTCATCCTCATCTATTTTAGTATTCGTCACAAAATAATATGAATTGCCATAACTAAAATGCCGGTTTTCTTCATTTAGATCTATGTATGGTTTTAGCTCATTTATTTCTAAATAATCCTTATTTAGTAAATTTTTCCTGCTTAGTTCTAAGATTCTCAGAACAGCATTATTACACTCAACAATCTTTTTGTTTTCATCGATTACGATTATCCCTCTATTTAAGGTGTCTATTATAACCCTAAGTTCTTCCTTGCTCTCATATAACTCATGAGTTTTTTCATTTACTTTTCGAGAAGTCAGGAAATTCCAGGTTATAAGTAAAACTACTATTGATAAAGAAAAAAGAATAAAGCCATATATATAATCATAACTTTTCATGTCCTTTACTGAAGGTGTAAAAGTACCAAACCATTTACTTTGCGTCTGCATAATCAAATTTTTTTGTTTCATCTTTAAAATAGCTTTGTTCGTTATGCTAAGTATGTTGTTATTATCCTTTTTAACCGCCAAGCAAACTTCTTTTCTGTAAAGCGCATACTCTAAAAATTTGTAGTCTGAATATCCTTTTGATTGATTTAAGGCATATGAAATTTTAGTTTCGTCACCTGCAACACCATCTACTAGGCCGTCTTTTAATAAATCTATACCACTGTATAAATCTTTAACTACGATTATACTAACATTTTGTTCTTTACTAAAATATTTTTTAGTTGCATTTACAATATCACCAGAATCTACTGTTGCTAACTTAAAATTTTTAAGTTCGTCTATTTTGGATATTTGAGAAGCATTTTTAACCAATATCTTTCCATGAAGCGTATATAGTGGTTCGGTAAAGTTGAATTTTTTTACTGTTTCCTTGTTTTTCTCAATTGTAGCTATATCTATATCTCCAGACTGCAGCGCTACTTCTAGCTGATCAGCTTCCATAGGGGCAACTCCTATTTCGTCTTCGAGTTCTATAGACATTTGTGATATATAATCTATTACCATTCCTGAATTCTGTTTTGTTTCCTCATCGACAAAAGATAACGGAATCTCGTTTACATATACTCCACAGATTAAATTGTTATTTTCCAGGTATGCCTCCTCACCATAATTAAGCCCCACCGAGTATTTTATATATTCAAGCCAATCCATATTATATCTAATCATTGTGTCTGTACTTTTAGCTATAAAAAAAATATACGCTGCGACAACCAAGACTAATATTAATCTTTTTTTCATAGGTTTTCCCTAATCCATTCATAAATTAAATCAGCCAACACCTTATGCCCCTGATAATCTAGATGAAGTCCATCAATATTATTTGCCGTTACATATTTAGCTGCATCTAAAAATGAAAAGCTAAATGATTCTGCTTTTGTCTTCAAATGCTTGCCAAGCTCTTTTGATTTAATTATTGCATCCTCAACAATAAAATCTTCGGCAAATTGGGAAGATTTTAGTTTTTCTCCTATGTGTGGGGGTGAAACCACTAAAACTACTGGCTTTTTTCTAGCGCATTTATCCCAGTATTCATTAGCTATATATAGCACTTCATAAAGACCTTCTGCTATTTCTGAAATGCTTAGGTTATAGCTCTTTTTCAAATCATTAGTTCCAAGCATTATTATAAACAAATCAATTGGATCATGGCTTTTTAGACATGGCTGCAAATAGTATTTCCCACTCATGTAACCAAGTTCAAAATCATCCACTATAAATGTCCTTCCATTTTGACCTTCTTCAATAACCTTGTATCCATTTCCCAGTTGATTTTCTAGCAAGCATGTCCATCTTATACTTTCATCATATCTGCTTCCATCCTTTGCATTATATCCCCAGGTATTAGAATCTCCAAAGCACAGAATTCTTTTCTTCATAATATTCACCTCTCAAATAATTATACATAGGCTTTCTTGCCTTTACAAGGTTTAAGTTTAAAAAACACCTTGTAATTGGATATAACCAACTACAAGGTATCTATTAATTATTAAAATCTTTAACTACATTGATTTTTTTTACTCTACTTTTTCCTGAATATTTTCATCTTTGCTAGCAAAATATTCTTTAGAAAGTTTAACTATAATTGGGCTTAATAATATAAGCGCAATTAAGTTAGGTATAGCCATTAAACCTAAGCAAGCGTCTGCTAAAGTCCAAACTAATTCCAATCCACCTAATGAACCGATTATTATAAATATGCACCATAAAACTCTAATAGGTAAAATACTTTTTACACCGAATAGATAATCTGCAGCTCTCTCACAATAATAGTTAGCTGAAATCAGACATGATAAACCAAATAATATTGTGGAAATCATAACTATATAACTACCTACACCAAAAGGAAGTGTAACATCAAAGGCTTCCATCGTTAATTCTGCTCCTGAAATACCTGTTTTCCAAACACCAGACACTACAATCGCTAATCCTGTTATAGTTGCAATAACAATAGTGTCTACAAATACTTCCATAGCTCCCCAAATGCCTTGCTCTACTGGATGGTTTACTTGAGCACTACTATGAATTATTGGAGAGCTCCCCATTCCTGCTTCATTTGAAAATAACCCTCTAGCCATACCAATAGTAATTATTTGCATTACTGATGCTCCTGCAATGCCTCCAGTCGCACCTAATGGTGTAAATGCACCTTTAAATATTTCGGCAAATGCGCCCGGCACATCGCCAATGTTTAAAACTATAATTGCTAAACCTGCAACTACATATAGTCCTGCCATTATCGGTGTAAGCACCTGGCAAACTTCTCCGATTCTTTTTATTCCGCCTAGAATAACAAAAGCAGTAATAATTGCAAAAATTATACCTGTTATAAGAGGCTCAACTCCCCACTGTGCTTCTACTGCTAAACATATTGAGTTAGTATCTATTATAGCACCTACTACAAAATATGCGATTATAACCATTATGCTAAAGAATGCTGCTAACCATTTTTGGTGCAAACCATTCTTAATGTAGTACATCGCTCCTCCAGCATATGTGCCGTCTTCTCTTTTCTCTCTGAACTTTAATCCTAAAGTTATTTCTGAGAATTTAGTAGCCATTCCGAAAAATGCTGCTACCCACATCCAAAACAGTGCTCCTGGACCTCCTATAGCTATAGCTGTTGCTACACCTACAATATTACCAGTACCTACTACTGCGGCGATTGAAGTCAATCCCGCCTGTCCTGAAGATATATCGCCTTCAGCTCCACCCCTCTTTACAAATGCTTTCCCTAAAGTATTTCTCCAGATATACCCAAATTTAAAAACTTGTAAAAATCGCAGTTTAAACGATAATAATATACC
>JAAYHV010000049.1 GCA_012744355.1 Clostridiales bacterium
GAATTTGCAAGATTATTATAAAGTAGATGTAATGAGGCTAAATCAGATATCAATAAACATATTAAGCAATGCTATTAAATGTACAAAAGGCGGTGGTAAAATTGTATGGTCTAATAGGATTGTGGAAGAAGAAAATAAAGTCTATCTAGTACAAACTATAAAAGATAACGGAGTAGGAATGAGCGAAGAGTTCCAAAAGGTGCTTTTTGAACCTTTTACACAAGAAGCCAACCCAGAAACTAAAAATGAATTAGGAACCGGCCTTGGGCTGGCAATAACTAAAAACTTAATTAGTATCATGGGAGGAAGCATTGAATTTAAATCCAAACTTAATAAAGGAACTCAATTTACCATTACGATTCCTTTAGAGATAGCAACAAAAGAAGAGATAGAGCAGTATAAAACAATTAATATTAAAGATAAAACAGAGGTGGATTTATCAAATAAAAAAATTCTATTATGCGAGGATGTTGAGATTAATGCCAGAATAATCAAAAAAATGTTAGAAAGCAAAAAGCTTATAGTAGACTTGGCTGAAAATGGCAAAATCGGTATAGACATGGCGAAAAAAAATAAATATGACGCGATAATAATGGATATACGTATGCCTATAGTTGATGGAATAGCTGCGACTAAAGAAATACGTAAATTCAATAAAAACATACCTATAATAGCGTTAAGTGCAAATGCATACAAGGAAGATATAGAACTTTCTCTAGAAGCTGGAATGAATGCACATCTTAGCAAACCTGTGAACAAAGACTTGTTATTTAAAGAACTTTGTAAATATTTAGGAGGGGAAAATGAAAATAATTGAAGTGGATAATTATCAAAAATTAGGAAAATTATTTAAAGATGCGGGTATTGAGGTTAGCACCTTTGATAAATTGCCAGAGCATGTAATTTATGCATATGAAGGGTACGATGGTAACAAGCTTATAGGAGGCGTGTCGATAGAGCAAAAGAAAAATCAATATATTCTTTTTGACATAGCAGTTATTCCTGAATATAGAAAAAAATACGTGGGAAAAGAATTGCTTCTTCATGCTATAAATACGATAAAATCACTTGATACTGATCATGTATACTTGGTAGCTAAGGCACCAAAGTTCTTTGCAAAATATGGGTTTAAGTACGTAGAAGATAAAGATATACCACCTTTGTTTCACTGCTTAACTTGTGACCAATACAATGTGACATGTTTTCCTAAAGTAATGAGGCTAGAAATAAAATAAAGTTTAATGTGAGGTAGCAATTGAAAAAAAGTAGTACATATAATCTAGTAATAGCCTCGTTTTGCCTGGCGCTTACACAAATATTACCGTTGTTAACAGGTCAGATACCACAGTTAGGTAATATGCTCGCACCTATGCACATACCGGTTTTGCTGTGTGGATTTCTCTGCAGCCCAGTCTATGCGCTGTTAGTCGGATTTACAGCACCAATACTTAGGTTTCTTTTGTTTAGCATGCCGCCGATAATGCCAATTGGCATGGCGATGAGTTTCGAGTTAGCAACTTATGGATTAATAGCCTCAGTTCTTTATAAAAAATATGGAATTTATATTTCCTTAGTTATTTCTATGATATCGGGAAGAATAGTATGGGGGATTGTTATGAGCATTATAGCGGGCGTATCTTCCGTACCATTTGGAATCAGCGCCTTCATTATGGGAGCTTTTGTAATGGCAATACCAGCTATAATCTTGCAAGTAATATTGGTACCCTTGCTTGTTAATGTGATTAAAGGTAGGGTGGATAAGTATGAAACTAATAAATCATCCAAATCTTAATGGCTTAGAGAAGCTAATAGAGATAATTGATAATAGTAAAAGCAGTAATCTTATAATATCAATAGATGGAAATAGTGGTGCAGGAAAGACTTATTATAGTGAAATCTTATCTACATTATATGATTCCAATATAATTCATATGGACAGCTTTTTTCTGCCAGTTTTTCTTAGAACGGAAAAGAGACTAGGCGAAGTCGCCGGTAATATTCACTATGAGCGCTTTGAGCAGGAGGTTTTAAAAAACCTGAAAAAAGAAATTTTTAAATACAGAGTGTATGATTGCAAACTTCGTGATTACCGAGGAGAGGTATGTTTAAATAAAAAAAAGCTTACAATAGTTGAAGGAGTATACTCCCAAAGCCATAATTTTAAAGAATATTATGACGTATCTGCTAGCTTAATTTGTGACAAAAATACGCAAATAGAAAGAATCAGACAAAGAGAGGGCGGCGAGACACTAAAAGTGTTTTTAGAAAAATGGATACCTTTGGAGGACAAGTATTTTACAGCCAATGATATCTTTGAAAAAAGTGATATATTAATAGAAACTTAGGAGGTGCTTTATGGAATATAATAAGAGAATAGCTACAGCAGGAGATTATTTCAGATACTATTTTGCGTCTGCTTATAGCGTGTTTAGCTTAGCTACAAGTAACCGTAAAAAATTGCCCCATGATTTTATTGAAAGAATAATGCTAGCTGTAACAGAGGTGAATGGATGCAAGGTTTGCTCTCAAGCGCATGCAAAGATGGCGCTAGAAAGTGGAATGACTGAGGAAGAAATAAATGCACTGTTAAGCAATGATAAAGAAAAAGTGCCAGAATACCAGAGCATAGGTATAATGTTTGCTACTCACTATGCTGATTCAGATGGTAGGCCTGATGAAGAGGCTGTAGAGAGGTTAAAAGAAAAATATGGTAGGAAGCTGTCAAAATCAATAATAGCAACATGCAGGATGATAATGATAGGTAATGTCCTTGGTATTGCAATAGACACATTTAAGCAAGGATCTAGAGTAAGAGAACTAACAATATTTATTGGTAGCATATTGCTGCTTCCCTTATATCTAGTAACAGTAATTGCAGGTATTCTTTTTAATCATTAGAAAAAAATGACGTTGACTGCTTATAACATTGTCCTTGCGTATAGACAGCATGCACATGAACTTTAAAGATTTTTTAAAATATAACTGAAGAATTGCCCCAAGGTAAATAGTTAAAAAGCTACTTGCCTTAGGGTTTTTTATATGAGGTGAACAAACAAATATTTGCTGTAATTTGGTTTTTAATCATCACCAAAGTAATCGAATCGTTATCTTAATCTAATAATGAATTCGTAGAGGTTTTTTTATTTAAATAAAGTGATATTTATGGAAAAATTCGCAACTTTGGAAGGTTAAATTCTTTCATAATTTAATCCTTAGCTTGCCTTATATTAATAATATATATTAACAGGATGCCTAAATATGCGTTTTACAGAAATGTTTTTCATTTAATAATTATTGACCTATAGAGCAACATAGTATAGTATAATAAAAGTTACTAATATAGCAAGTATTAAAGAATATGCGAGGAGTAGGAAATGGATAGAACGTATAACTTAAATTCTTTGAAAGAATTATTATTAAATTCAGTGAAAAATTATGGAGATAGAATTGCCTTTACTTTAAAGACTACAGAAGGTGAAAAGCGCAATAAGACTGTTAAATATGAAGACAAGACATATAACGATTTTAAAGACGATGTTTATAGCATAGGAACATCTATGATTAGAAGAGGAATAAATACAAAGAAATGTGCCATAATAGGAAAAAACAGTTATGAGTGGTTTACAGCTTACACTGCTACACTTTTAGGAGACGGAGTTACAGTTCCTCTTGATAAAGGGTTGCCCTATGAGGAAATCAAATTATCTATCGAAAGAAGCGGATCTGAAGTAGTTTTTTTTGATGAGGCCAATGAGTCTGTCATGGACAGGATAAAAGAGGAAGAACCTGATTCATCAGTCATATTTATATCATTGGAGCCAGAATCAAAATATTTAACAGCAAATTCGATGATCGAAGAAGGAAAAAAGATATTAGATGAAGGTGATACGTCGTTTGATGATATTGAAATAGATGAGGACAAAGTATCTATATTACTATTTACTTCTGGGACTACATCACTGTCAAAAATTGTTATGCTCACTCAAAGAAATGTAGCAACAAATACTGCAGCGGCTATCAATGTGGAGCCCTTTGAGACTACTGATGTAAACATGGCATTTTTACCATACCATCATACATTTGGCTCTACAGGCCAGTGGGTAATGATAGCTATTGGAGCTAAAACCGTATTTTGCGATGGATTAAAATATATTCAAAAGAACATGGCTGAATACAAAGTATCCGTATTTATTAGTGTACCTTTATTAATAGAATCAATATATAAAAAAATTATTATCGGCGCCGAAAAACAAGGAAAACTTAAGCTTCTAAAGTTTATGGGCATGGTAAGTAATGGACTGTTAAAATTAGGTATAGATGTTAGAAGAAAACTATTTAAATCGGTTCTTGACCAATTAGGTGGTGAATTGAGATTCATTATATGTGGAGCAGCTGCAGTAGATCCAGAGGCGCTTAAAGGCTTTAACGGTTTTGGTATAGTTACGGTACAGGGCTACGGACTTACTGAGACTTCACCAATTTTAACTGCAGAAAGGCCAGGGCACATGAAACTTGGTTCTGTAGGAGTACCCTTGCCTGATATTGAAGTTAAGATAAGCGATAAAAATGATCAAGGTATCGGAGAAGTAATTGCACGTGGTCCTAACATCATGAAAGGATATTATAATAACCAGAAAGAAACGGATGATGTTTTAAAGGATGGTTGGTTTTACACTGGAGATTTAGGTTATATTGATAAAGCTGGTTACTTATTCTTAAGCGGAAGAAAAAAGAATGTTCTAATACTCAAAAACGGAAAAAATGTATATCCAGAGGAATTGGAACTAACATATGGTAACCTTCCTTATATTAAGGAAAATGTGGTTATGGGAATTCCTCACGCTGATGATGAAAGAGAATTGACATTATACCTTAAAATTGTATATGACGCTGAGTATTTTGATGTTGATAAAGAAGAGATAGAAAAAATAATTAGAAAAGATATAGATGCTATAAATGATACTTTACCTAGATATAAGCAGGTAAGAAGAGTAATAATAACAGATGAAGGGCTTATTAAAACCACTACTGCAAAAGTAAAAAGATTTGAAGAAATTAAATTAATAACTAAGCAGTAATACATTATATAATTATCTTATTATTTGAATACTCTAGAAAGGTAGGCAATTTGGATGGTTAAAATTAGATATATCTTATTAACAATGGCTATAGTTCTAGTATGTGTAGGTGTTTATTTTGGCGAGCAAGAAATGGTTCTTAGTAAGGCCATTAGAATTTGCCTAGAATGCATAGGTATAGGATGATGAAACGTATAATTCAGCTGATAAGCACAGTGCTATTTAACGGATATTTAGTTGGGTTTGCTAAAGGCAGCATTTATATGGGAGGTCTAAAAGTCACATGTGTACCTGTTCTTAATTGCTACAGCTGCCCAGGAGCCCTTGGATCTTGTCCAATAGGTTCTTTGCAAGGAGTCCTCAAGTCTAAAAATAGCAACTTTAGTTTTTATGTTCTTGGATCAATCATGCTGTTTGGCATAGTTTTAGGAAGGGTAATATGTGGATTTCTGTGCCCCTTTGGGTTTTTGCAGGACTTACTATATAAGATACCTCTTAAAAAGCATAATGAATTTAAATTTGATAAGCAGCTTAGATATTTAAAATATGTGGTTTTGGTTGTACTAGTAATACTAGGCCCAATGTTTATAACTAATCAGTTCGGGGAAGGTGATCCACTGTTTTGCAAGTGGCTATGTCCCGCAGGCACACTAGAAGCTGGAATTCCTCTTGCGATTGCAAATGATGGAATAAGAGGAGCACTAGGTTTCATGTTTAGTTATAAGGTTGCTATTTTAATAGTAATATTACTTTTATCAATCAAGATATACAGACCGTTTTGCAAGTTCCTCTGTCCTTTAGGGGGTATATATGGGCTGTTTAATAGGTTTAGTTTTTATCAGATGTCAGTAGACCATAACACATGTATAAACTGTAACAGATGCATAGAAGCGTGTAAGATGAACGTGGATGTCATAAATAACATTAATAGCGCGGAGTGCATTAGATGTGGAGACTGTGTAAAAGTATGTCCTGTTGACGCTATAGATTCGGGATTTGTAAAAGAATTTAATAAAATTAAAAATGAGGGGTGACCCTCATTTTACTTTTTTTATTGCCAATTCTAGTACTTGGGCAAAACTTGATTTAACTCTGTTAGCTGTTTCAAAAACTTCCTCATGGCTTAGCTTTTGATTTAGAACACCTGCCGCCATATTAGTTATACAAGATATCCCTATAACCTTTAGTCCGCAGTGGGATGCAACAATGGCTTCTGGAACTGTAGACATACCTACGGCATCAGCCCCAATCCTTCTTAAGTATTTAATTTCCGCAGGGGTTTCAAAACTAGGGCCACTCATCATAGCATAAACACCTTCTTTAAGGTCTATGCTTTCTTTTTTTGCTGACTTAAGCAAACTATACCTTAGTTCTTTGGTATAGGTATCGCTCATATCTGGGAATCTAGGCCCGAATTCATCTTGATTAGGCCCAATTAGAGGATTACTTCCAGATAAATTTATATGATCACTTATAAGCATCAGCTCGCCTGCAGTGAATTCTAAATTAATTCCTCCCGCTGCATTTGTTAGTATTAATGTCTCGATTCCAAGTTTGCTCATAATGCGAATAGGAATAGTGACTTCAGATTGACTGTATCCTTCATAGTAATGAAGTCTACCTGACATTAGTACAACAGGTATTTCATTTAGCTTTCCGAAGTATAGAGTTCCTGCATGGCCAAGGATTGTGGATTGGGGGAACTTTGGAATATCTTTGTATGAAACTTTGATTGGATTTACTAATTTATTTGCAAAATCCCCAAGACCACTGCCAAGTACAACTCCGATTCTTGGCGTTTCATTGATGAGCTCTTTTAGAAACTCGGCGCCTGCATCAACTCTTTTTTGAATATCCATATGCTCTCCTATAGTTAATCCGGCATAATACTTGTTTTGCCGTAATCTTTTACAAATGATGCTATCAAATCAACTGTACCGTCTATACCAAGAGCAGATGTGTTTATACAAAAATCATAAGATTGAGAATTTCCCCATTTTTTATCTGAATAATATTCATAGTATTTTCGGTGTTGCTTATCCACTTGCTGTACTTTATTCTCCATATCTCCATAACTAAGTGTTTCATCACCTTTTTCAAGGGCTAACTTACGATTAACTCTGTCTGTTAGCGGTGCATGAAGAAATATGTTGATACTTCCAATATCTCTAAGAGCATAGTCGGAACCTCTACCTACTATTATACAAGATTCCTTTTGAGCAATTTCTTTAACTATGTTGTATTGCTCTATCTGAATATTATCTAAATTTGTCAATTGGTAGAATTCCGGCGCAAAGGCAGTTCTAAGACCAATGGCTGAGAACTTTGGAGTTTTTTCATCATTTTCCTTAACGTATTCTTTGTTAAAGCCCGTCTTTTCAGCAGCTAATTCGATTAGTTTCTCATCATAAAGGGAAATTCCAAGCTTTTTGGCTAGTCTTTTTCCGACTTCATGACCGCCACTACCGAATTCTCTGCCGATTGTAATTACTAAGTTTTTCATTGTTATCTTATATACTCTCTTTCAATATATTTGCTGGTTACATTTTTAAGCATTCCTCCGTAACCAAGTTTAAATTCTACTATATCTCCAACTTTATATTCTTTTTTGCAATTAGTAACGTCTAGTATTATGTGATCAGAACTTCCGCCCATGATATCTATATCTGAATCAAGGGGTGTCATGCTATCTAAGTCAGTATCTTGCTTACCGATAGCGATGATAGCGCGTTTCATAAGACCTTTGTCTTCGTAATATGGCTTTTGTCCAAAAGCATCTACGCCTACTTCTCCGATAGGCAGGGATGGCTTTTCTTTGAGTTCCACTATCTGTGCTTGCAAAGTAAGTGTGCTCGAAGTAGTTCCGGGTATCTGATTTTCGTAGGCAGTATCGTTTCCGAGCAAGAAAGCCTCTCCAAGTCTTAAGTTATTTATACCTTTAGGCAATTCACCTTTTCCTATAAGGTAGATAGAGCTGGAATTACCTCCAGACACGATATCTAATTTAATGTCAAATTTATCTTCGATTCTATTGGCAAAATCTACTAGTAGAGATAAGTTATCATTTTTAGGAATGATTGCGCCATAACACGTTAGATTCACACCTACGCCTTGAAGATTGATGTTTTTCATTTTTAAAATCTCTTTTACTGCATCGAATATCATATCTTCATCTTTGAAAAACATACCTTCTCTAAGATCGCCTAAATCTATCATAAGGAGGATATTATGTTTCATACCGACTTTTTTTGCTTCTTCATTTAATAATCTGATAGTAGAGATTTCAGAATTTAAGCTTAGGTCAACATATCTAACAACTTCTTCGACTTCACAGTGCATAGGCACTCTTAAAAGCACCGTTTTTTTGTTATTCTTTCTAGCCATATCGCAATAAGTTTTTATATTAACTATTCTAGAATCAGCGATGAAGTCCACCTTAGGATGCTTAGCTATAAGCTCAACCATATTAAGGTCCGCACACAGTCCCTTAGTGACTATCATTACGGAACAGTTACCTTCATCTTTTGTGATTGTAGCGACTGCATCTAAATTTTGTTTTAATTTTTTTAAATCAATTATCATCTTTGGATACATAGTTTTTTTCTCCTTTTTATTATAAATATTAGTCATCTATATATTATCATAGTTTGATTTCTGATTCAATGATAATACCGATTGCCGTGTAAACATGATTACGTAAATATATAACAAAACTCATGCGATTGTGCAAGAGGCTAAACTATCGATGAAAAAAGGGTCAGGGATTATGGGAATAATTTTTAAACTCAATGATTATACGAGAATGCAGCATTAGTATACTTAATAAAGTGAGTTGTTAGCAATTAGCAAAGATTATTACGTGCAATATTAACAGGATTAGTGTAAAATATAGATACTAGGAGTTGTAAAGTTTTAGGCATGTAATATCTAGAATATTTATATTTTAGGGAGTAATACATCAATTTTTGTACAGATGAAAATGTTAGGAGAAAACTATGAATATTTGTTTTATTATTGACGACTGGGATCAAACAAAGCCAGAGACAGAATCGACGTTAAGAATCATTCATGAGGCTTGCAAAAGAAAACACAGTGTTGGTATTCTTTATCCGCGTAACCTAACCATAAGAAATAATGAAACTTATGGGTTTATAAAAATGATTAACAAAATTGATACATTGTCTGAGAATATGACGACATTTTATAAAAAAGTTAATTTTAAAGAAGAGATGTTACCATTAAAGGGGTTTGATGTTATATTTTTAAGAAAGAATCCACCATTAGATAATCTGCTACTTAACTTTCTAGATTCTATCGATGATGATGTTTTTATTGTAAATAATATTAATGGGCTAAGGAAAGCAAATAATAAATTGTATACATCAACATTTTATGATCCAGATAATACCTATATTCCTAAAACATATGTGTCTAAAAATGTTGAATATTTGAAAAGAATGGTTTCTGAAAGTGAAGATTCAAAAATGATACTCAAACCTGTGGATGGATACGGTGGAAGTGGTGTTATCATAATTGAAAAGAATGCAACACAAAATCTTAATTCATTACTTGATTTTTATATAAACACAGATAAAGGCAAAAAATATGTGATGCTGCAAGAGTATATTCAAGGTGCTGAAGATGGCGATGTAAGAGTTATGATACTGAATGGAAAAGTTATTGGGGCATATAAAAGAGTGCCTTCATCAGATGATATGAGATCTAATATACATGCAGGTGGCTCCGCTGAAAAATATACATTGTCTCAAGAGGAAAAGGTTATATGTAATAAAATCGCACATAAGTTGAGAGATGATGGTATTTATTTTGCAGGGATTGATATCATAAACAATAAGCTTTTAGAAGTTAATGTACAAAGTCCAGGAGGAATTGTCAACATTAACAAGTTTAACAAGGTAAAGCTCCAAAAGAATGTCATAGATTTTGTTGAAGAAGTATTTGAAGATAAAGAAAATATATTTAAAGAGAAGAGTCATAAAATTATGAATAGAGAATCTTATAAAAATGAGGTAAATAATGTTTAAACTTTCGATTAGTGAAATTATCGAAAAGATTAATAAAGAAAAAGTTTTTGCAGCAACTGTCGATCAAGGTGGATTTACCATTATTATTGAAAAATATGTGCCGTTTATTTGTGTTGCCATACATAATGGATGCGACATAAAAGAAAGTTTGATCGATAAATGTCTATTGGATAAAAAAGCAAGGTGGAGTGAAGAAGACCCTCTAACAGGTGACTTTATAGAATCACTACCAATACGAATTATAGCAAATGATTCAAGATACGAGTATGACCTTAATAGACAAGAAGATGAAGCAATATATGATGTAGCTTGGGGTAAGCCGGTTTGGAAACAGAAGTTAAGTGCTGAAGAAAAAGCTCAGAGTATAAAACAGCATAGAGAATTTTATACTGTTTTAAAAGCTTTAGTTAAAAAGATTGAAGAAAAATTTCAAGCAAGCATTATTTATGACATACACTCATATAACTATAAAAGAAGTGATGTTCATGAAGAGTATCCTGTTTTTAACTTAGGAACAGAGCAAGTTAATAAAAACAAGTACTCAAAGTACGTAAATCGACTTGTAAAAGAACTTAGTAAAATAGAGTTTGAAGATATTGAAAATAGAGTAGCTGAAAATGAAGTTTTTTTTGGGAGAGGTTACCTTGCTAGCTTTATTGCAGAGACATTTGATAATACAGTCGTGTTACCTTTAGAAGTTAAGAAGATATATTGTGATGAGAACAATGGAGATATATTTCCTAGTGTAGTAAACGCAATTTCTGAGGGAATTAAAAGGGCCATTGTTTCAACTTCTTTATATTTTAATAATAATGAAACAAATAATAAAGTTAGTAATAAGGCCAAACTTCTTTCAAATATTGAGGATCCAGTACTTATCTCTATTGATAAAAAATTATATGCTTTATTAAGAAACTTTGAAACCTTAGTATACGTCAATCCGAAAAATCTAGAAAACTCTAAGAAATTATTCTTTGAATCGCGTTATAGAAAAGAACCGAATTTCAATTATACGCCACTTAAGATTGATCCATATGAACTGAAAAAAAGTTTATATCAATTGCCGATTAATGACATGCAAGATGTCTCCATACAATCACTATATAAAGAAATTATTAGAGAATATTCTATCACAATAGACATGCTATCGTCGCGAGGAACAGAGGATTTTCTTTATAATTCGCTTAGACTATACGGCAAGCCAGACAATGTTGATGTGATGAACGCCAATTATATCATTCAATCTTATGGCAAAGATAATGAAACTAACATGAATTTAGAAAAAGAAGAAATCTATAAGCTGTTTTCAGATGAACTTAAAGCTTGGGATATGGGTGGCAAAATAACATTTGGTAGAAATATGGCTGCTCGAATCATGGTTAATTCTGCGAAAAAAACACTTGTTATTAATGAAAAAGCTAAACTCAATGAGGATGATATAAAGTTGCTTTCTCAACATGAAATAGGTGTACATATGCTCACTACGATGAACGCAAGTAAACAGCCTCTTAGGTTTTTATCATTGGGAACACCTAACAACGCAGAAACGCAAGAAGGATTAGCGGTACTTGCTGAATTTCTAACAGGCACAATGCATATTGATAGGCTTAAAGAATTAGCATATCGCGTTATTGCTGTTAATATGATGGTTAAAGGTGATAGCTTCAGAGATATATTTGAATATTTTGTAGAAGAGTATGATTTTGATAGAGATAGAGCATTCAATCTAACAGCGAGGGTTTTGCGTGGCGGCGGGTTTACAAAAGATTACCTTTATTTAAGGGGATTCATTAAGATATATAATTACTTTAAATCAGGTAAACCACTGCAGGAGCTATTGATTGGGAAAACATCTATAGAATATAACGATTTGCTTAATGAGCTAATTAGCAGGGGATATCTAAAGAAGCCTAGATATACAAATGACATATTTGAAAATGGACAAATTGATGACCCGATTATAGAATACATACTTAAAAGCACTAAATAAAGTGTAGTTAGTCTTCATTTAATAGAACAGTAAAAGATGACATTATCTAATAGTGGAGATTTTGAAATTGAAACTTAAATCACAGTATATAACCACTTCTTCAATTTACAGTGCTCAGATATGCATGAGAGCACTGTTTTTTCATGTTACCTAGTGATATAAAAATAATTTTTTTTTACCAACTATACAAGGCTCAGATGTTAAGTTCCCACCATTAAGGGTGGCAAAAGGCATTCAATTATAATTGTTGTTATTAGCTTGAAAAGAGGATTGCGTAAATGTATAATAAAATCTATACGATTTATTGAGCTAGAGGATGAAGAGGCTAATCTATGAATGAAAAAAGAGTCA
>JAAYHV010000050.1 GCA_012744355.1 Clostridiales bacterium
AGAGTTTTTTCCAGCATTACATAAATCAAAAGAAATGTACTGGGTAGGTAAAAAATATACCGTAAACTACAACGAGGACAATCCAAATAAGTTTGACTTGGAATATGGAAAGAAAATTTCCTTTATATATTTAATGTGTATGGTAGCTGGAGTGGTAGTGATTTTAGTATCAATATAACGAGGGTAAAATGTTTATTAGAAATTCGATGATATCTGAAACAAGAGATATTATGAAAGTATATAAAAATGCCAAGGCATTTATGATAGAATCAGGAAACAAAGATCAATGGACAAGCGGTTATCCGTCTAGAAAGTTGATAGAAGAAGACATAAATAAAGGGAATAGTTATGTATGTATCATAGATGATGAAATAGTGGGTGCGTTTACATATTTTGTGGGAATTGAGCCAAGCTATAATAGAATCAATGGTAAGTGGACAAAAGATGAAGCTTACGGAGTTCTTCATAGGCTAGGAATAAGTAAAAGAGGTATGAATCTAGGAGAAGAATGCATTAGATATTGTCTTAAGGATTGTAAATATCTCAGAATAGACACACATAAAGCCAATACGCCCATGAGGATATTGCTTAAAAAAAATGGTTTTAACAAATGCGGCGTAGTATATTTAAATGATGGGAGTGAAAGAATAGCTTATGACAAAGATTAAACTGATTGTGGCAGTGTTGCTGTTTTCTATGACACTTTTAATAGGATGTGGAAATAGCAATACTCAAGTTGATACTGAACAAGAGATTATTGAAGAAGTAGCTGAAGCTGAAGAAGAAATTATCAAGGTAGATAGAAATGACCCATTTCTAATATTTGTAAATAAAGAAAATCCTTTACCAGATGGTTTTATTCCTGAGAATTTAGCAAGCATAGATGGAAAATTATCCTCTAACCAAGGAATAAGTGTAGATAAAACGGCACTTGAAAAATATTTAAGGATGAGAGAAGATGCTTTAGAAGAAGGTGCACAAATAATTATTTGCAGTGCTTACAGAAGCTATGATTTACAAAGTATAATATATAACAGATATTTAAGTACGCACGGCGAGGAGTGGACAAAAGCCCACAGCGCATACCCTGGAACTAGTGAACACCAAACGGGATTAGCAATGGATATAACTTCTGCTCAAATGGGTTACGGTCTAGAAAAAAGCTTTGAAAATACAAAAGAAGGTATTTGGCTAAAAGAAAATTGTGCTAGATATGGCTTTATCATTAGATACCCAGATGGCAAAGAAGAAATTACGGGTTATTCATATGAACCTTGGCATATAAGATACATTGGTGAGGAATACGCTAAGATAATTATGGATGAAGAAATTACTCTAGAAGAGTTTTTCAATGAAGTTAGTGAAGAATAAGTGTAATTGCTTAATTTTTATTGGAAAAACTATCAAAATATGTTAAAATCAACGTGTATGAGTATACTCGAAATTCTTCTAAGGGGAGCATAAATATATGGGTGAAATTATAAGCAACTTGGTAAACGGATTTACTTTTGTTGATGCTATAGATATAGGCATCGTTTCTTTTGTTATTTATAAAATACTCGAATTCATTAAAGAAACCAGAGCGCAGCAGCTAATCAGAGGTATAGTGATATTAGTTATCATATTTTTCGTATCTGATTTGCTGAATTTTTATGTTCTGAATTGGGTTATGAAGAGCACCATGACTATAGGTATATTTGCCTTTGTTGTTTTATTCCAGCCCGAACTAAGAAGAGGGCTAGAGTATATGGGGAGAAGTGGATTTGTTAGAAATTCATTTAGAAATATTGATAAAGACCATGCAAAAGAAGTGGTTAATATATTTGTAGAAACGGTAGGCAAGTTTTCAGAAAGTAGATTAGGGGCATTAATTGTAATTGAAAGACAAACTATGCTAAATGATATTATTGAAACTGGAACAATTTTAGATGCTGAAATATCAACGGAACTGCTTGGAAACCTGTTTTATGAAGGTGCACCGCTTCACGATGGTGCTATTATTATAAGAGGAGATAGAGCCTATGCTGCCGGATGCGTATTACCGCTAACTCAAAACAATGAATTATCAAAAGACTTAGGAACTAGACATAGAGCTGGTATAGGAATAACAGAAAAATCTGATGCCATAACTATTATAGTATCAGAAGAAACTGGCGTAATTTCTATTGCAGAAGATGGAGCATTTGAAAGATTCTTGGACAAAAAAACCATAGAAAAAAAATTGCTAAGCATTTATGTGCCAGCAGAAGAAGAAAAATTTTACTTCAAGATAAAAGGACTGGGAGGAAAGAAAGATGACAGACAACAGGAAGATTAATATTGCGCTTTCTATAATCCTAGCTATTATACTTTGGGCCTATGTTATTAGTGAAGCTAACCCTACTACAACAAAAATGTTTAAAGATGTTACTATTACTTATGTAAATACTGAGATAATGGATGAAAATGGGTATGCGATTTTATCTTCTGAGTTTGAGACGGTGAATGTGACAGTAAGAGGGAAAAGAAGCCTAATTAGTGACATTAACGTTGAAGACATATTAGTTACAGCCGATATGATGGATGTAGCTAAAGGTGAAAATGAAATAAGGTTGTCGGTCGTATTACCAGATAATATTATGTTAGATAGCATAAATAAAAAAAACCTAGAGGTCAGTATAGAGCAGAAAGCTACTAAGGAGTTTAGAAGTCAGATTAAATTTATAAATCTTTCTTCTGCGCAAGAAGAACCAATCGTAATAGAGCAAGCTAAACAAGAATTTATTGTGAGTGGAGCTGAAACACTAGTAGATTCTGTAAATCATACTCAAATAATGGTTGATGCCAATGATATAAATGATGAAATGAGAACACTTAAAGTTACTGCGGTTCCTGTAGATAAAAATGGTATTGAAATCATGAATCTAGCGGTTGAGGATGCAGAAACTACGGTAACTGTAGTAAACTGCAAAACAAAAACTGTCAAGTTAAATGTCAACGTGGAAAATGAAGAAGACGATAAATACCAAAGAACTTACACATCACCTAAGACTATTACGATAAAAGGTTATGATGAATATTTATCTGATATTAAGGTTGTAGAAACTGAAGTGATAGACATATCTTCTGTGACAGAGTCGCAAAAGATTAGCGTAGTCCCTATTTTGCCTAGTAATGTGTATGTAGCAGATGTTTCGAAAGGGTTGAAGCTAGATGTATTAGCTGAAGAATATTTGAGTAAAGAATTTAGCCTAACTGAAAAAAACATAAAGATCAGGAACTTAGCAAACGGTTTGACCTCAGAAATCAAACCGGGAAATTTTCAGATTAATTTAGTGGCCACCGGAGATATCATTAGCGGCCTAGTTGCGAGTGACATTGTATTGAGCATAGATGTAGAAGATTTATCAGTAGGTAGTTACTATTTAGAATTAATCCCAAGTACTGAAAAAGAAATATATAAAATAAAAGTAATACCGAATAAAATTAGTGTTGAATTAAGCGATAAGAATAATATATAAAAAAGGAGACATAATAGATATGGGAAGACTTTTTGGTACAGATGGGGTCAGAGGGGTAGCTAATTCCGAAATCACAGTTGATTTGGCCTTTGATATAGGAAGAGCAGTAACAAGTGTGTTGACACGTAACAATAAAAGACCAGTAGTAGTTATAGGTAAAGACACTAGAGTTTCTGGAGATATGCTTGAAAATGCTTTGACTGCAGGCGTGCTGACTGTTGGTGGAAATGTTATAAAGCTGGGAATAATTCCAACTCCTGCTGTAGCATATTTGGTAAATCATTACGAAGCCGACGCAGGCGTAGTAATTTCAGCATCACATAACTCTTATGAATATAACGGAATTAAGATATTTAATGGAGACGGTTATAAACTAGATGATAGGATCGAAGAAGAAATTGAAGGCATTATTTTACGCAGGGAGTGCGTTAGCAATCATATAATTGGAGATGCTTTGGGTAAATGCCTAGAAGGAAATGATGATGCTATTGATCTTTATGTAAGATACTTGTTAACCACAGTTGATTTAGATTTAAAAGGCAAAAAAATTGTTTTAGACACAGCCAATGGTGCGTCTTACCGAGTTGCCGAAAAAGTATTTAAAGCATTAAATGCAGATATAACCATAATTGCAAATGAACCTAACGGAATAAATATAAATCATAATTGCGGATCTACACATACTGAAAAATTGCAAGAAGCAGTAGTTAAAACAGGAGCATCTATAGGCCTTGCTTTTGACGGTGATGCAGATAGACTAATTGTAGTCGATGAGAAAGGTCTAGTCGTCGATGGCGACAAAGTTATTTGTATTTGCGCAAAGCTTATTAAAGAACAAGGCAATCTAAAAGACAATAAGGTGACCGTATCGGTTATGAGCAATTTGGGTTTACATAAATTCATGCAGGAACATGGCATTTCGGTAGATGTAACGGGAGTTGGAGATAGATATATCTTAGAATCTATGATTAAAACCGGATGCGTTTTAGGCGGCGAACAATCAGGACATATAATCTTTAAAAATTATTCAACTACAGGAGATGGGATTATGTCTTCCCTTCAGCTACTCAAGGCAATAGAGGGTGAAGAAAAGACATTAAATGGATTAAGTGAAGAGATTGTTATATATCCTCAAGTTTTAGTCAATGCAGAAGTCCCGAATAAGAAAAAAAAGACGTTTTCGGATGATGCTGAAGTAGCAGCTGAAATTAAAAGAATAGAAGAATTGATGCATGGAAATGGCAGGGTTCTAATACGACCTTCAGGAACAGAACCCTTAGTCAGGGTAATGATAGAAGGAAAAGACATATCTGAAATACACGAATTAGCCCAGGGGTTATCAGATTTAATTACTGAAAAGTTTAAAGATTAGGAGAAAAGATGTGTGGTATAGTTGGTTACGTTGGCACAGAAGAAGCAAAAGATATAATTATTGATGGATTAAGAAGACTAGAGTATAGAGGATATGATTCGGCAGGAATAGCCATAGTAAACGATGGATCTATTATAGTAAGAAAACATGTCGGAGAGATAATAAATCTTGAAAAATTAATTGGCAATGAAAAAATAAGTGGTAATATTGGAATCGGCCATACAAGATGGGCAACTCACGGAGCTCCTTCTGATTTAAATTCACACCCTCATCTTAATGAGGCCAATTCTATTGCTATAGTCCACAATGGGATTGTTGAAAACTATATAGAACTTAAAGCGATGCTTAAAGAAAAACATAATGTTAGTTTTAAAACTGAAACGGATTCTGAAGTTATAGCTATGCTAATTGGTGCATACTATGAAGGTGATTTAAAAGAAGCGTTACTTAAAGCTGTTTCAATTATAAGGGGTGCATATGCCATAGCTGCTGTAGCGGCAGATAATCCTAATGAACTTGTAGCTCACAGAAAAGACGCGCCACTAATAGTGGGCATTGGCAAGGGATGTAATTTTGTAGCATCTGATTTTTCGGCTCTCGTAAAGCATACTGACGATGTTTACTTACTTGAAAATGACGATACAGTTATACTTACAAGAGATAGTATCAAGATATTAGATGCAAATGAAAAACAAGTACAAAGAACACTTATGCATATAGGTTGGAGTGCGGAGGCTGCAGAAAAAGGCGGTCATGAGCATTTCATGATGAAGGAAATACTTGAGCAACCTGCGGTTGTTAAGGAAACAATTAAAAGAAGACTAAACGAAGATGGCATAATCGAATTTGATGAAATAAAAATAGGTTTAAATGAATTAAAAAGTTTTGACAAAATATATATAGTTGCATGCGGAACAGCTTATCACGCAGGCTTGATAGGTAGATATGCGATAGAAAATATGGTGAAAATACCTGTCGAAGTTGACGTTGCATCAGAATTTAGATATAGAAATCCATTAGTAGATGAGAAGACACTATTTATCGCAATTAGTCAATCCGGCGAAACTTCTGATACTTTAGCAGCTATTAAAGAAGCTAAAGGCAAAGGAGCCAGAATACTTTCTATAATAAACGTTGTAGGAAGCTCAGTTGCAAGGGAATCTGATGATGTTATATATACGTGGGCAGGACCTGAAATAGCTGTTGCATCTACAAAAGCATTTATTACTCAAATTGTTTGTTTGCATATGCTGTCCCTTTATATGGGCAGGCTTGTGGGCACGATTTCTAACAGGCATTATGAAGAATTCATAAGTGAAATGTTAAAAATGCCTGAGAAAATTGATGAGGTTTTAGCCAATAGAAGTGAAATAGAAGAGTATGCTAAGGATCTATACAGCAGAGAAAAGGTTTTCTATATAGGAAGAGGCCTAGATTCTGCAGTGTGCTTAGAAGGCTCACTAAAGCTAAAAGAAATTTCATACATAAACTCTTTTGCAATAGCTGCGGGGGAGCTTAAACACGGAACCATAGCGCTTATGGATCCAGATACAATAGTTATAGCTTTAGCAACACAGGATAAATTATATGAAAAAATGCTATCTAATATACAGGAAGTAAAATCAAGAAGAGCACATGTGATCACTATTACCAAAGATAAGAATAGATCAATATCTGATTCTTCTGATGAAACTATATACATTCCTGATTGTTTGGACGAGTTAACACCGCTTCTGAGCGTTGTTCCTCTCCAGCTCTTTGCCTATTATGTGGCAAAGGAAAGAGAATGCAACATTGATAAACCAAAGAACTTAGCAAAAAGCGTAACGGTAGAATAAAGGGGGAATTATGGTTAATTACGAAGTAAGAGATATTTCATTGGCGCCTTCGGGTCATCAAAAAATAGATTGGGTTAGGCATAACATGCCGCTTCTAAACGGACTAGAAAAAGATTTCTTAGAAAAGAAACCGTTTAAGGGTGTCAAAGTTTCCTTGTCTGTACATTTAGAAGCTAAGACGGCTTATCTTTGCCTTGTACTGGCTGCAGGTGGCGCCGAGATGTCTATTACAGGAAGTAATGTACTTTCTACTCAAGATGATGTAGCAGCAGCATTAGCAGATGCGGGTTTAAAAGTATTTGCCTACCATGGCGCGACTGAAGAAGAATACCAAAAACATATTGAAATGGTCCTTGAGCATAAACCTAATATAATAATCGATGATGGATGTGATTTGGTTGCATGCATACATAAAGGAAGACCAGAGCTAGGTGAAGAAGTTTGGGGCGGATGCGAAGAGACCACTACAGGAGTAATCAGGCTTAAAGCAATGGAAAATGAAGGTGTGCTTAAATTTCCAATGCTAGCTGTAAACGATGCAAAGTGCAAACATCTATTTGATAACCGGTATGGAACTGGTCAATCTACATGGGACAGCATAATGAGAAATACTAATCTTATCATAGCGGGTAAAACGGTTGTGGTAGTTGGATATGGTTGGTGCAGCAGAGGGATTGCAATGAGAGCAGACGGTTTAGGGGCTCAGGTAATCGTAACTGAAATAGATCCAGTAAAAGCGATAGAGGCCAAGATGGATGGATATAGCGTTATGCAGATAAAAGATGCGGCGCCTTTAGGAGACATGTTTGTTTCTGCAACTGGTTGCTGTAAGACAATTACAGTAGAGCACATGCTAACTATGAAGGACGGAGCGATACTATCAAATGCAGGGCACTTTAACTGCGAAATAGATATGGATGACTTAGAAATCAAAGCCGTTTCTAAAAAAGAGAGTAGAAAAAATATAACGGGATACGTTTTAACAAATGGTAAGACAGTACACGTTATAGGAGAAGGCAGACTTGTAAATATAGCTGCAGCGGATGGACATCCTGCAGAAATTATGGATATGAGCTTTGCTGTACAAGCTCTTTCAGCCTTATATATTAGAGAAAATCATGACAAGCTAGAGAAAAAGGTAATAGATGTAAGCGATGAAATAGACAATCTTATAGCTAACAAAAAACTTGAAGCATGGGACATAAAAATAGACAAGTTAACAGAAGAACAAAACATTTATTTGAAAAGCTGGAACTAGGAGGCAAATGATGGACTATAAAGAAATCAAAAACCAAGCAAAAACTGTGGCAAAAGAAATTGTTGAAGTGGCTAAATTGAAAAAGGGAGACATTCTTTTAATCGGATGCTCATCAAGCGAGGTTGTAGGACTTTCTATAGGAAAGGGCTCTGATATAAATGCAGCTGAGGCTATTTATGAAGGTTTGACTTCGGTAACCAAATCTAAAGGTATCTATTTAGCAGCTCAGTGCTGTGAGCATTTAAATAGGGCAGTTATAGTTGAAAAAGAAGCATTGCCACAAGGAGCAGAAATAGTTAATGCAGTTCCTCAACCTCATGCAGGTGGGTCTTTTGCCATGGAAGTTTATGCTAAGGCAAAAACGCCTGTTGCTGTAGAAGAGATAAAAGCTGATGCTGGAATTGATATAGGTAAAACTTTAATAGGCATGCATCTTAAAAAAGTAGCAGTACCTGTAAGATTGTCAATTCGCAGAATAGGTGAAGCTGAGATAACATGCGCTAGGAC
>JAAYHV010000051.1 GCA_012744355.1 Clostridiales bacterium
CAGGAGAATTAGAAGGAGTAACTACACCAGGAGCAACTACACCTGAATCACCTATAACAGGCGATGGAGCGACTGGATATGCTCTACTAATAGGCTTAATGGCTCTAATGGGTATGGTTATATTAGGTAAAAAAGAATATAATAAATAATATTAACTTATCATAATTAAATGTAGATTTTAATAGTGAACTAGTAATATAAAAATGATGTGCTCCCCTTAAGGCAGACAGTTTAACTTAAGGGGAGTTTTGTATTTAAATAAGAATATGGAATTAAGAGTTAAAAAATGTCGTGACGGTCACAATTTAATGTAGTAAATACCATCATGAGTGGTTATAATGGTAATATTGTTTTACTTATTTGATATTAATGCTTTAAAGAATTTGATCGATTTTGTGCGCCCCTAAGGTCTTTTGGTGCTACATAAACATTAAAAGCATAATGGTAATGGACTTGTAAAACACTAATAGTTGGGATATAATTAACTGATTATGATTTGAGGGGGATTTTAAAATGAAAAGTATTATAAGCGTAGAAAATTTAATATTTGAATATCCTCAGGGAGAAGAGTGTGAAGCTATAAGGGCCGTAGACGGAGTTAACCTTGAAATTGAAGAGGGAAGTTTTGTCGCAATAGTAGGTCAAAATGGCTCTGGTAAATCTTCATTGGCAAAGAACTTAAACGGTCTTTTGGTTCCCACTTCAGGAAGCGTTAAGGTTAAAGGAATTGATACTAAAGATGACGAAACCATATGGGAACTTCGGCAAAATATTGGGATGGTATTTCAAAATCCAGACAACCAAATAGTATCTTCTATTGTAGAGGATGATGTGGCTTTTGGACCTGAAAATCTTGGAATAAATCCTTTAGAAATAAGGGACATAGTTGACGAAGCACTTGATTCTGTATGGATGGGAGATTATAAAAAGAAGGCGCCACATCTATTATCAGGTGGACAGAAGCAAAGGATAGCAATTGCTGGAGTAATCGCAATGAAGCCTAGCTGCATAGTCTTTGATGAGCCTACGGCGATGCTTGACCCACAAGGCAGAAGAGACGTTATGAAAATTATAAAAGAATTAAATGTCGAGGGCATTACGATAGTCCTAATCACCCACTTTATGGAGGAAGCATTACAAGCGGAAAGAATAATCGTTATGGAAGACGGCAAAATTGTCATGGATGATTCACCGTATAAAATATTTGATAATATCGAAAAAGTTAGAGCGGTAGGCCTAGAATTACCGGTTATAATTAAGCTTATTTCGGAACTTAGAAAAAATGGAATAGATGTGCCGAAAAATATATTTGATATTGAAGGAATGGTAAATTACATATGTCAATAGAAGTTAAAAACATCAATCACATATATGCAGAGGGATTGCCTTTTGAAACTGTAGCTTTAAATGATATAAGCTTCAACATTGACGATGGTAAATTTGTAGGAATAATAGGACACACAGGTTCTGGAAAATCTACACTTTTACAACATTTGAATGGTTTGTTAAAGCCTAAATCTGGAAGCATAACAGTGGATGGGGTAGATATAACTGCGCCTGGTAAGAAGATGACAGAAATACGTAAAAAAGTAGGTCTTGTATTTCAGTACCCTGAATATCAGCTTTTTGAAGAAACGGTAGAAAAAGATGTAGCTTTTGGTCCTAAAAACCTAGGAATGCAAGGAGAAGAGCTAGAAGCGACAGTTAAAGAAGCAATCGAACTTGTTGGCCTTGACTTTGAAGAAATTAAAGAACGATCACCTTTTGATCTTTCAGGAGGCCAGAAGAGAAGAGTAGCAATAGCGGGTGTTATTGCAATGAAGCCAAAGATTTTGATTTTAGATGAACCTACAGCAGGATTAGACCCAAAAGCCCATAGAGAACTATTAAGCACGATTAAAAAATTACATAAAAATGAAAAATTGACTATACTGTTTGTATCGCACAATATGGACGATATCATGGAAATGGCAGATTCTGTTATGGTTTTAGAAAACGGTACTCTGGTTATGAATGATAGCCCTGAAAGAGTTTTCTCTAGGTGGGAAGAACTTGAGAAAATCGGACTTAATGTGCCACAGATAACAGAGCTTATGAAGAAGCTAGAAAAGAAAGACAGCTCAATTGAAGGAAACGTCTTTGATATGGAAAAAGCTGCAAGTATAATTAAAAATTATATAAATAGCAAGGAAAGCAAGGCGCAGAATGATTAGAGATATTACCCTAGGACAATATTTTCCGGGAAATTCTAAAGTACATAAACTAGATGCCAGGACCAAGATAATAGCTACTATTATGTTTATTGTAGAACTTTTTATTGTAAATAATTTTTATGGATTTGCCCTTGCCACAGCTACGATGTTTATGATTATTAAAGTATCTAAAGTTCCTGTAAGATTTATGGTTAAAGGACTCAAACCTATATTTATAATAATTATATTTACATTTGTAATAAATGTATTCATGGTTGACGGTACAATCTTGTTTCATTGGAAGTTTATTACTATCTCATACGAAGGTCTTTACAGGGCATTTTTTATGGCGGCTAGGCTAATACTTCTTATATTAGGATCATCTATTCTGACATTAACCACAAAACCTTTAAGTTTGACAGACGGAATAGAGAAGCTGCTTAGACCACTTAACAAAATTGGATTGCCAAGCCATGAAATTGCAATGATGATGACTATAGCTCTTAGATTCATTCCGACTTTACTTGAAGAAACTGATAAAATAATGAAAGCACAACAGGCAAGAGGTGCAGACTTCGAATCGGGATCGGTTATTCATAGAGCAAAAAGTTTAATTCCAATATTAGTACCGCTTTTCATTAGTGCCTTTAGAATAGCTCAAGATCTTGCAATGGCTATGGAGGCAAGATGCTATAAGGGTGGTAAGGGAAGAACCAGAATGAACGAAATTAAATTTACACGTAGCGATATATACGCATCAGTATTTTTAGCAGCATTTCTAGCTATGATAATTGGAACGAGGTATATATGAGAACTAAAAAGCTGGTTACAGCAGCAGTAATAGCAAGCGTATACGCGGTTGCGACGATTGCCGTAGCGCCGCTTAGTTATGGATTAATGCAGATAAGAATATCTGAAGCATTAACCATACTTCCCATGTTTACTCCAGCTGCAATACCAGGTCTTTTTATAGGGTGCCTTATAGCGAATATTATAAGTCCCATAGGATTAGTAGATGTGGTACTTGGCAGTTTAGCAACGCTACTGGCAGCTTATGGATCATACAAATTTAGAAAGCATAAGTGGCTAGTGCCACTTCCGCCTATTATAGCAAACGGAGTAGTAATAGGGTGGATGCTTTATTATATCTATGGCGTTGATGTTTCACTTATGGCTTGTATGCTTTGGGTTGCAGGCGGAGAAGCTGTAGCTTGTTATGGTATTGGGATGCCGCTCATAATGGCCCTGGATAAGAGAAAGGAAATGTTTAAATAACCTTGAGACAGAGAAAAATTAAAAATATAGATGAAAAATTATTAGCGTATAACGAATGCTTGGTTTATGAACCAGCTATAAAAAAAGGCGAATGGAATAAGGCGTTTAAAACAAATAACGATATGTATCTTGAAATTGGATGTGGAAAAGGCGACTTTATATTAGGTATGGCTGAAAAATATCCTGAAAGAAATTTTATTGGCATAGAAGGAAACACCAGCGTTTTGTATAAAGCTTTGCAAAAGAAGCGAATAAATAATTACGAAAACGTTATATTTATTCCGGGCTTTGTAGATGATGTAAGTGAGTGGTTTGATGAGAAGGAGCTTAGCGGAATATATCTTAATTTTAGCGATCCATGGCCCAAAAACAGATTGGCTAAAAAAAGACTTACTCACAGAAACAAGATAATTCATTATCTTGATATTTTAAAGAAGAGCAGCTATGTTGAATTTAAGACTGATAACGACGATTTTTTCGAATTTTCAGTAGGAGAAGTTCTTGCTGTAAATTTAAAAATTGACTTTATTTCAAGAGATTTACATAGTGGTGAAATGGCAGAGAATAATGTTTGGACTGAATACGAAAAGAAGTTCAGCCAAAAAGGTAAATCTATTAACTATTTAAGAATTAAAAAAGGAGATTCATCTATGGAAGATGGAATATTTGCAGCTTTTAACGGAAGAACAATTCCTAAAGAAGATAAAATCTTTGGGATTAATACAAGAGCCAAGAAGATGATAGAGGAAAAAGGCAAAGATTCTGTCGTAAATGGTACTATCGGAGCGTTGCTAGATGATGAAGGGGATTTAATTGTCTTATCTTCTGTTAATAAAACGTTAAAGACGCTTGAACCTAAAGAATATGCAGAGTACGCTCCTATAGCAGGGACTACAGGATACAGAGAGGCTGTAAAGAAAGCTACTTTTGGTGATTTAGTGCCTAATCTATTTGTAGAATCTGTTGCAACTCCAGGTGGAACGGGAGCAATTAGAAATACGATTGCGAACTATTCGGACTCAGGTGATAGAGTTTTAACATCAGATTGGTTTTGGTCACCTTACGTTACCATAGCAGGTGAAATCGGAAGAACAATTGATACATTTGAACTTTTTGATGAGGATAAAAACTTTAACAAAGCGTCTTTTGAAGTGAAAGTAAAACAATTATTAAGAGATCAAAAAAGACTGGTAATTATCTTAAATACGCCGGCACATAATCCTACTGGATATTCCTTGACCGATGAGAACTGGCATGATGTGATTTCAGTATTAAACGATGCAAGAGGCGATAGAAAGATTGCGCTATTAATAGATGTGGCATATATGGATTTTGCGGGGGATGAAAAGGAATACAGAAAGTTTCTACCTCTTTTAGAGGAGTTAAATGAAAATGTTTTACCAATAATAGGATACAGCGCATCTAAAACCTTTACTTTCTATGGATTCAGATGTGGTGCTATTATATGCATGGCTAAATCAAAAGAGGTTTCAGAAGAATTTGTCAGAGTATGTTCATATTCAAGTAGAGGTACTTGGTCTAACTGCGCAAGAGCTCCTCAGACTGTAATAGAAAAAATATTCGGTGATGATATGCTTCTTGATGAAGTATCTAAAGAGCGTAAAGAATATAGAGATATGTTAATAAGAAGAGGTAAAGCTTTTGAGGCAGAGGCTGGAAATGTTGGCCTAGAAACTGTGCCTTTTGATGCGGGATTTTTTATTTCAATTCCCTGCGAAAATCCTGATGAAGTTTGCGCGATACTTGAAAAAAAAGGAGTGTTTATTGTTCCTTTGGCTAAGGGCCTTAGAGTATCAATAGCATCTATATCTGAAGAAAAATGCAGGATGCTTCCTAAGATTATTAAAGAGTCTATGTAAACTATAGAAGCGTACTAAAGCACGCTTTTCGGTTTGACATAATTAAAAATAAATTATATAATAGCAAAGCGCATATCAATGCGCGATAGAGTTTTACAATGACAGGCGGGTGTAGGTTAGTGGTAAACCGTGAGCTTCCCAAGCTCAAATCGGGGGTTCGATTCCCCTCACCCGCTCCATTTAAAAAGGGGATAAAAATGTATTACAAGAGTACTAGAGGTAATGAAAAAAAAATTAGTTCAGCCCAAGCAATAATAAGGGGACTAGCTGACGATAAAGGTCTTTATGTACCGGAAGAAATTCCTAGTCTTCCTTTTGAAATTAAGGACATGATTAACAAATCATACAAAGAGATAGCGCTTCCTATACTTGGTGCATTTTTTGACGACTTTACTTATGAAGAATTGAAACACTGCGTCGATGGCGCGTATACTGATAAGTTTGATGATGACGAAATAGTACCTATTAAAAAAACAGAAAAATGCTACTTTTTAGAACTCTTCCACGGAAGGACCGCGGCATTTAAGGATATGGCATTATCAATACTTCCATATTTACTTACTACTGCAATCAAAAAGGAAAATGAAAAAAAGAAGGTTTGCATATTAGTGGCTACATCAGGAGACACAGGTAAGGCCGCTCTTGAAGGTTTCGCTGATGTTCCCGGAACTGAAATAATTGTGTTTTATCCCAATAAGGGAGTTAGCAAGATCCAAGAACAGCAAATGGTAACGCAAGAAGGAGACAATACACATGTCTTTGCTATAAATGGAAACTTTGACGATGCGCAAAACGGAGTCAAAGAAATATTTAATGATGAAGAGTTTTCACGTCAAGTAGAAGAAAAAGGCATAAGAATATCTTCTGCTAATTCTATAAATATTGGAAGGCTGATACCTCAAGTAGTTTATTACGTATACTCATATATAAAGCTTGTTGAAAGCGGTGAGATTAAAGATAAAGATTCAATAAACGTGGTTGTTCCCACAGGGAACTTTGGAAATATTTTAGCTGCATACTATGCAAAGCAGATGGGAATTCCCATTAACAAATTCATCTGTGCTTCTAATGAAAACAAAGTGCTAGCCGATTTTTTAAATACTGGTAAATACGATATTGATAGAGATTTTCATCTAACATCTTCACCATCTATGGATATACTTATTTCAAGCAACCTTGAAAGGCTTCTATATCACCTGGCGGAACAAGATGGAAATGAAGTAAGAAGATACATGAGCCAGTTATACGATGATTCTGGCTATGAAATTTCAGAAAAGATTAAGTTAGGACTAAATGATTTTGTTGGTGGATGTGCTGATATGAATAAAGTATCTGAAGCAATAGGAAATCTATATAATGAGGAAAACTATTTGATCGATACGCACACAGCAGTAGCTTACTGTGTTTACAGCGACTATGTAAAGAAAACATCGGATAGCACTCCGACAATCATTGCATCTACTGCAAGCGCATATAAATTTGCTGAAAGCGTAGCTGACGCACTTGGAATAGATAAAGGAAAAGACGGATTTGAATCTGTGCTTAAGGTAAAAGAAAAGACAGGAGTATTTGTTCCTGAAGGTTTAAGAAATCTTGATAAAAAAAGAGTTAGGCATGATGGATTAATAGACATTGATGAGATGAAACAAACGATTCTAAAATGCACAAAATAAAATGCGATATCACCTTTATACGAGGTGATATTTTTTTACAAATAACACTAAAAATACACATTATCCTATTGATATCCCATAACTCCTATGGTAGTATAGGGATATAGGAGGAACTGATATGATGATTTCGACTAAAGGAAGATATGCGCTTAGAATAATGCTTGATTTAGCGCAAAATGAGCATAAAGGGTACGTGTCTGTTTCGGATGTTTCGAGTAGGCAGGGAATATCAGTTAAGTATCTAGAAACGATAGTATCGATTCTTAATCGTGCAGGATTCGTTGAGAGTATGCGTGGTAAGAACGGCGGATATAAATTAACAAAGAAGACGACTGAGTACACTGTGGGATCAGTTTTAAAATTAACAGAAGGCAGCTTGGCGCCCGTTAATTGTCTGCAGCAAGGTAGCAATAAATGTGCAAAAGAAAAAGTATGCTTGACCTTGCCAATTTGGGTAAATCTTGACAAAATAGTTGATGACTATCTTGAGAGTGTTACTTTGTATGACTTATTAAATCAGTAAAATAAATAATAACCGTCGCTTTAAAAAGGCGACAATAATTTTAAATAATAATCCTATTAAACAAGTAGGAATAAGGGGGTAAATTATGCAAGTATATGCAGATAATGCGGCAACAACTAAGATGAGTAAAAAATCCTTTGAAACCACGGTTTCATATATGGAGAATGAATATGGAAATCCTTCAAGCCTATATACAATAGGTCAAAAAGCGCAAGAAGCACTAGTTTCAGCAAGAGAAAGTATAGCGGGGAATTTAGGGTGCGAGCCTAGAGAGATTACTTTTACTTCAGGAGGCAGTGAAGCTGATAATCAAGCGATTGTTTCAGCAGCAGAAATTGGTATAAAAAAAGGTAAAAAACATATAATTTCTACAGAGTTTGAGCATCATGCAGTTTTACATACTTTAGATAAATTAAAAAAACGAGGATTTGAAATAACGCTGTTACCAGTACATTCAGATGGATTGGTAAGAGTAGGCGAACTTAGTAAAGCAATTCGTCCTGATACAGTGTTAGTTACAATTATGTTTGCTAATAACGAGATAGGAACCTTGCAGCCAATTGCTGAAATAGGGAAACTATGTAAAGAAAAAGGAGTAATATTTCATACCGACGCGGTTCAAGCGGTAGGACACGTTAAAGTAAATGTAAAAGAATTAAATATAGACATGCTTTCCATGTCGGCGCATAAGTTCCACGGACCTAAAGGAGCAGGTCTTTTATATGCTAGAAAAGGTATACTACTTAGCAGTATAATAGAAGGTGGCGCCCAGGAAAGAGGAAAGAGAGCTGGAACTGAAAATGTACCAGCAATAGTAGGAATGGCAGCAGCCTTTACTGAGAGTTGCGAAAATATGGATGCAAATTATCAATATGTTAAAGGATTAAGAGACATATTAATCGATGAGCTTTCAAAGATTCCTCATTCTAAGATAAACGGTAGTGTAGAAAAACGATTACCTGGTAATGTTAATATTTGCTTCGAGGGAATTGAAGGGGAAAGCTTACTACTTTTACTTGATGATAAAGGTGTATCGGCATCATCTGGTTCGGCTTGTACATCAGGATCACTAGATCCAAGTCACGTGTTATTGGCACTAGGTCTGCCACATGAAATTGCCCATGGTTCGCTTAGGTTATCTCTTAGCGAGTACAACACAGAAGAAGAAGTAAAACATATAATAAAAGTTGTTCCGGAAGTTGTGGAGTATTTACGCTCTATGTCACCGGTTTGGAAGGATTTGAAGGAAGGAAGGAAAGAGTATGTTATATAGTGATAAAGTAATGGACCATTTTAGAAATCCAAGGAATATGGGAACGATAGATGATGCAGATGGTATTGGTGAAGTAGGAAATGCTAAGTGCGGAGATATCATGAAAATGTATCTCAAAATTGACAGAGGCATCATTACGGATGTGAAATTTAACACCTTTGGATGCGGGTCAGCCATAGCGACTAGTTCTATGGCAACAGAAATGATCAAGGGTAAATCAGTAAAAGAAGCTTTGATGCTTTCAAATAAGGCGGTAGTAGAAGCCCTTGATGGATTACCAGCGCAAAAGATACACTGCTCTGTTTTAGCGGAAGAAGCTGTAAAAGCTGCAATTGATAACTATTATGAGAAAAATCCTGAGAGCTTCAGAGAAGATCTTTTCAGATTAGAAGATGATGAAGATTCTTGTAGTAGTGGCTGCGGAGGTTGCTCGGGCTGCGGAGGCTTTTAAGTAGAGATAGGATATTAAGGCAAACCATTAACTTATGTTGGTGGTTTGTTTTTTATAATAGTAAACTAAAAAGAGCTTACAAGGTCAGTTACCTGTAAGCTCGCTCTTTATTTGATTTAATCTAAGATTCTTCCGTCTGAAGAAATCACCACAATTTGCCATGGTATGAATTTACCACTATTTTTAAGGGCGCCTTTTACCATATTTTCTATGCCTCCGCAACATGGTACTTCCATGCGCGCAACAGTTACACTTTTAATGTCATTATTTCTAATGATTTCAGTTAGCTTTTCCGTATAGTCTACGCTGTCTAGCTTTGAACATCCTATTAGTGTCACGTGGTTTCTTATAAACTCGTTATGGAAATTCCCGTAAGCATAGGCCGTGCAATCTGCTGCAATTAGTAGATTTGCTCCGTTAAAATAAGGAGCATTTACAGGAGCTAGTTTGATTTGAATTGGCCACTGGGATAGCTGAGATGGATTATCATGTGAATTGCAATTACATAATTCTTCCTTTTCGGCTAAAGGTTTAGCCTCGGAACCAGCGCAACTAAATGATTGACTATCTATTTTATTCTTAATGACAGCTAGCTCGTCGTATGCAGCGGCTTCCCGCTCAATAAAGCTTATTGCATCGGTTGGGCAAGCTGGTAAACAGTCCCCTAGGCCGTCGCAGTAGTCATCTCTTAGTAGTTTAGCCTTGCCGTTAACCATTCCTATAGCGCCTTCGTGACACGCCTCAGCGCACGCGCCGCAGCCGTTACATTTTTCTTCATTTATTTCAATTATTTTTCGTTTCATTTTTTACCTCCAGTATGATATAGAGTCATTATAATATATTCACAAGAGTATATACGTTGTAAATACAACAAAAAAAGAATTAAATAAAGGTACTTTAATCACGGGTATTTTGTTATAATAGACGTCTAGACTATTAAGCAAAGAGGTAAATATATGACTAAAAAAGATATGATGGAATTACGCAGAAGGTTTACTAAGGATTCATGCACATTTACTAAAATGGCTGGTTGTTATGTAAATAATGATAAGGAAAAAGTGCTGACCTTTAGTGAGACTTTTTTGAATCTTAATGATGATGAGGTAAACAAGTATTTAGATATAGTGAAAAAAGTAACGCTCGGTAAGATTGGAGATAATCTACTGGAGCTTGAATTTGAAAAGCAAGAAGAAATTAGCGAAAATAGGCAAAACTTTTTACTTGGATTAAAAGAAAGCGGACTAAAGAATGAAGATTTGTTAGACTGCTTATATGACCTGGTAATCAAGAGTTATAACTATGTAGGGAATTACCTGATATTACTATATCATGATGTTTATGATGTTATGAATAAGACGACTGATAACCGGGCAGTTGATGAATCAGAAGAAATGTATGATTATATGATATGTGCAATATGTCCTGTAAAACTTAGTAAGCCTGGATTAGGCTATTTAAAAGATCAAAATAGAATAGGAACGCGAAAAAGAGACTGGGTAGTGGGAGCACCTGAAAATGGCTTTCTATATCCTGCTTTCACAGATAGAAGCAGTGATATTAATTCTCTGATGTATTATATAAAGAATGCTAAGGAGCCTAAATCGGAATTCATGATTGAAGGTCTAGGATGTAAGTCTAAGCAGACAAGCACAGAGCAGAAGGTTGCCTTTAACAGCATACTAGAGGATTTCTTAGGCGAAGATAGTGACCTTATGATTAGAAACATCCATCAAAACATAAACAACATGATAAATGAAGATGAAGAAAGAACCGATCCAATATCCATGAATAAGGAAGCGCTAAAAAATGTGTTAAGTAAAAGCGGAGTATCGGAGGAATTAGCACCTAAGATAGAAGAAACATATGAGACAAAATTTTCAAAGGAATTGCCTATGGCAGAGAATATAATTGACAAAAAAATAATTAAAAAGATCGAAGAAAAAGAACTGAAAAATAATATTGAGGATAAGAAAAAATATACAGTAATTATTCAAGCAAAGCCAGAAAAAGAAAATCAGATAGTTAAGCAAGTGATAGATGGCAAGAACTGCATTGTTATTCCTTTGGATGAGGAAGAGAATGCCAAGGTAAACGGAAACGAAATATTTAAATAATTCATATTAAGCAAAGCATTGTTTTATGCACAATAAATATAGTGTCCAAAGGGTTTACCGTGATTGTATTTTTGGATATCTACTAAATTAAAAAAGAGCTCATCTGAGCTCTTTTTTGGTGTGCAAGTTTATATATCGGTTCTGCTTAGTATTGCAGCTGGCGTCTTTCTCATTGTCTTAAATACGGGTAGAAGCCCGATAAATATATTAAAGATAAATATTAAAGCAAATGATAGTACTGCTATATTTGGAGTAACCATGAATTGGTTTTCTAAATATTGTATTTGAGATACGTTATCTAAAATGTAATACATGAGTGCAATACCAGGAATTGAAGTTACTAAGGAAATAGCTACAACCTCTCCTGTAAACATTCTGTATATGTCAATCTTTTTAAGACCTATAGATCTTAGTGTTCCAACTTCTTTAATTCTTGATAGGAATGAAGATCTTAGCATTAAGAATATCTCAAGCAGTGATATGGCTAAAATTATACAGGCAGCTATTAAGCTAGCTTTCATAGATTTCTGTAGCCTTTCTTTATGGGCAGCCCTATCTTTATCGTAATTTACAGTGTAATTGATATCTTCTTTTTCCAAGGTACTAATTAATGCTGACGTATCTTTGGAGTAAAGTGTTATCTCTTTTTGCTTACTTATGAAGTCGGTCTTTATAGTATCAGCAGTTACGAAATAGTTATCTATGGATTGCTTAGTTTCATAATAACCTACTACCATAAGTTTTTGTTTGTTCATCTTAGTATCTATGGTTTTACCTATGCCCATATCGTAGCGGTTATTATAGTTAACCAAAACTTCATATTTTTCATCTGGCATAGTTCCCTGCTTTAATATGTATTCATCAGGCAGGAATACCATATCTCTGACACTATTAGGTTCAGTACCCTCGTCCATACTATACTCTCCGCTTTCCATGATGCCCTCGTTAGAGGCATCACCTGATTGAGCGTGGGTTAATATAAACATAAACTGATCAGGGTCCACGTAGAAAACTGGGCAGTTGGTCTTTGAGATACCCACAATTTTAAAGTCCTCTAAACCTTCTATTTTAATCGTGCGACCTATTAATTCTTCTTTAGTATTAATCCCGGCAGTTTCACCTAGCTTAGCTTTCAAAAACTTCTCTACAACCATATCATCTATAACTATATCATGGGATTCCTTAGGCAATTCACCTAGAGAAATATCCTTTCCAGTTAGAAGATCCCTAGAAGCTAAAGAGCCGTTAAGGTCTGCCATAGCAGTAGTAGTTTGATAGTAGTCATTCATAGGCATTTTCAAGGAAACTATCGAATTACCAGGTATGACATAATCAATGTTTGCAAGATTTTCTATTTTATCATACTCGGCCTGCGTTCTGCTACCGTTTGTAACAGTTACATAGTCCGTATGAGTGGTCAAAAAATCTTTTTCTTCAATGTTGCTTATTCCCGCTATATTACTAACTGCCATAAAAAGGAACATTGATGCTAATACAAAACCTAATAATAGTATTTTTTTAATTGGTTTAAAATGAGCAATACTCTTAAAACCAGTAATTAGCGAGTTGAGAGGGTTGAATATTGAAGTGTATTTAGGTACTAAATTCTCCTTTAAATGTTTTTGGTAGTCGAAGGTATTATCTTCGTAGATGCTCTTATCCATTCTGTTGTAGTGCTCATCGATCATTTGAATATTTGTGTTTTCGTCTATTATAGAGAACTTGCCACCTGTATCAATATATAGATTAGTACCTTTAACTACTATCTTAATATCCAAGTCATTTTCCTTATCGCTATAATACTTAATTTTGATATTATCGTGATCCAGAGACTTAGCTACAGGCATATCTTTAAGGTAAAGTTTGTTTTCAAGCTGAAAATCGAGGTAGTTTTCTGTATCATTAACAAAATCATTTACAACTTTTCCATCTACTATCTCTAAAATCCTACTTGAATAGAAGTGCGCTATTTCTTTTTCGTGAGTAACAAGGATTACAAGCTTGTCTTTGGAGATTGATTTTATTATATTCATAATCTCTATAGTGTTACCACTGTCGAGATTACCAGTAGGCTCATCTGCGATAATAATTTTTGGGTTTTTAACTATAGCCCTAGCTATTCCCACGCGCTGCCTTTGACCACCGGAGAGCGCATTTGCTCTTCTGTTTCTGAATTGGTAAATCCCTACAGATTCTAAACAATAGTTAACTCTTTCTTTGATTTCGTCTTTATCACTAATTCCAATCATCTTAAGAGCTAAAGCTACGTTATCGAAAACTGTCATGCTTTCAATGAGATTGTAATTCTGGAAAATGTATCCTATATAAGCGTTACGCATAGTATCAATTTTACCAGAGGTTTTTCTAGTTAATTCTTTGCCGTCTATAATAACTTTACCAGAATTAGCCTTATCAAGTCCACCGATAGTATTTAGTAAGGTGGTTTTTCCGCATCCCGAGTGGCCTAAAAATGTTACGAGTCCATTATCGGGAAGATCAAGGGTAGTGTTATCAATTACGTGTATCTCGTTTGATCTATTTTTGTTATAGTATTTATTTAGCTTTTCTATTTTTATCATCTTTATTCCTCCTCTCTATAAGTGCTCATGGCGCTTTTCTTAAACAATTTTTTAGAATATCTCTTAGCAATGAGCAGAGAAATAATGGACAATATTACAAACAATATTATGTAGTCTCCTAAGGTTAAGAAGGAAATCATGTCTACAAGCATAGCAATATTAATATACTTTAACTGCACCATTTTAATAAAGGCTAGAACTAAGCCGTAAGCGAATAGCAATACAGTCAAGAGCTCTATTTTAATCAAACTTTCACAATTTTCTTTAGTTCCACCTAATATTCTTATGGTGGAATAGTAAATATTTCTTGATTTCATTACAAGTCTTATAACAAAATATGCTATGAAGAAAAGTACAATTATGATAACTATTAAAGAAGCTCCTGATATTAGTTTCAGTACAAAACCAAATTCACCGGCAAAATTAGTGATTGCTTCTTTCATAAGAAGAGGTTTAAAGCCAGCATCTACAAGCGCAGCTTTTGTCTCGTCTGATTTTTTCTCATCATCCATATAGACAGTACTTTGGTAGTATCCTTTAGCAAATAACGAATCAAAGTCTTTTGGATTGACGAATATAGTGCTTGAGTATTCAGGATAGTCATCTTTATTAATTCCAAAGAGCTCGTTTATTGTTTTTTCTGTAAAATACTTATCGACTGTAAGTTCTAAATTAGAATCAAAGTAGATAGTACTTGCATCTATTGTTAGTGGCTTGTTGTAATAATAGCCATTTGTATAATTGTATCTAAACTCTTCAGGTATATATGCTTTTCCTTCAGCAACTTTTTCTGAAGATTTAACAACCTGATTATAGCCTGAAGCTGGAACTTCTAAAGTCTTACCATCAAAATTGAATGTGGTATCTGCGTTTCTAGCAAAGAAGGATCTGGTGATATTTTTAACAGAATCTTCGGATACATAGAAACTAATACTACCCATATTTTCCATTGATATTTGGCTTTCGTCCATTATAATACCGGTTAATTTTATTTTATCATCAGAGATTTTGATTCCAGAATTCTCATCAGTTAATGTATATGTTTTACCGAAGTATTTTTCTCTGTTGTCTATCAAATCATCGTAGTTATAGCTGCTTTTGTTAACCTCTATTGCGAATTCGTTATCGCCTTTAGGAAGTTTTCCGTATGTAATTTTTTTTGCCTGAAGATTTTCTAAACTGTACACTGAGCCATAGAAGTAGTAGTCATCATCATAGATTGAAGCATTAGAATCAAGAATCACATCATTTTTAATTATTTGACTTATATTGGCAATGTCACTTATTTTGTCGTAGTCTTCATTAGTTATCTCAGATTTATCATCCTTTTGGACTATAATTCTTTCGGCGCTAATATCTGAGAAAAACGGCGAAAATCCCATTAACTCCTGTTGATGGCCTGTATTTATAAATGAAGAATACTGACCTAATACGGCAGTAGTCATGAATAGATATATTAATAGAAGCAATATAAACTTCATAGGCAGATTAAATGTATTTCTGAAGCCGAGTCTTAGTTGGTTTGCAAATGACAGGTTAGACATTTCTAAATCAATTGCTGAATCGGGCTCAATAACAGGGCTAGCATTAACATGCTTGTCTTCAATTATTTTTCCATCATGCATAGTAATTTTTCTAGTAACATACTTTTCTACCTGTTCATAGTTATGAGTAACTACAACTACTAGTTTGTCCTTTGATACGCTGTGTAATATTTCAATAATGTTTTCTGCAGATTTGCTGTCTAAGTTACCTGTAGGCTCATCAGCTACAATAATTGGAGATTCTTTAGCTAGAGCTCTTGCAATTGCAACTCTCTGCTTTTGGCCTCCTGAGAGTTTAGAAACCTTAGTTTTTGCGTATTTGGTCAAATCTACTTGCTCAATTAAATCTAAAATTCTTTCCTTGCTTTCACTTTTACTTTTACCGCATAGTAGCATACCAAGCTCAACATTTTGGTATACGGTATAACTGTTAATTAAGTTGAAATCTTGAAAGATGTTGCCTATGTAGTTTTTCCTGTACATTTCATAATCTTCAGTGGTGTATCCGCTTGTGTCTTCACGATTTACAAACATTTCACCTTCTTCGTAAGTGTCAAGACCGGAGATTACATTTAATAGCGTAGATTTACCGCTACCACTTTCACCGGTAATAACAACAAATTCTCCCATGTTTAATTCTAGGTCAATTCGTGAAAACCCAGTACTTACAGTATCATTGTCAGAATAAAATTTCGATACTTTTCTTAATTTTATCATTTAGTAGTACTCCTTCCGTAATATCTTTAGATTATAACATAGGCCTATTTTTTAAAATACCCATATATTAAAAGTTCATTAGATTTTAATCAGAGTTAATAAATTTGTAATAATTAATGGATTATGGTATATTATGCCATATATATCTGATGACAGGGGGCGCGCGATGTTAGGGACAATAGTAAACGTAATAGCGATACTGGTTGGAAGCATTATCGGTATGATGTTAAGAAAAGGAATTAAGGAAAAATATAGAAATTGTTTATATAATGCTATGGGATTAGCAGCTATAGGAATAGGTTTAAATGCTGTAGTTCAAAATATGCCAAATAGTATATATCCGGTTCTGTTTATTGTGAGCTTAGCCCTAGGAAGCCTCATAGGTACAATGCTAGAACTAGACGATAGATTTAATAAAATAACAGATAAACATTCTAAGGGGGGCAACCTAGGACAAGGCCTTTCAACAGCTATATTATTATTTTGTATTGGAACTTTATCAATACTAGGTCCAATTGAAGCAGCCCTTAACCAAAATTACACGTATCTATTCACTAATGCAACGTTAGATCTTGTAACCTCACTTGTGCTAGCATCTACTTATGGAATTGGTATCGCTGCAGCGGCAGGGGTGCTGTTTTTATGGCAGGGCAGCATATATTTGATGGCTAATTCGCTGGCGGATTTTCTTGTAGGAGATCTTCTTGTAGAGATTTCTTTAGTGGGAGGATTTTTAATAGCGGCTTCAGGGTTTGGAATACTCGGCATAAAGAATTTTAAAACACTTAACATGCTACCCGCATTATTTATACCACCAATTTGGTTTTTGATAATGATGCTATAAGCTAAAACGATAATGATTACAAAAAGGAAATATTTATATGGAAAACAATGAAAGATCAATTAAAAACATAACTAAATTATCCTTTAATGAAGAAGTAGCTAATGTGATTACCCATAGTATTATGACTTTAATATTTTTGTTTTTAATACCATTTTCAGCAGTATATTCTTATATTCAAGGTGGAGGTTTATTAGCTTTTGGAACTAGCATTTTTGTTATATGTACTTTTTTAATGCTTTTAGTTTCAACTCTTTATCACTCAATGGCTTACGATACACCTCATAAGATAGTATTTAGAATCTTAGATCACATCTTTATCTATTTTGCTATTGCAGGAGCTTATACACCAATCGCTCTATCTTTAATCGGTGGCTGGAAAGCAGTTGTAATTTTGTCAATTCAGTGGAGCTGTGTTATCCTTGGAATTTTTTATAAAGCTGTAGCTAAAAAAGAATATCCGAAACTAACTTTAACTTTATATATGGTTATGGGTTGGGTTGCAGTATTGTTTATGCCAACTTTAATCAGGAATTCACAACCAATTTTTTTAGCTTTAATAGTTTTAGGTGGAGTTCTTTATTCAGTTGGAGCTTACTTTTATACCCGTAAGAAAAAATGGGCTCATATGATTTGGCACTTATTTATAAACGCCGCCTCGGTAACTCATTTTATTGCCATTGTATTTTATTTAGTTTGATATTTGAATAAAAATAAGAGATTTAAATATAATGGGAAACAGTAAAAAGATAAGTTAATAATCGTTAACATATTATACCGTAGAGAAAACTGTCTATGGTGTTGTTATGTGACTATTTGCTAAAGGTGATGAGAAACAATATGACGAAATCAAAAATCAAATGGAAATGGATTATCCTAGTAACTATAATATTCTTTATATTCTCGAGCCTAGCATTTCCCCAAATGACAAAATATTCCAATGAAATGATAGGAGAATCTAATTCTCCAGATGAATCATTCATTTATTCGCCGTCAGAGTTATACGATATGGCTGAAAGCTATGGGGAATTAGGAAGAGAAGCTTATATTAAAATAAGGTGGACTTTTGACTTGGTTTGGCCGATTTGTTATGCGTTGTTTTTGATTTCATGGATTGCTAAACTTTCAGATTATATTTCAGATAAAAGACGGTTAAGATTTGCATATATATTTCCGTTAGCTTCAATAATTTTTGATTATATGGAAAATATAGGAGCTACAATAGTAATGGCAAGGTATCCTTTGAAGTCTGGAATAATAGCCACAATAACGCCAGTAATATCATTTGTAAAGTGGGTATCTGTAGCTGGGTCTGTTCTAATACTAATAATCTTAATAATATCGCTTATATTAGCCAAATTTAAAAGGGCAAAGCCAGAATCTTAATAGATAATACAACTACAAAATAAATGATACAATATATTTTAATAAATAAATAAAGGAGAAATTTATTATGATTGATTCATTTGATTATGGTTTGTTTAATATAGGGAGTATAGTACTTGGGCTAGTTGCATGGATACTTCCAACTATTAACTTAATAAGGTATAATAAAGGAGGTCAAAAAAATTGGATTACTTTTTCTATATTAAGTATTAGTGCTTGTTCTATTTCTTTATGGTTTCAAATTTTTTATAATAACTATCTAGTTAAAATTGAAGATTTGAGCGCGCTTTTGGACACAACTCCAACTCTTGTAATTGTGTCAGGCGTACTTGTCTTTATAACTATAGGATTAAATATAATAAGCCTAGCTTTATACAAAAACAAAGTACCTAAATAGAGTATTAGGGTATATTCTTATATTATGTGCTATCGAACATAACTTTTACTGGGTTTTACACAAATGAACATTTGGGAAATTGACAGGTCATGATAAGATTTTTATAAAATAAATTTAAACGATCAAAATTATATTGTTATTAACCAGTTAATAATTAGAAAGGAAGATAAATGAAAAAACTGATTGTATATTCAAAAGAATCTGGAAATACACATAAGGTATGTAGTTATGTATCAGGCAATTCAGACACTGATCTTAAAGTTGTAGGCAAAACAACAAAGTATGACTTGCCTTACTATGATGTAATCATATTGGCTTCAGGTGTATATATGAATCATGTTCATGCAAACATTTTAACATGGATAAATAGTATTGAAAAAAACACTATCGATTCCAATACAAAATTCTATCTCTTTTTAACGTGGTTTGGAAGAGGGAACTCTGACAAGAGTGCTTTTGATGAAGTAAAGCAATTATTAAAAGCAAAAGGCATAGAACTTGAAGACAATTATATGAAATGTTTTGGTAAAGGTATGGGAATGATAAGAATATCTCATCCAAATGAAGAAGATTGTAAAAATGTCTTGTTATGGACAAATAAACTATAAAAAATACATTAATTTGCTAAATTCGTTTTATTCTTATCGATGTTTTCACCTCCTGAAAACTATTGCGAAAATATTGGCAGTGATTGGAAAAATGCACAATTATATTCAATCTGGTATTAAGGCGTAAATATTAATAATCATCCAGTTTGTCACATTTCTTATTAAGTCAAACTCATTTTTTTGTAATATGTAACTATTTTTTCCTCTTAAATGTATTATACCATTTAGTTTCTTTTTCTTCTTTCTCTTCTTTTTTTTCTTCTAATTCTGACTCTAACATCTTAATATTATTTATATCATTTAGACTTAATCTTTGTTGCTGATATAATAATGTTTGATTTTTATCTAACTGATTCAATAAGTTTTCATTCAGTTTTGATAGTTTTTTATTTTGATCTCTTTCATGCTCTAATTGATCTTTTAATACTTCAATTATATCATTTTTAGCTTGTTCATTTGCTTGATCTTTAGTAGTACTAGCTTGTTCATTAGTAGTACTAAAGCTTGTTCTTATTTTGATATATAGCAATTGGGTTCGACTACTTCAGAAGTAGCTAAAAAAGATCGAGCACATTCTTTACAGAAAAACCGCTGTTTATTAAGACGAAGAAGAGTTGGATTCCCATTGCATGAGACCAGTTTTATGTCGCTTGGTTTGCTTCCATATTTGATTATGGAGTGATCTTTGTTTACGCAGCCACATACAGAACAACACTG
>JAAYHV010000052.1 GCA_012744355.1 Clostridiales bacterium
ATTATCGTGTTATGCTTTAATTTATGACCCGTAAGTTTGACAGTTGCATAGAGGCAAAACAGCGCAAAACCAGTCATGGGCTTATTTTTTTGTCAAATTTCACTCGTGAGTTTGAAAGCAAGATTCACCAATCAAGACGCTGCAAGTATCTGGTTCCAATCATTGGAGCTTATTTTTTTGTCAACTTTTACTTCTTTAATGTATACTTCTATTTAGTTCTATGATATAATAATAGATAAATAGCGAGGTGATTTTATGTATTTAAAGCAAGATAAAAGACCTAACGGTAGAATTTATCTATCTATTGTTAAAGGTTTTAGAGATCCGGTTACAAAAAAGAATAAACAAAAGGCTATTAAGGGCATCGGTTTTCTTGATGAGTTTGTTAATAAATATGAAGATCCTATCGCCCATTTCAAACAGCTTGCTACACAGATGACTGAAAAAGAGAAAGAAAACAAGGAAATTGAGCTTATCCTGGATATGGATGAAAAACTCGATACAGATTCAAGGGAGATTAAAAACATTGGTTTTTCAGTATTAAGTAAGATTTATCATATCCTTGGTATTCATAAATTTATGATAAATAGAGAACGTGGCTTAAAAGCTGATATACCTCTTAATAACATTTTAAAGTTGCTTGTCTATGAACGAATACTTAATCCTTCTTCTAAGCTTGCTGCTCATGAAAACAAAGATAACTACTTTGAAAATTTCAACTTCCCGGTTAAGTCAGTGTATAGAGCCTTGCCTATTTTGGCAAAGCACAAGGACAGGCTGTTACTTGAATTGCATGAAAACATTACCATGAAATACGGTAGGGACACTTCCAATGTCTATTACGATGTGACTAATTATTATTTTCATAAGGATCAACAAACAGAGCTTATTCGTAAAGGGATGAGCAAGGACAAAAAAGGGAAACCAATTATTCAAATGGGACTTTTGCTAGACAAAGACGGTTTGCCTATCACCTATAAACTCTTTAGCGGCAATACCACAGATTTTGATACGCTATTACCAGTACTATCTGAATTAAAAGCAAATTACAATCTAAGCAGAGTCATTGTTGTTGCAGATAAAGGATTAAATTCAGGTACGAATAAAGCCTATAACATCATAAAAGGAGATGGGTATATTTTCTCCAGATCAATTAGAGGTACAAAAGCTTCTAAGGAAATCAAGGAATATGTACTTGATGATGAAGGCTATGAATGGATTGGTGAGGATTTTAAAATAAAGTCAAGAATTTACCCTACTGTCATTACTGTTAAAAATGCAGAAGGTAAGGATGTCAAAGTTGATATTGACGAAAAGCACGTGGTCTTCTTTTCTAAAAAATATGCAGAAAGAAGCAGACACAAGCGAAACGAAGCAGTCGCAAAAGCACTTAAGCTTATTAACAGCCGTTCAGGGTATGCAAAGGCTAGCAACTACGGCGCCATGAAATATATTGTAGGCATGAAATTAGATAAGAAAACAGGCGAACTAACTCCATCCAGAAAAGATATATTTCCAAGTCTTAATGATGAGCTCATTAAAGAAGAAGAAAAATATGATGGTTATTACTCTATTGTTACAAGTGAGCTAGATATGACCGATAGCGAAATTATCGAGAAATACAGAGGTCTTTGGAAGATTGAAGAGACTTTTAAAGTTACTAAATCACAGTTAAAAACACGACCAGCTTATGTTTCGAGCGAAGGAGGAATAGAGGGACACTTCTTAACCTGCTTCTTATCACTATTAATTTTAAGAATACTTGAGATAGAGACTAAAGGTATTTACTCCACAGAAAGATTAATAGATTCACTTGCTAAATCCAATGTTGATCATCTTAAAATGAATTATTACAAAGGAGTCTACTACGACGAAGTACTTGAGTGCATAGACGAAAACCTTGGAACCAATTTAAACCATAAATACCAGACTTTAGACGGAATAAAAAAAATGGTATCTACTACAAAACAAGCTCTGTAGTAGGACACCAACATGAAAAAAATTAAAGCCCTATATCCATTTATTTGCAATGGTTTTGGACTTGTTTTATTGGTGTTTTGCTTTCAAACTCAAGTTTTCTATACAAATATTATATCTCAATTATCCATATTGTCAAGGAATATTATCGTGTTATGCTTTAATTTATGACCCGTAAGTTTGACAGTTGCATAGAGGCAAAACAGCGCAAAACCAGTCATGGGCTTATTTTTTTGTCAAATTTCACTCGTGAGTTTGAAAGCAAGATTCA
>JAAYHV010000053.1 GCA_012744355.1 Clostridiales bacterium
AGCTAATGGTGCATAAAGTGTTTTTCTATTGCTTGAATATAATAGCACTAATGGTTTTGCTTGTCAAGGGAAAAATCAATCAAGGATCGTCATATTGTTTGCTATTTATTAGAAATTATTGTATAATTAGTAACGTATATTATGGTAAAGTACTGCCATGGAATAAATCTGTAGATATATAGGTGACAAACTATTTAATCACCAATGGGAGGTAAAGAATGTTCTGTAGAAATTGCGGTAATGAATTGCAAGCTGGCGATAGTTTTTGCAACAAATGCGGTGCAAAGGTAACGCTTGACGAAGAACGAAATGTAATTAATGAGGAAAAGAAAGCCCCAACTGTTTTCGAAACAACAGATAAAAAGAAAGCGGATGCTGATTCTGAATTTCCTGAAAAAATAGAGATGGATTGGAAAAAGCAAGTTGAGGGGAAAAGGACCATTAAAGAAAAACCTGACATGAGTTGGGAGATTGAAGAAACGCCTAAAGCTAGAGTCGTTTTACCCGAGATGCATTGGTCTACTGAAAAGCCCAAAGAAAAACCTGTTGAAGAAAAAGTCAATATGGTTTGGAATCAAGAGGAGAATAGAAGGACTACTGATACTTCTTTTGTATGGGATACAGACGAGATTCCCAAGGAACAAAAGAAAAGCGATGAGACTTTTCATTTTGACTGGAGTGCTGTCATAGACGACAAAGAAAGAAGAGCTAGTAAAAAAGTTCCGACATGGAGAAATGCTACTAGCACAAATCTTGAAAAAAAGCCTAAAGAAGTCGAAGAAAGTGACAAAGAGAATGCTCCTGAAGAACGGGAAATGTTTGAATGGGCTAAGCCTACGGCTAGGGCAGAAGAACTTGAATTAATTCCACCTAAAGAGGAGTCTGCAGTTAAAGAAATATTACCTGAAGAACCCATACTAGAGGCAGTTGTACCTGAACCTATAGTTGAAGATGTATTGCCTGAAACACTAGTAGTAGAGGAGGTTGTACCCGAACCTGCAGCTGAAGAACCAGTAGTAGATGAGGTTGTACCTGAGCCTACAGTTGAAGAAGCATTACCTGAAACACAAGAAGTAGTCGCTGATGAAATACCAGCAGCAGAAGCCTTGCCTGAAACTATAATAAAGGAACCAGAAGAAGTAGCTGAGGAAACACTAGCAGCAGAAGAGGCTTCACCTGCAGTTATTGTAAAGGAACCAGAAGAAGTAGCCGCTCAGGAAATACCAGGAGCAGAAGAAGCTTTACCTGAAACTATATCAAAGGAACCAGAAGAAGCTACAGAAGAATTTGAAGAGTTTCTAGAAATGGAAGCCTTAGAAGAAGAAAGTAAAGACATTTTAGATGAACCTGAATATATTTCTCCATTTGATGACGACGATGATTTGGACGATGAGCTTAAAGAGCTAGAGCTCGAACTCTTCGCTGAGATGGAAGAAAACTACGTAAATAAGGATGCTACAATTAAGGTAGATAAGTTCTATACTTTAGATAAAAAGAGTGAAGAATTCCAGGAACTTTTAGATAGGGAATATGAAAAAATAAATAAAAGTGGAATAAACTACGAGTTGATGGAAACTGATGATGAATCTAAAGGGGATGAAGCTCCTGATTTTGAATTAGCAACTGGAGGGACGGCTGAGGTATATGATCTTGGCGAGGAAGTTTTTAAGGATCAACACAAAACAGCGGAAAAAGAAATTCCTAAAGTTGTAATACCAGCAGTAGAAAAGGTTGTAGTCGAAGAAAAACATGAAGAAATCGTTGAGGATGATGACGAAGATGAACCAGTAAAGAAAAAATCTCATAAAGCACTTAAAATTTTTGTAGTGGTGTTGTTGATTCTAGTAGTATTTGAGTTATTTGTATTAGTCATGAATAATTTCGCACCTGAAAATATAGTTACAGAGCAGTTAAATAATGTCATAAGGCAGATTACAGATCTACTAACATCCAGTTCTGTAATGGAGGATTCAACTACGCAGAGTTCTTTAATAAACGTAGCGTAGGTTCCAAATAAAGGAGGAAAAGATGAACAAAAAGAAAGGTGAAAAATCCCAAAAGCGAGTTAGTATTATAGTAATGTTTATAGTAGTAATAGCGGTAGCTTTCCTAGGGTTAATCGGATTTATAACTGATTGGCTTTGGTTTAGCGAAATGGGATATGTAGGAGTATTCTTCAAGAAACTGTTTACGCAGCTTCAAATAGGTATTCCGGTATTTATAATTATTACTATGTTGGTTCAATTTTATTTAACCAGCTTAAGAAAAGGTTATTTTAAAAAAATAGAATCTCATGAAATTCCAGATTTAAAAAGTTTAAATAAAATCACAGTGGGAATTTCTGTCCTGTTTGGTGTGATTACTTCAGTGGTTATGGTTTCACAGATTTGGTTTGATGCACTGAAGTATTTAAACTCGACAAACTTTGGCCTTAAAGACCCGCTTTTTAACTTAGATATATCTTTTTATATATTTAAATTAGAGTTTTTGGGACAATTAAATGAAATAGTATTAGGAATAATAATATTGCTTATAGTGGTAACTGTTGCTTATTATGCGATACTGCTTACAGTTAGAACACCTGATGTTTTCGAAGGCCAACCAGAAGAGCCTAAAGATGAAACCAGGTATTCAGGTAAAAATAATCCGTTTTCTGATTTTGCCAAAGGTAAGGGCGGATCGGTATTAGAATCAATAATGAACAAAGCAGGAGATAAAACTCGAAACGCAGCATCTTTTGACAGCGGTAACTTTAATAATCTAATAGATATTGCTTCTGGCAAACTAATGATACTTGGAGTGATATTTTATGCAATGATAGGAGTTGACTTTTATATAAGACAGTTCAGCCTATTACACGTGCATACAGGCGCTGTATACGGAGCTGGATATACCGATATAATGGTGACACTATGGATGTACAGAATAATAATGGCATTGTCAGTAGTTGGTGCAATTACTATAGCATTCCAAATTAAAAAGAAGGACTTTAAAAAAATTCTTAGGGTTCCTGCCGCAATGGTAATTGTAGGTGTTTTAGGATTTGGGATTGCATATGCAGTTCAAGCTATTGTAGTATCACCAGATGAAATTAACAAAGAATCTCAGTACTTAAAAAATAATATTGAGTTTACTCAATATGCTTACGATATTCATCAAGTAGACATACAACCATTTGCAGCAGATCAAAGTCTTACTGCTGATGATATAGAAAATAATCCAGAGACTATTTCTAATGTCAGAATTAACGACTATGAACCAGTAAATACTTTCTATAATCAAACCCAGAGTATCAGGCAGTACTATGCATTTAACGACGTAGACGTTGATAGATACATGATAAACGGAGAATATACACAAGCTTATCTCGCTACAAGAGAAATAGATAAGACAAAGACTTCTGATACTTGGCTTAACAAACATATTAAATATACACACGGATATGGTATTACTTTATCAAAAGTAGATGAGGTTACACCAAGTGGTCAACCAAATGTATTGATTAAAAACATTCCACCAGTATCGACAGTAGATGAAATCGAAATTGATAGACCAGCAGTGTATTTCGGAGAACTGACGAATGATTATGTCTTGGTAAATACCAAGGAAGAAGAATTCGATTATCCTGATGGAGATGAGAATAAATACGTTATGTATGATGGTGAAGCAGGAATCAAATTAGGATTCTTTAATAAACTGATGTTTTCTATCAGAGAAGGCAGTTTGAAAATGCTAGTATCTACTAACTTAAACAAAGATTCAAAGATTATAATTAATAGAAACGTTATGGATAGAGTTAAAACAATCATGCCTTATTTGAGCTATGAAAACGATCCATACATGGTGACAGCTGATGGAAATCTATATTGGATGATAGATGCTTACACAACAAGCACATACTATCCGTATTCTGAACCTTATAACGGAGAAGTTGGAAATACTAACTATATTAGAAACTCTGTTAAAGTAGTAGTAGATGCATACGACGGAGATGTTAAATTCTATATTGTAGATGAGGAAGATCCTATAGCGATGACTTATGCTAAGATTTATCCTGAACTATTTAAGACATTTGATAAATTACCAGAGAGTCTAAGAAGTCATATAAGATATCCTAATGCTTTGTTTGAAATCCAGGCAGACGTTTATACGAGGTATCACATGACTCAACCAAAAGTATTCTATCAAAACGAAGATTTATGGGATATCGCTAATGAAATTTATGGGACAGAACAAGTTCCTATGTCTCCTAACTATTACATTGTTAAGCTCCCAGGAGAAGAAAAGGCTGAGTTTATAAATTCTATACCTTATACACCTAGATCAAAGCAGAACATGACTGCGCTTCTTATAGCGAGAAATGACGGTGCTGATTATGGAAATTTAGTTTTATATAAATTCCCTAAGAACAAAACTGTGTATGGTCCAATGCAAATAGAGGCACAAATTGACCAGGTAACTGAAATTTCTAAGGAATTTTCACTTTGGAACTCTTCTGGTTCTTCATACAGCAGAGGTAATATGTTCGTAATACCGCTAGAAAGTTCTATCCTTTATGTAGAACCAGTATACTTAGAAGCTTCGAACCAGGCTATTCCTGAAGTAAAAAGAGTTATAGTGGCTTATGGAGAAAGAATAGCATATGAAGAAACATTTTCTGAAGCGCTAACCTCTTTATTTGGTGGAGATAATGGAGACAATGATAAAGCTAATGTAGTAGAAGACGATGTAGCAGGAGGGCTCAAAATTGATGAGTTGATCGAGGCTGCAAATGATGCTTATGAAGACGCACTAGAAGCACAGCAAAACGGAGATTGGGCAGCTTATGGTAATCACATGAAAGATCTAGAAAAATACTTGAATTTACTAGAACAGTAGCCTAAAAGGGGAAAAGATGTTGGATTTTGATTTAAATGAAATGCTATTTTGCATTAAACCAGAGGATCACAAACCGAGCAAATTAAGAGAAATACTACAGGAGCATCCTGAGGTAAAATTTATATCTTTAGTGGGGATAGACCTAGGCGGTCATGGAACAGATGAAAAAATCCCCATTAAAGTCTTCATGAAAGATATGGAAAAGATTTTAAATTATGGTGTACAAACAGATGGTTCCAGTGTGGCTTTACCAATTATAGTAGAGCTTAACAATGCAAAGGTTGACATAATACCTGATGTAGAAGTCAATTGGTATGTGGATCAAAACTATAACAACATTGACATAAAAACAGGTTTACCTGTAGGAACCTTAAGACTTCCATCGTATCTTAAGCATAACGATAAGGTTCAATGTGGTTCAAGAGTTTTCTTAAAAAACGCAGTAGACCATATTAAAAGAGAAATAATCAAAGAAATAGAAAACAACCCTTATGTGTATGAATACCTAGATATCAAAGATGTTGACGAGATTGAAGAGGTATTAATAACTAGTGCTACCGAGCTGGAATTTTGGGTAAAGACCCCGGATGACAGAGCGGACAGAGAACAACTTTTTACAGCACAAGTACTAAAAGAGCAGTATTGGAAGAGGACTATGGGTCCTGTGAGAAGCGCTCTTGAACAAACCCTCGAAATATTAGATTTCTATGGTTTTGAAATCGAAATGGGGCATAAAGAGGTTGGCGGAGTCAAAGCCAAGATGGGGAATACTGGTCAGTATGATCATATTATGGAGCAACTGGAAATCGATTGGAAATATGCGGATGCTCTGCAAGCAGCTGACAACGAACACCAAGTAAAAGCTGTAGTAAGGGATGTATTTACTCAGTTTGGTTTAGATGTAACTTTCCTAGCGAAACCTATACCAGGGGTAGCGGGAAGTGGTGAACATACTCACCTTGGAATAGCAGCAAAGTTAAAAAATGGAGAAACTATAAATTTATTTACACCAAAAGACAAGATTTCTCACTATATGAGCCCGATAGGTTTTGGTGCTCTTATGGGTCTTCTTAAGAATTATGAGGTTATAAATCCGTTTGTAAGCGCTACTAATGATGCTTTTGATAGATTAAAACCAGGATTTGAAGCACCCGTATGTATCGTTACGTCACTTGGAAGAAGTGTCACAAATGTTTCAAGGAACAGAACTGTACTAGTTGGGCTTATTAGAGATAACAACAATAATTTAGCAACTAGGTTTGAGTTAAGAGCACCAAATCCACACAGCAATACATATCTAGTTCTTGGTGCATCGTACTTAGTTATGCTAGATGGCATAAGGGCCGTATTAAAAGCCCAAAAGACTCCTTATGAATTGGAACAATCCATGTCTAAGAAATGGGGAGAAGAAGATTTCTATCTAGAAAAAAATAGACTCTACAGAACTGAAGAAAATGTATTTACATTTTTTTCACAGGAAGAAAGAGACAGACTTTTTGGAATTGCCCCTGCTTCGGTTTGGGAAAACATGAAAGCGCTAGAAGATGAAAAAGAAAAATTGGAAGTTCTTTTAGCGGATGGGATAATTCCAGAGATAGTAATTAAATCTTACAGAGCACAAATGCTTTCCAAATGGAAAACAGAACTTCATGACAGACTAGTTCCAAATGCCATGAACATTGTAAGAGAATGCGTGAAAGCTCATGATGTTGATGCAACTGATTACGATATTAATAATTGGAATAAAATTGATAAAATTAGACATGAGATTGGCAAGGATAGCGTAGATTTCAAATGCTTGCTAAAAAAGGAAAAAGAAGCTTTGGATATGCATGACTTTGATACAGCCTCAGAACTGCATCTGTTAGTTCAAGCAAAAATCGAAGAGCTAAGAACATTGTACATAAAATACAGACAAAACCTATTTTAAAGTGGAGATGAGTAAAAATGCTAGATATAAAAAGGATAAGAGAAGATTATGATGGCGTAAAAACCGCATTGGGTAAAAGAGGAAAAGGTGATTTTGGAGTAAGCAAGGCCAAGGCGCTCGACGTAGAAAGAAGAGATATTCTTTCTACAGTTGAAGCAATGAAAAATCGTCAAAATTCAGTGTCTAAAGAAATACCTAAATTGAAAAAAGAAGGTAAGGACGCTACTTTAATTATGGCGGAAATGAAAAAACTAAGTGACGAAATCAAAGAATTAAATTCAAAGCTATCAGTGGTAGAAGAGGAATTAAAAGAAACACTTCTTAATATACCAAATACTCCATATAAGGATGTACAAATTGGTGAAGATGATACCGATAATGTGGAGATAAGAAAATTTATGGAGCCTACAAAGTTCGATTTTAATGCCGTGGCTCATTGGGATCTAGGTGAAGAATTAGACGTCTTAGATTTTGAGCGGGCTGCGAAAATATCAGGCGCAAGATTCACCGTTTATAAAGGATTAGGAGCCAGATTAGAACGATCGGTAACAAACTTTATGTTGGATCTTCATACTATAGATCAATCGTACTCAGAAATCTTACCGCCGTTTATGGTAAACAGAGCAGCCATGATAGGGACAGGTCAGCTTCCTAAATTTGAAGACGATATGTTTCATGTTCCTGCAAAAGATTTTTTCTTAGTACCGACGGCAGAAGTACCACTTACCAATCTAAGAAGCAATGAAATACTGACGGAAGAAGAGATGCCACTTTACTATACAGCGTACACACCTTGTTTTAGAAAAGAAGCAGGAAGTGCAGGTAGAGATACAAGAGGACTTATCAGGCAACATCAATTTAACAAGGTAGAACTTGTGAAATTTGTTAAGCCTGAAGACTCATACGATGAATTAGAAAAACTTTTATTGGATGCTGAAGAAGTGCTCAAACTTCTCAAACTCCCTTATAGAGTAGTAAGACTAAGTTCCGGAGATTTAGGTTTCTCATCATCTATGACATATGATATAGAAGCGTGGATGCCAAGTTATGGCAGATATGTGGAAATTTCAAGCTGTAGTAATTTTGAAGCTTACCAAGCAAGAAGAGCAAATATTCGTTTTAGAAGAGAAGATAAAGGAAAACCAGAGTTTGTACATACACTTAATGGATCCGGCCTTGCAGTTGGAAGAACTGTAGCTGCAATACTTGAAAACTATCAAAGAGCGGATGGCTCGGTAGCGATTCCTGATGTGCTTAAAAAGTATATGAAAGTTGATGAAATAACCAAATAATATAATTAAAAAAGAGACTTAGAAAAAAGTCTCTTTTTTAATATAAAATATTTTATGTTCCTTGTTATCTTCTAAATAACTTTTTCTACGTCGCCAAACTCTTTGATGATACTTTCGTCCGGCTTAGGAGTAGCTAGGCTTACTACAATGATAGCTATAAGCGCGCATATAAATGCTGGCAGTAATTCATAAATGTCGAATGCTCCACCTAAAGGCCTTACCAGATATTTCCATAGGAATATCATTGTTCCGCCTGTTACCATACCTGCAATTGCGCCTTGCATATTAGAACGTTTCCAAAAGAGGGAAGCCAATATTACTGGTCCAAAACAAGCACCAAAACCTGCCCAGGCAAAACTTACAATTTCAAACACGGAGCTATCAGGGTTTGATGCAAATAATGCTGAAACAATTGAAATACCAACTACTGTGGATCTTGCTACTACCATAGATGTTTTTTTGCTAAGCTCTATGTGGAAAAAGTTTTTGAGTAAGTCCTGTGATACGCCCGATGAAGCAGCTAAAAGCTGAGAATCAGAAGTAGACATAGTGGCTGCTAAAATTCCAGCTAGTATTACACCTGCAATAACAGCTGCAAATAGGCTTTTGTGACTTAGCAATGTAGCTATTTGAATTATTATTGTTTCTGATGCAGAGCCCTGTAAATTGTCGATTGCACCGCTGTTTGACATAGCGTTACCTATGATACCTATGAATATAGCTAAGGTTAAAGATATAACTACCCAAGTAATAGCAACTCTTCTTGAGGTCACGAGCTTATCTCTTTCCTCAATTGCCATGAAACGAAGAAGTATATGTGGCATACCGAAGTATCCAAGTCCCCAAGCTAGCGTGCTTACTATAGCGATAAATCCATAATTAATGCTTTCGCCGCTTATTTTATCGTGCACTGAAGTAAGAGATAAATATCCAGTCATAGACTTTGCATTAATCATAACTTCATCCAATCCACCAGCTTTTGTAATTCCAAAGACTAGAACTACGACTAAAGCTATAGTCATAACTATACTTTGAACAAAGTCGCTTGTACTGGCTGCTAAAAATCCGCCTAAGGTTGTATAAATTACGATGACTAAAGCGCTTATTAGCATTGCTGTTATGTAATCCATTCCAAACAAACTGCTAAAAAGTTTACCGCAGGCCGCAAATCCTGAAGCTGTATACGGAATAAAGAATATGATGATTACTACTGCTGCAATAGCGCCTAATATACTTTTTTTATCGTGATACCTCTTGTTAAAGAAATCAGGAATAGTAATAGCATCTATCTGATGAGAGTATTCTCTTATGCGCCTTGCTACAAAAAGCCAGTTAAGGTACGTACCTATAGCTAGACCAATTGCTGTCCAAGCGGCCTCTCCTGTGCCCGAAAGATAAGCGACCCCTGGTAGTCCAAGAAGAAGCCAGCTACTCATGTCTGAAGCTTCAGCGCTCATTGCCGTTACAAAAGGCCCGAGCTTTCTTCCACCTAGGTAAAAATCCGAAACGTCATCGTTACGCTTAGAATAGTAAACACCTATACCTACTATAAATAGTAGATAGACGATAATTGATAATAAAATGCATATTTCATTTGTTGTCATAAAAATTCCCCTTAAATTATAATAGTTGAATTATAGCATAAATGGGACTAGAATGAAATGCAGAACGTAGTTTATATGAAAAATAGATTATATGAAATAAAATAGCTAGAAGCCTTTAAAATGAAAGGTTCTAGCATAAATTTAAATTAGACATTTAGCTAACCAAAATACAATTTAATTAATTTTTATAACCTTCTAAAAATCTTGGCAGCATATCACCGGAGTATTTATATAAAGAGTAATCACCGTTACAAATGCACCAATCATATAGCAATGCTCTTTCAAACAGCGCATATGCCTTAGTAATCTCGTTAACAGCAACGTCATCTCTAAGCTCACCTTTTTCTATACCCTCCATTACCACTTGGCGTATTAATTTATAGTAGGTTCTGTTGGTATCAAGAAGATGTTTATCGCCTTTAGTTATGAGCTGAGATGAGTAAAGCCTAGCAAGTAAATCTATACTGATAGAATTTTCAATCATAAAGAAAAGCTCATGGTTCATGAAGAGAAGCTTGTCGATTGTGCTCATTACATCTGTAAATTGTTTTGTCAATTCTTCATATTTCTCATCAAAAAGATAAGATAATGATGACAAAAGGGCGTCTTTACCTTCAAAATAATGATAAAAAGATCCTCTGGAAGTTCCGGAGGTTTCTACTATTTCTTCTATAGTAGTATCGTCATAACCTTGCTCATAAAAAAGTTTCCATGCTGCATTTACTATTTTTCCTTTTGTGTTTCTCGATTTTCGCTTAGACATACTTACCTCCAAATCTTACACTAATACTAGTTACTAAAGTGAGATTTGTCAATAGAGAGAAATAATTGATAGCGTATACTTCGCAATGACAAAATTATTTGCGCCTTAATCCCTTGACATAGAACTAAAAATAATAGTAGTATGAATGGATAGGTCTAAACATTTTGGAGGTGTATTATGTTTAATGAATCAATAGTAGAGTTTTTAATAAAGCACAGCAAGAAAAATGCTGTATCTTTCCATATGCCAGGACATAAGGGTGGCGACATCATAGCTAAACACGGATATGGCGAATTTTTAGATAATATATTAGGTTGCGATATAACTGAAATTAAAGGGGCAGATAATTTGTTTCAGCCTGAAAGTATAATTAAGGAAACCATGGAAGCGTACAAAAAGCTTTATGATGTTAAATATACCAACCTTTTAGTAAATGGAAGTAGCTGTGGTCTTGTGGCGTCTGTGTTAGCGACATGCCAAAGAGGATATAAGTTGATCATGGCCAGAAACTCTCATAAATCAATTTTTAATGCGGTAAAGCTTGGAGATATAAAACCTGTATACGCAAGGCCGGAACTTTTAGAAGAGTACGGTATATTAGGAGAGATATCTAAAGACGAGATTAAAAGACTTATAGATGAAAACCCTGATGCAAAAGCAGTAATATTGCCAAGTCCCAACTATTACGGAATATGCAGCGACATTAAAGAGATAGCAAAACATGTGCATGATGCTGGAATGCTACTTATAGTGGATCAAGCCCACGGAGCTCATCTTAAGTTTTATGATAAAAATAAAGCAGCAGAAAATTTAGGAGCTGATATAGTTGTTAATAGCACACATAAGACTTTATTGTCTTTTACGGAAAGCGCGATAATAAATGTTTGTAGTGATAGAGTAGATATCCTTGAGCTTGAAGATAAAATCCAATCTATTGAAAGTACTAGCCCTTCATATATACTAATGGCTAGCCTTGATATAAATGAAAAAATAATAAGAAAGCATGGTCAAGAACTTTTTAAAGAATGGAAGACAAATATAAAAGAGTTTTACTGCGAATGTGAAAAAATAAAGGGGCTTAAGGTTTTAAAACATTCAATGCACGATGATACAAAAATCAATATAGATATGAGCGCCTACGGACTTGATGGAACAAAGCTGGAATCGGAACTTATTAAAAGAGGAATTTATCCAGAACTAGTAACAGGTAGTTTAGTAATGTGCATGAGCGGAATAGGAAATACCAAAAGCGATTACGATAAACTTATATTGGCATTAGTTAATATTGCGGATAAAAATGTGCTTGGAGAATGCGTTAAATGCGAAAACATTCAATCCGTCGCACTTGAACTAACTGCTGTACCGACAAAAAAAGAAAAGGTGCTTTTAAGTGAATCAGAAGGCAGAATAATTGCAGAATCAATAATTCCTTATCCTCCTGGAATACCATTAGCTTGCCCTGGAGAAATAATAAACAAAGAGGTCATAAAACATGCATTAGAGCTGAGGGGAAATGGATATAATGTAATCGGAATTGACAAAGACAACAAGGTTTTCGTGGGCAAATAAATCGAAAACGATTCAAGAAAACTACAGCTTTAACCGATAATGGTTCAAAGCTGTTTTTTTGATGTTCATTTTGTGGCAATTCCATGTATTTGAGATTGGCATGAAAATTGCTTAACATAGTAAGAGGAATGTTATTAGGGAAACAAAATTTAGGAGGAAAGTAAGATGAAAAACTTTATCAAGTTTACACCAGTATTTGTTCTAGCATTAATGATGATACTGGGAGCTTTTGGAGTGATAGAAGGCATGGATCTATTAATTGCTGCACCAATTGCAACAATTGCGGCAATAATAGTCTCTCTATTCGTAGAAGGTATTACATTTAAGGATTGCATAGATGCAGCCATGGGAAGTGTATCAAAGATATTAATTGCACTATTTATATTGATGTTTGCTTATGCTATGGCTAGCGTGTTTATGTCATCAGGAGTAGCGGCAGCAATTATTAATGTTGCACTAGGAATGGGAGTAACAGCCAAAACTGTTGCGGTAGTTGGACTTGGAGTAACTGCTGTACTTTCAGTAGCTACAGGTAGCTCATGGAGTACATTTGCAGCGTGTGCACCTATTTTCTTATGGCTGTCAGACTTTGTAGGAGGAGATCTTATCCTTACTACTTGCGCAATTGCAGGTGGTGCATGCTTTGGAGATAACATCGGACTTATATCAGATACAACTATAGTGTCTTCCGGCATACAAGGTGTAGAGGTAGTTGACAGAATCAGAACACAAGGTGTTTGGTCTGTTTTATGCCTAGTTGCAGCAGGAATTGTATTCTTTTTAGTAGGAGCAGGTTTAGAAACTACTGCAGTAGATGCAACTACAGTGGTAAATCAAATGCCTGAGGAAGTATGGACTGCGCTTCAGGAAGAAAGACCTGCAGTAATTCCACTACTAGAACAAGTAAGAGATGGAGTGCCTCTATACATGGTAGTTCCTCTAATTCTTGTAATCATAGTAGCTATTATGGGACTTAATACATTTGTTTGTTTAAGCGTTGGAATAGTATCAGCTTACCTACTTGGTCTTGTGGCTAATACAACAGGCGCGTTGATGCCTTTCTTGACCCAGTGCGCAGATGGTTTTGCAGATGCAGGTTCATGGGTAATTGTAATGATGATGTGGATAGCAGCATTTGGTGGCATAATGGCAAGAATTGCAGCATTTGAGCCTCTTTCAAAGTTAATTTTGAAGATATCAAAGAATGTTAGACAACTGATGTTCTTTAATGGATTACTATGCATAGCAGGTAATGCCGCGCTTGCAGATGAAATGGCACAGATTGTAACAGTAGGACCTATTACTAAAGATTTAGTTGAAGAAAATTTAGAAGGTTCTGAAGAGGATATGTACAAGATTAAACTAAGAAATGCTACATTCGGAGATGCTATGGGAGTATTTGGTTCACAACTTATCCCTTGGCACTGCTATTTAGCATTCTACAGTGGAATCGCTTATGCAGTATATCCTTTACATAAGTTTGTACCTACAGATTTTATTCAGTATAACTTCATGGCTATGATAGCAGTAGCATCACTGTTAATACTAACAATAACAGGATTTGACAGATTCATACCTCTGTTTGGAATGCCTGCTGAACCACAGGTTACACTAAAAGACAAAAGTTTAAGAAAAACAGCTTAATAACATAAATAACAAAAGAGCAAGCACTTCCGAACCGATTTCGGAGGTGCTTATTTTTTATACAAAACGGGAAAGTTAAAAAAAAACAATAAAAGTTTGTATAGAGGTGCATTTTATTAATCTTTGGTGTATACTTATCAAGTATGACTATTATAAATTTTATGAAAGGATGGTTTCAAAAAAATGAGTCAAAGCAAGAAACATTTGCAAAGCGTCAAAGTTGGACATTTCAAACACACTGCAAACAGTGAAACAGAAGTAATGCCAATACCAGACGTAGTAAAGATTTCCATGTCTCAGCACATTGGTGCGCCATGTCAGCCTTTAGTTAATAAAGGAGACACTGTTAAAGTAGGGCAACTAATTGGTGATACAGATGCTTTTGTAAGTGCGCCTATACATTCTAGTGTATCGGGAACAGTTCTCAAAATTGATGAACAGCGTTCGGCAATGGGCGGTAGTGACAGATTAGTCGTTATTGAAACTGACAAAAAACAGGAAATAAGCGAGGAAATAGAAATTCCTCATGTACAGGACCTTAAGGGTTTTGTAGAGGCTGTCAAAAAAAGCGGTCTAGTAGGTTTGGGAGGAGCGTCATTCCCAACACACATTAAGTATAATCCAAAGAATTTAGATGAAATTGATACTTTAATTGTTAACGGAGCAGAATGTGAACCGTTTATAACTTCGGATAATCGTATAATGATTGAAGAAGCTGAAGACATCTTAGATGGCATGAAGCTTATAATGAAGTATATGGATCTAAAAGTAGGGTACATAGGTATCGAAGAAAACAAACCTGAGGCAATACAAAACTTAAATGCTATTATTGCACAGCAGGGACTAGAAAACGTTAAAACCTTTACACTCCAGGCGAGATATCCAAAAGGAGCAGAAAGAGTATTAATTTATGAGATTACAGGAAAAACACTAAATGCTGGAGTATTACCAGCGGAATTAGGAGTGGTTTGTTCTAATGTAACTTCTGTAGCTTTCGTCGGGCAGTATTTTAGAAACGGTATGCCTTTAATTAGAAAGAGAATGACAATTGATGGTGATGCTGTAACAACACCAAAGAATGTATATGCTCCTATAGGTGCTATGATTAGTGATGTTATGGCGTTTTGTGATGGTTACAAAACTGAACCAAAAAAGATATTAATGGGCGGACCAATGATGGGAAGGGCTATCTTCTCTGATCAAATGCCAATTGTTAAGAACAACAATGCAATACTAGCATTTTCAAAGAGACAGTCATTTATTCCAGAGGAAACACAATGCATTAAGTGCGGAAGATGTCACCTGGTATGTCCCTTCGAACTGCTTCCATTTGCTTATGCGGAAGCATACAAGGCCAATGACCCTCAGAAACTTAGCGATTTAGATATTATGCAATGCATGGAATGTGGAAGCTGCGCTTATATCTGTCCTGCTAGAATACCTTTAGGGTTCATAAACAAACTTGGAAAATCATTAGTAAAGGAGGCTGGGATTAAATAATGGAAAATGAAAAGAAAGTATACGATAAATTATTAGTCACATCAGCTCCTCATATAGTATCCTCAATAGACACTCAAAAGGTGATGGCAAACGTTTTAGTCGCAATGGCACCTGCACTTGCAGTCGGCATGTATGTGTTTGGAATGAGAGTTATAGCGCTAACATTAGTTTGTGTTATAGCTAGCGTAGGATTCGAATGGATATACAATAAATTTATGAAAAAACAGCAAACAGCTGGAGATTTAAGTGCAGCTGTAACTGGAGTACTTATAGCGTTTAACGTACCGTCAAGTTTGCCTTTATGGATAGCGATCATAGGATGTTTTGTAGCAATAATAATAGTTAAGCAACTATTTGGCGGAATGGGAAGAAACTTTGTAAATCCAGCGATAACAGCTAGAATAGTGTTATTTGTATCATTTGCTACGCAAATGACCACTTGGCCACTGCCTAGCATGGCTCCTGTAACTGATGCAACAACTGGTGCGACTCCGCTTGGTTTATGGGCTGCAGACAAATCGGTTGATACAATGTCGGCAGTTACTAACAATGAAATGTTTTTAGGATTTATTGGCGGATGCGTTGGTGAGGTAAGTGCCTTTGCATTATTAGTAGGAGGAATATATTTAATCTGGAGACAAATTATATCTCCGCTTATTCCAGCTTGCTTTATTGGAACAGTATTTCTGTTCGCGTTAGCTACATCGGGATCATTTGATATGGCAATATTCCATGTTTTTGCAGGTGGTGTAATGTTAGGAGCCTTCTTTATGGCGACTGATTATGTTACTACTCCTATGCTTCCTATAGGAAAAATCATATTTGGCGTGGGCTGCGGAATACTTACTATGGTAATTAGAATTTGGGGTGCATACCCAGAAGGTGTTTCCTTCTCTATATTACTCATGAACATAGTTACACCTTTAATTGACAAATTCACAATTGAAAAACTATATGGAGGTGTAAAGAAAAATGAAAAAAAATAATACATTTAACGAATATGTAGCACCGATATTAGTATTAGTTTCTATTTGTTTAGTAGTAACATTTGCGCTGGCAGCTACATACGGCGTTACAAAACCAATAATCGAAGAGAACTCTGCAAAGGCTGCTGATAAAGCAAGAGTAGAACTTTTGGCTGAGGCAGATTCCTTTACGGAATATGATGGAGAGTTAGCGGTTACAGTGGAAGAGCAAGTTTTCGTTGTTGACTGCTTTGTAGCAGACAACAAAACTGGCATGGTAGTTACAGTAAAAACAAAGAGTTTTGGAGGACTTGTAACAACCATGATAGGTGTAGATAGTAAAGGTTCAGTTACAGGAGTTAAAGTAACAGAACATGCAGATACACCGGGACTAGGAACTAAAGCAATGACACCTGAACATCTGGGACAATACGAGGGACTTATGGAAATTACAGCTAGAAATGTGAAAGAAGATGAAGCTATTAACCACGTTTCAGGAGCTTCAATTTCATCAGGTGCGATTCATGAAGCGGTTTATTGTGCCCTTGAGCAATATAAAGAAATGGGAGGTGTAAACTAATGGGTAAGAAAATGACTATACTAACAAAAGGATTAATAAAAGAAAATCCAGTATTGGTGTTACTATTAGGAACATGCCCGGCACTAGCCACATCGACATCTTCTATTAATGGTTTAGGAATGGGTTTAGCTGCTACGGCAGTACTTATCTGCTCTAATATCGTAATAGCATTACTTAAAAACATTATACCAGACAAGGTTAGAATTCCTTGCTACATAGTAGTAATTGCAGGATTTGTAACTATAGTTCAATTGCTTTTACAGGCTTATGTACCTTCACTATACAAATCACTAGGATTGTTTATTCCTCTTATAGTAGTAAACTGTATAATCTTAGGTAGAGCAGAGATGTTTGCAAATAAAAATAGCGTAGCCGATTCAGCTTTAGACGGAATTGGAATGGGCGTAGGATTTACATTGGCATTAGGAGTTATGGGAGCTATTAGAGAGTTCTTTGGAGCTGGTACGCTTTTTGGATTCGCAATCTATGCAGGTCATATTGATCCTATGGGAATATTTATGTTAGCTCCTGGCGGATTCTTTGTGTATGGTATATTAGTTGCAGCGGTCAATCACTTCTCGGCTAATGGCACTAAAAAGAAGAGTTTTAGCTGTGATGAATGTCCGCTATTCAATGCATGCACGCTAAAAGAAGACGAAGAATTAAGAGTAAAAGTAGAACAGAAAGGAGCTGAAGCATAATGGTAGGATTAATTACAATCATGATGTCAGTTATCCTTGTAGATAACTTTGTATTAGCACAGTTCCTAGGTATTTGTCCTTTCTTGGGCGTATCTAAAAAGCTTGATTCGGCAGTAGGTATGGGAGCAGCCGTTATATTTGTAATGGTACTTGCAACTGCAGCTACATGGCCTATTTATCAAGTGCTTGATGGTTTTGAAATTGGATATTTACAGACTGTAGTATTCATATTAGTTATAGCGTCTTTAGTTCAACTTGTAGAGATGGTATTAAAGAAATATGTACCAGCACTTCATAAAGCACTGGGAGTATACCTTCCACTTATCACGACAAACTGTGCAGTATTAGGTGTTACAATTATGAACATTAATGATGGACTTACATATGTTGAATCATTGTTCAATGCTCTTGGAGCTGGAATAGGATTCTTACTAGCAATGGTATTATTTGCCGGAGTTAGAAGTAAATTAGAGAACGAGGCAGGCGTACCTGATTGCTTCAAGGGAGTTCCTCTAACGTTAATTAGTGCTGCGATACTTTCACTGTCCTTTATGGGATTCAGTGGATTATTCCAATAGAAGGAGGCGACGAAAATGGATGTATTTACACCGATAATAATTGTTGTAGCTATTGGTCTCGTTGCTGCAGTAGTTTTAACAATTGCGTCTAAGGTATTCTTTGTACCTGTAGACAAAACATTTGCAAAAATAAGAGCAGAATTGCCTGGAGCTAACTGCGGAGCTTGTGGCTACGCTGGTTGCGATGACTATGCCAATGCTTTAACAGAGGATAATACGGTTAGCTGCTCAATGTGTCCTGTAGGTGGACCTGACTTAGTGGTAGCGTTAGCTGCGGCACTAGGAGTTGAAGCTGGTTCAGCTGAAAAAGAGGTGGCTGTTGTACTATGCAACGGCAACAATGACAATACAAGAAAACTTATGGATTACGAAGGCATCAATACTTGCAAAGCTGCAAAACAGCTTTTTGGCGGTATGAATGCATGTAAGTATGGTTGTTTAGGCTTTGGAGACTGCGTAGTTTCATGTGAGTTTGATTCGATAGAAATGTTTAACGGAGTAGCACGCGTAAATAGAAATACTTGCGTGGCCTGTACGGCTTGTGTGAAAGCATGTCCTCAAAATATAATAACGATGGTACCTGAAAAGAGTAAAGTAGTTGTTAAGTGTAGCTCACTTGATAAAGGGGCTGTTACCAGAAAAGCATGCGATGTAGGATGTATCGGCTGTGGAAAATGTGTTAAGGTTTGTAATTTTGATGCAATCACAATTGAGAATGCACTTGCAGTAATTGATCCTATCAAATGTACGAACTGTGGACTATGTGTTCAGGAATGCCCAACAGGAGCCATTAATAGCTTTAAACCTATTAAGTACAGGGCGCCAAAAAAAGCTGTTCCAAAGAAAACACCTGAAGAAATTGCTGAATTAAAAGCAAAAATAGAAGCTGTTAAAAAAGCAAAAGCTGAAGCTGCTGCTAAAGTAGAAGAGTCTTAAGCATAAAATTTATTTATAATAAAAAGAATCCCAAAGTGTATGCTTTGGGATTCTTTCATTTATGAACATTTGAATGTCATTTTTTAAGCTGTTTTGTCTGAATCTAATCTTGAAACAAAAGCGAATACTAATTCTCTAGGAATATTAGAATCGATTTTATTTACCTTGTCTGCAACTATATTTTCTACGAAGTTAACTAAACCAAGAGATGTGCAGTCCTTATAAACTTCAATAACAATGTTTCTTTCTTTACTAGAAAGTTCTCTTCTGCCTGAGTAATCGTGTAATGTTTGTTTTAGTGTAGTCATAATATTCTCCTTTTCTTAAGCTGCTTCTAATTCTGCAACAAGTGAACAAACTAATTTTAACGAGATAGATGAATCAATTCTCTTAACTTTATAAGATACTACAACTTCTGCAAAACTTTTTAATTCTAAAGCTATGCAATCATAGTAAACATTGACAACTATATCCTTTTCTCTTGACGTAAGACCTGTGCGGTGGGTTTGACCTTTTAATGTTTGATTTAAACCTAACATTATAAACTCCTTTACTCCCTAAGCGATTTTTTTAATTTTTATTTCATTCACATAAGCATATACTAAGCCCTGTGGAATATTTAAATTCTTTCTTTTAATTTCATCAGCAATGATTTTGTCCGTGAAATTAACTAAGTTTAATGCCCTGCAGTTACCGTATTCCTGTATAATAATATTCTTCTCATCGTCAGTAAGTTCTCTGCGTTCAGAATAGTTAATTAATACTTGTTTTAAATTAATCATAATATCCTCCTATAAGACTCAAATTAGCTCTTTACTTTCTATCAATATATATAGCAATAAGTATGCCAACTATATTAAGGCTGAAAACCCACGTGTTCATGGGAATAAATAAAAAAGAGACTCGAAAACGAATCACTTAAACGCAAATCTTGACTTGATATCGACTCAAAAATCTGGTATAATCACCTGGTAAGATATCTGCTAGGAATGTGACTGTATATAGTATGACAGATTATACCCATTAGTATTCCTGTAATTATACCCGAAAAAAGGAGTACAGGAAAGTATAGAAACAGCTTAGGACTTTGCACAATCATGGCAGCTACGGTGAGTTGACCCAAGTTATGAAATACAGCACCGCACATACTTACGCCAACAATGCTAAATTTGTCGGTTTTTTTAAGTAAGTACATAACAAGTAAACTTAATATTCCACCTGACAAAGCGTAGATGGCTCCAAAGAAACCGTTGAAAAGCAAACCTGCCATAAGTATTCTAATTATATTCACGGAAAAAGCCGTTTTAAAATCATAAGTATAAAGGGCTATTAAAACGACTATATTGGCGATACCTAGTTTAATGCCAGGTATACCCACGCTATATGGTATCAACATTTCTACATAAGAAAATATTAATGCTAGGGTAGCTAAAAGGGCTACTTGTGACACTTTTTTAGCTGGAGACTGCGTCATACTTTTCACCTCCAACTATTTCTATTAATACTTTATTAGGCAAGCATACTATGCTTTCGCCCGTTGAATCTATAGGGCTATGCTTGACACAAACCTTATTAGGGCAGTCAGCATCTGACATGAAGACTTTTCCGTTTTTAATTACTATTTCATTGTAGTTTTCATGTTTGCTTATTGTAATAGTCCTGTCTTCGCCTAAAGAGTAGGTTCCGTAAACTTCACCTGCTATGCTGATCTTTACATGAGTTCCGAGATCGTCAGCAGATGAAACCAAATAGGTTGCAAGCATACCTACCACTAATAATATTAATAATAAAAATATATCAGCTTTTTTAAACATACATTCTCCAGTGAAAGGACATTAATATGAAACACAAATTGATTTATCCAATAGTTGCCTTTTCAATTATCGCAATAATCATTATAGCATACATAAGCATAAACAATACAGAGCCAATTTCAAAAACTGGGTATTATCTAGATACCGTATGCACTATCACAG
>JAAYHV010000054.1 GCA_012744355.1 Clostridiales bacterium
AGTACAACTTCTGGTTCTATTTTCATATCACTTTCCATGTATTCTATAAACACACCATGAAAAATCATGTTATATATATGTACGATAAAGTTAATGCAATCGTCAGTTATGTTAGAGTTTAAATTATCAGCGCATTCCTTTACTACGCCTCGCAGTAGTTTCTTATTAAATCTTATGAAGTAAAGGTCCACTTCATCCCAGTAAGTAGAATAATATATGTGTTTCATCTTTATTTTATTTTCCTTAATATATTTCATGGTCATAAGAAAACCATAAGTCCAGGTTTCATATGTCCTGCCGCCCTCTATCTTTTCGTAAATTTCATCAGATACCGTAGATACCATGAGATCGATTATATCTTTATAATAATAGTAAAAGGTCTGCCTGTTTACGCCCGCTTCATCACAAATAGCTTTAACAGTAATCCTATTTAAAAGTTCATCCAATATTAATTTGTTAAAGGCATCTATAATAGATTGTTTAGCACAGATACTCATTTATTTTCCCTCGTTAAAAGTTATATCACTTAAAAGAATTATCCCATAAAATTATAGAATAGTCAATCAAATAAATCGAAAATTAGAGGGATTTATAAAGAAAACTCACAAAATTCACACAATACCTTGACAATTTTTAAACAAACCAGTATAATTTTATTTGATAAACATTTGCAAAAAAAGAGCTAATATGGGGGATCCATATCAGAAGGCAGATGTTAAAATAGAAGGATTCATAGCTTTTGGGGCTAATTTTAATGAATTTAGCTGATTTACAAAATGAGCAGCATATTAATACTAGTGGTAGATTAGAATATAATTTCAAATAACTAGCAGATATAGATGACTAAAGGTCATTAATAATAGATTTTAAGTGACTGATGGTCTAAAAGAGGATAAAGATGTCAAAACAACTAACTGAGGCTGAAAAAGCTTCTAAAGAAAAATTAATATTAGGAACAGCCAGGGAGATGTTTAGGGAAATGAACTTCGGCGATATTACTATGAGCAAATTAGCTAAGAGATGTGATGTTGCGAAAGGAACTGTTTTTAGGTACTTTGAAACCAAAGAAACTCTTTTTTCAATAATACTATATGATGAGTATGCTAAGTGGATAGAGGATGAAGCCGAAGAACTTAAAAAAGTAAAGTCTTTTACTAAAGAGAGTTACAAGGAGTTCATATTGGAGCAAACAGAAAAGGTTGTTAATGAAAGAGACCTATTAGTTAGATTAATATCTATAAAAAGAACTATCTTAGATAACAATGTAAACGTTAATGCACTTGTTAAAGGAATGGATAACCTTACTAAAGGTATTAAAATGCTATCAGTTGAAACAGCAAGCAGGATGGATTTTTTAGATGTTATGGATATATTTGATTTTTACGAAGCAAGGCATGTATTTATAGTTGGCAGCTATAACCTTGCTACAAGTATAAACAACAGGGACAGGCTCAAAGAAATTAACGAGCAAGAATTAATACAAATTGATTTTGTCAGGTTAGTTTTAAAGACGACTGAAAGCCAACTAAAGGCTTTACTATACTGTTAAAGGCGGAGGTTTTAATGGAAGAATTAAAAGTAATTGAAATTAAAAAAAGCATCTACGCGAGTAACGATGCAGAGGCTACAAAACTTAGAAATGAGATGAAGGAAAAACGAGTATTTTTACTAAATCTCATGAGTTCACCTGGATCAGGTAAAACTACTACACTTGTAAAGACGATAGAAGAATTAAAGTCAGAAATGAGAATAGGAGTTATCGAAGCTGATATTGACTCAGACGTTGATGCCAAGACAATACTTAAGACTGGAGTAAAAGCTATTCAGCTTCATACAGGCGGGATGTGTCATTTAGATGCACCGATGACTAAAGAAGGAATAGACAATTTAGGCATTGAAGAAATTGACCTTGCTGTTTTAGAAAATATAGGTAATCTAGTATGCCCAGCATCATTTGACACTGGGGCAACAAAAAACGTTATGATATTATCTGTACCTGAAGGTGATGATAAACCTTTAAAATATCCTTTGATGTTTGAAATCGTAGATGTCCTTCTAATAAACAAGATAGACACCATGAGCATCTTCGATTTTGATATAGAAGCTGTAAAGAAAAGAACGAAACACCTAAATCCCAAAATTAAGATTTTCCCAATTTCAGCAAGAACGGGTGAGGGGATTAAGGAATGGACTAATTGGTTAAGAGAAGAAGTTAAATTAGTAAAGGATGGCAATTAGGAGGCTAGTAATGGCAGTAAGAGAAAAGATTTTAAAGATGTCTCAGCACATAGCTGGAAGAGACAAGATGTACACAGAAGCAGATCCTGAGTACTACGTATTTCATGACTTAGTAACAGACGAGCAGGCGGATGTATGTCTTGCTATGAAGCGTAGGAAAGAAGAAAAAGTGGAAGACATTGCTGAAAGAGTAGGTAGAAGTTATTCAGATACTTTTGAGACATGTATGCAGCTTACGGACATGGGTATTTTAGAACTAAAACCACAAAGCGATGGAACCGATACTTTTGAGCTTCCAATATTCGTTCCTGGAGTGTACGAGCTGATGATGCTAAATAGAGAGCAAGCTGATATGCATCCTGAAATAGCAAGAGCTTTTGAACAATACACTAGAGAAACTGTAGAGCAGGTTACACAGATGATGCCTATGGGTAACGGCGCTATGAGAGTTATTCCAGTGGAATCAGCTATACAAGCAGAAACAAGAAAAGCTCCATATGAAGAAATTTCCTATTGGCTTACTAAGTATCAAAATCACATAGCACTTGCCCCTTGCCAGTGCCGCCTCGTACGCACACAAATGGGAGAAGGATCAGGTGATTTAGCAGAGGAACTTTGTATAATCTTAGGAGCCTCAGCTGAGTCATGTATAAAAACAGGAAAAGCAAGAAGGATAACAAGAGAAAAAGCAGAAGAAGTTTTACAATTGGCCGAAAAAAGAGGATATACACATCAAGTATCCAATATGGATGGGCAAACCAAAATTTGGGCTATTTGTAATTGCCAAAGAGATATTTGCTTAGCTCTTCGTACTTCTCAGTACTTTAATACGCCAAATATGTCACGTTCAAATTATGTGGCAGAAGTGGACCCAGAAAAATGCGCAGCATGCGGGCAGTGCGTAGAAACTTGCCCAGCAAATGCTGTTAAACTAGGACCAAACATCTGCACAAAAATAGCAATAGAATTTCCAGTAATGCCATTACCAGATGACCATAGTTGGAGTGAAGAAAGATACAATCCTGATTTTAGAGAAAACTTTGAAAATACATATGAAATTGGCGGTGCACCATGTAAGACAGCTTGCCCTGCTCACATTTCAGTTCAGGGATATATTAAACTAGCATCACAGGGTAAGTATCTAGAAGCTTTAGAATTAATCAAAAAAGAAAATCCTTTCCCTGCAGTGTGCGGAAGAATATGCCCTCGTGAATGTGAAAACGAATGCACAAGAGGAGAATTAGACGAACCGGTAGCAATAGATGAAATCAAGAAGTTTATTGCTGATATGGAATTAAATGAAGAGACTAGATTTGTTCCTGAAATTCTTTATGACTTTAGACACATTAAGATGGCAGTAATCGGTGCAGGTCCTTCAGGACTTTCATGCGCATATTACTTAGCTCTTCATGGTTACTCAGTGACAGTATTTGAAAAAGAAGAAATGCTTGGCGGCATGCTAACCCTTGGTATTCCATCATTTAGACTGGAAAAAGATGTAATCAATGCTGAAATCGAAGTACTAAAAGAAATGGGAGTTAAGTTTGAAACTGGCGTTGAAATAGGAAAAGATAAAACTATCGAAGGTTTAAGAAGAGATGGCTATAAAGCTTTTTACCTAGCAATAGGAGCGCAAGGCGGAAGAAAAATCAACGTTGAAGGTGAAGATGCCAAAGGCGTTATTACAGGAGTTGATTTCTTAAGAGATGTAAATCTTGGTAAAGATATCAAAACAGAAGGCGGCGTAATTGTAATAGGTGGTGGTAATGTAGCGATAGACGTAGCTAGGACTGCGCTTAGAACTGGTGGCAAGGAAGTTAATATGTTCTGCCTTGAAAGCGAAGAGGAAATGCCAGCTCAAGACGAAGAGGTTAGCGAAGCTAAAGAAGAAGGAATATCGATATATAACGGTTGGGGCCCAAACAAGATTCTTACCGAAAAAGATAAAGTTACGGGAGTTGAATTTAAGAGATGCACAAGAGCGTTTGATGATGAAGGTAGATTCTCACCTGAATACGATGAGAAAGACTTAAGGACAGTAAAAGCCGATCACGTGCTACTTTCAGTTGGACAGTCAATCGTTTGGGGAGATTTGATTAAGGACACAAAGGTAGAATTAAACAAAAATCAGACAGTGATTGCAGATGAACTTACCCTTCAAACAGGGGAAGAAGATATCTTTGTAGGAGGAGACGTATACACAGGACCTAAATTTGCTATAGATGCAATTGGCACAGGTAAATCAGCGGCGGACACAATGCATAGATCAGTCCACGCTGGGCAAAGTTTAACCATAGGTAGAAACAGAAGAGTTTGGAAAGCTTTGGATAAGGATAATGTAGATTTTGAAGGCTATGATAAAGCTAAACGTCAACCAGTAAATAATAACAAGGGCAAGAAAAATACATTCTCTGATCCTAGAATAACATTTACTGAAGACCAAATAGTAGAAGAAACTAAGAGATGCTTAGAATGCGGGGCTGCTAGAGTAGACCCTAATCAGTGTATAGGTTGCGGAGAGTGCACAGTAAGATGTAAATTCGATGCCATAACTATTTCTCGTAAATTTGATGCATTCAGCTTTACTTATGAAAAGATTAAACCCCATGCAGTTAAGAGAGCTATATCAAACAAGATGAAGACTGCACTTAATCGTGATAGAGATGAAGAAATGATGAAAGATGTAGTTTGGAAGAGTAAATAAAATGCATGAAGTAACGATATTAGTAGAACTAGTTAAA
>JAAYHV010000055.1 GCA_012744355.1 Clostridiales bacterium
AGAGCGGCATTAGTAGGAGGCAATTTGATAACTCCTTATTTGGAACCGTTTAAAACAGATTTGTTCTTATCTGCCAATGAATATGACGTAAATGATGCAATCAATTCCAACATAGCAGCAGGTTTAATATGTACGCATTTAGATTACAATATCGACCCAAACGAGCCGATAGACAAGATTAAAATAGCATTTGACGGAGATGCTGTGATATTTTCTGATGAATCCGAGAAAATATATAAAGAAAAGGGTTTAGAAGCATTTATAAAACACGAAAGAGATAATGCTAAAAAGCCTTTACCGGAAGGACCTTTTGCAAAACTATTAAAAACTATATCATTCATACAAAAGAAATATGGTAAAGACGCGCCAATTAGAACCGCTCTAGTTACATCTCGAAACACACCTACCCAGGAAAGAGTAGTACGAACTCTCAGAGCATGGGACGTAAGAATTGACGAAGCTTTCTTTTTGGGAGGATTTAAGAAAAACGAAGTATTAAAAGCCTTCGGTGCTCATATATTTTTTGATGACCAATCTTTACACGTAGATCCTGCATCAAAGCTTGTACCAGCAGCTAGAGTTCCGTATAAAAATTACTTGTAAGCATTCACATTAAGGAATATAATCAAGTTGAATATTCGTTTATAAAGTTACGAAAAGAGGATTGTTTTGACAAACAGGTATGAATTTACAGTAGAATCAAGAAAAGCTTACGAAGAACTGCCGACGTCCCTTGCAATTTATCAGCAGTTAGACGGAAAGATAGTTCCTTTGCTTTTTTCTGATGGCATTTGTAAATCTACAGGTAAAACGCGCGAAGAATTATATAACATGTCAATAAGAGAAGTATACGGAGATGTCCATGTTGCAGACATATATAAATTAGCAGATGATACTTTCAATTGTATAAAAAGCAGCTCTAGTATGAACACAAACTTTAGGACAAGATTTAACAGTGAAGAAGATTATAAATTAATTAATTGTAAATGCTATAAAAAAGAAATGCAAAAAAATTTTAAACTGAGTTTTTTTGAATTTAATGAGATTCACAGACTACTAGAATAATAAATGGCTATCATTGCGATAGCCATTTATTATTTAGCGCATCTAATGAATTCTTTAACACAGAGATCAATATCATTATAGGTAGTTTTATATCCTGAAACGCTTATTCGAATGATATTTCTCCCTTTCCATTTTGAGCCGCCGAGCCACATTACGCCTGATGACTGCAGCTTTTTAGCAAGTGCTTCAGTGCTTTTATTATTTTTCCAGACTAAAGATATTTGATTAAAAACAACCTCATTTAAAATTTCAAAACCATTTTTAGAAAGCTCCTCTGAAAAGTATGCTGCTTTTTGATGAAGCTCTTCGACTAGCTGGTTTACTCCATTCTTGCCTAACGATTTCAAAACAGCCCATATATCAATGCCTCTAGCTCGCCTACTCATCTCAGGCGTATACATCATATTATCTCTATCGTCACTTAGTATGATATAGTCTCCAGTCATATGCATAGCATTTACTAATGCTTTCCTATCTTTACAAAATACAATGCCTATGTCGTATGCGGTGTTTAATGTTTTATGCCCATCGGTGTTCCAGCTATCTGCTAGTGCTAACCCATCAGTTAGATGATTCATGTTATCATTGGCAGCGGCCCAAAGACCAATAGCTCCGTCGACATGCACCCATGCACCAGCCTTCTTGGCTTTCATGCATGCAACCGTAAAATCATCAAAGGCACCTGAGTGCAGATTGCCTGCTTGAAGTATTAATAGAGTCCTATTATCTAGTTCAGGCAGTAAGTCCATTCTCATGGCCCCGTTATAATCTGTTGGTATTTTAGTAACTGTGTTTTGCCCTAGGCCTAAGACAGAAAGCATTTTCATGTCTGTAGAGTGAGCTTCTTCGCTTACGACTACTTTTAGCTGTGGTGCCCCAAATAAACCGTCAGCGGCTACATCCCAACCCAAATTAGAGAGAAGCTTGTTTCTACCAGCTGCAAGTCCGCACATTATGGCAAGGCTACTTCCTGTTACTAATCCTACCGCAGTGTCTTCGGGGAAACCCAATAATTCAACTAGCCATTTTTCACAGATAGATTCTAGTTTAGATGCAATAGGCGAATGTACATACATAGCGCTATTTTGATCCCATGTATCAGAAAGCCATCTAGAAGATAAAACTGCAGGTAAGTTTCCACCTACTACAAACCCAAAATATCGTCCTCCCGTTTGAGCCACGGTTGCTTTTGAGCCATAAGTACCAAGTAAATCCAGGATTTCTTTAGTAGAAGCAGGAGCTGTTGGCATATCTTCATCAAACACGGAGAGGTTGTCTATATCGCTTGGCTTTGGATATACAGGCATGTTCTCTAGGTTTTTTAAGTAATCTAAAGAATAATCATGAGCTTGTTTTAAAGCATCCTCAACGGGACTATTTCTTATTTCTTCTAGAATTGGGCTTACATATTTATTCATCTATTACTCCTTATCTGTTTTGGTCTTTTATATAAGATAAAACTGGAAAGCTATAATTCCTATGAAAACAGCCATTAAAGTCATTAAAACTATTATTTAATCTCATAGAAAGCTAAATTATTTTTTCTTTTTATCGACTATACTATCATATTTCTTATATTTTTAGAAATAATCTTATTTATTATGATAACATGCAGCTTCATCCGATGCAATAATTAGTAAGGCATGTATTAGGCTAATGCTATAATTGATTAATGCTATAATTGATTAATGCAATTATTGTTGAAATTGTAACTATTTCAGCATATAATAGTACATATATTGTAAAATAAGCATTTCATATATTATATAGTTAATAATATTGCAATGAAAGGAGTTAATATGGACGATAAAAGCATATTACTAGATAGAAAAAAGGTTAAAAAGACCGAGATAAACAACCTAGCTGAATACATTCAATTAATCTCCGATCAAAAAGGCAGGTACAAATATTTTAGAGGTGAATCAAATCGATATAAAACACTTAATGGCTCTGCATTTAGGCCATACGGGGGTGGTGAAAGCAAAACTAAAGAATATCCATTTCTTGAAATGATGAAAGAGTTTAAGAGAGCTGTATGGAATAACATAGATTCCAACACCAAGAACACCTTTTTGGCGTTTTGTCAGCACTATGGAATACCTTCTAACTTAGTTGACATAAGCTCTTCACCTTTAACCGCCTTATATTTTGCTTGCAAAGAAGGTAAAGTCAAACTTGAGGATGAGGAGATATACATGGATGATAAGCATGGATATGTCTATGAATTTTCTGCTGATCATATGATTCCAATTACAGAGCTTATAGATAAACTAGACGGTGATAATTTCCTGATTGAAATTAGCCTAGATAAACTAGACTTTATAAGTGATTTTACAAGAGTGCTTTATGAATATGAAAGAAAAAATTTGAAAGGGTTTTTAAATCTGTTTGATCAGCTGCTAAACGATTATAAAGCTAATACAAAATTAAAAAATATCGCAGAAGCTAATGAATCTGATGAAAGTTCTGCCAATATAGTAGGTCTAGTTATACCTGAAATTAATAACTATTATGCCATGTCAAAAGATGAAAATTGGGCTGATCTTTTAGCAGAGGATGAAACGATGACTAAGATTTCTAAGATGAGGCCTTTCTGCGATGCAGCATACTGTAATACACTGTATTACTTGACACTGCTCAGAAAATACATAAAATTTATATTAAATCACAAGGAATATGTAACGTACATAAATGGCATACCACTTTTTGTTTACGACCCGATACTTTCTTTTACAAGAGCAATAAATCAAAAGAGCGTTTTTATTTACCAGGCATTTTTAAGTTACGATGACGAGGTATATAACCACCATGTATTACCGCTACAAAGTCTATTGCCAGACGAAGTTATAGTTATTAACGACAAAGAAAGTATACTTAGTGAACTGGATTATTTGGGAATTAATGAAGAATTTATTTATAATGATTTTGACACTATAGCAAAATCAATAAAATTGAAATACTCAAACAAGATAATTAGCAAGACTTGAAGACGGAGAATGAGATGAAGAATAACTACGAGATTAATGAGGTAGAAAAACAATTCTTAGAAAAATTACCTATACCATTAGTTGTATATGAAACCAACAAAAATAATAAAACTCCTTTAGTTTTAACTGAAGGAGCTTTAAAACTGTTCGGAAAAAGTAGAGAGGAACTTCTAAATTACCTGAAGAATAGTCTGTTTAATGATATGAGCTCTGAAGACTCAATAAAACTAGAGGATTTTATTAAATTCGGAAAAGAATTTAACGCGGTGGTTAGTCTTAAGTCAAATGAGATAAGATTAAATATGGGAGGTAGGTTACAAAAAAAGATGATGCCCAGTTGGGTTTTGTCACATTTGAAAAGATATGTGAGTCAATAAATCATTCATCTAAAACAAAGAATAAAAGAGAGAAGTTGTTTGATGAAAGTACTAGCGCTATCACTATAATTTCTGCTAAAGATAACGAGCTTCTATATATTAATGAAAAAGCCCAAAGAACCCTTATGCCTAACTTACCGTTTAAAAAAGGCATCAAGTGCTATGAATATTTTCATAATGCGAGCTTTCCTTGCGCTGAATGTAATATGATGGACAAAAACAAAATAGGGAAAACTTCTGAAGTATATTATGAAAAGCGCAAGATGCATGCTAAAGTGCAGATTGCGGAAACCACTTGGGAAGGCAAAGATGCATTGATTGAATATTTGACTGATATAACTCAAGAAAAAAAACTAGAAATAGAAAAAAATCGAGTCTTGAATTTAAATAATAGGCTCAATATGATAATAGATAATCTACCTGAAGGAATTACAGTTTATGAGTATACCGAAGATGATAAACTGATACCGATCAGAATATCTAAATCGTATTCTAAGATGATGGGAAAAACATACGAAGAAAGCCTTGAGCAAATTAAAGAAAATGCCTTTTTTGATATGCATCCTGATGATTCTAAGCTTATGAAAAGGGCATTATTTAAGATTGATAAAAGCAAAGATTACGTGCTTAACAAAGTTATTAGATACTATAACAGCAAATTAAATAGGTATAAATACATTCAGGTGCATTGCCTTGGAATACCAAATTACGATGGCGAGTTTAATTTTCTAATAAGCCATATAGATATAGATGAGAAGTATCGCAATGAAATAGAATTGAAAAGAGCCCAAAAAATTTGATAGTTGCTATAAGACATGGAGGAATGGAATACATAGAATTTGACATAAAAAATGACGTTGGATATAAACTTTCCGAAGATTTAAGCAGCAAAATAGCCATAGAGAATTTCAGCGATTCAATAAGGTATAATAAGATTTTACATGAAAAAGATATAGAAAAACATGAAAAGGCAATAAAGCAGTTAATAGACGGCCAAAAGAATGAACTGAGAATCGAATGTAGAAGAATCAATCAAGAAGGTAAATATGAATGGAGAAGGTATTATCTGACTGTAAATGAATTTGATGAAAATGGCAAAGGCGCTAGAGCTGTGATATCTTCATTACCAATTAATGAGCTTAAACGATTAGAAGATAGCTTTTCTATGGCTTTAAAACAAAATAATATAACCTCCTGGTTTTATTTACCTAAAACTGGAGCGATTTCAGGCGTTCAAAATTCTGTTTTTGGAGTCATAAATGAAAATGTAACAAATATCGATGAGCTCTATCAG
>JAAYHV010000056.1 GCA_012744355.1 Clostridiales bacterium
AATTTAGCACTATATTTTGCATAAATATGGCTCTTGATTGAATGAGACTACGTGTAATGCTTCTGTAACATTCGCCCTTGTACAGCAACCTCTGAAATACTTGATACCACTAACTTACAGCCTCTTTATCCTTTCACCATACTCACGTCGAATTTTATTTTTGGTAATTATTGCCATCTACGCAAGATCTAGCAGAAGCTTTTTTCCATTCTGCAATATGTTGTGTTTTTGATTTTTCACTCATCTTACCTCATACTAGTCTCAAAGCCAAGGCACTTCTTCACCAGGTGACTCCTCTTCATCACTTTCATCATCATGCACACTACACTTTACTTCCCCATCAAAATAGCTGATTACGGCCCCAACTGGGCATACCTCATCAAAATTCTCGATAAGAAATTGATTAAAAGTACTCTCCCCATGCTCATTCTCCAATAGAAAAGTATTGTACAACCTTTCTACTGTTTTCCTATTGGCAGCACAAACTTTTTCTTTTGTCATGCTCGTAAAACCAACTAATCTTGGAACAGCTATTGCTACAAGAATTCCCAGGATTGCAATTACAACAATTAATTCAATTAAAGTAAAACCATCAGATTTTTTATTCATTGTTTTCACCTAATCTTTATGGAACTTACTAATAGATACTTATCTTCATTATTTATCTTCTTTAGCCTCTATAGCTAGATATTTGTCACCATCATCTATAAGAATCTTCATTTGACTTATGGCAATTTTATTTAATTTTTCAAGCCTCTGACTTTGTCCTAACCCATCATTAATCAAAACTGCATTTAAGCTTTCGAGGTTTGATAGACATACTAATTGAGATACATTAGAATAGTCTCTTATATTTCCAGTCTTATCTGGATTATTTTCCCTCCATGTCTTTGCTGTCATTCCAAACAAAGCCATATTAAGCACATCTGCTTCAGATGCATAAATCATACTCTTTTCTTTTCCACTTAACTCTTTAGGTATGAGATTTTCTTTAATTGCATCTGTATGGATTCGGTAGTTAATCTTTGTCAAGTTCCTTTTAATGTTCCAGTCCAATTGACCTTGTTCTTGATCTTTAAGTCTTTGAAACTCTTTTATGAGGTACAGCTTGAACTCAACCGATACCCATGATGCAAATTCAAAAGCGATATCCTTATGAGCATAGGTTCCACCATATCTTCCTGGCTTGGATATAATACCAATTGCATTGGTGGCTTCAATCCATTTTTTTGATGTGAGAACAAAACTGTTTAAACCTGCTTGATTTCTAAACCCCTCGAATTCGATGGGATTAAAATCTGGGTTGTTGAGTTTTTCCCAAATTCCTAAAAACTCTATAGTGTTCCTGTTTCTTAACCAGTTTTGAATAATATAATCTGTTCTTTTTTCATCCTTATATTTTGCTATATCAGTTACGGAAATATAATCTTCGTTATTTACTGTATTGATGACAACTTCTCTTCCTTGAACATCTATTTTTTTATTCTTAGGTTTCATGGTTGTCTCCCTTCACCACAGTATTTTTTTTAAAATTACTAATCTATACTTAATCATTTGAATTTGTAAGTAATTCTTACAGGTTCAAAAGTAATTTATCATATCTTAATTCCAACTTATCGAAAATCCCGAGCAGTTGAGATAATCTACATCTTGCATAACAAACTTAATTCTTGACATTTCTTATGCTACATATTGTGGTTTTGGTCCTAAGACCATACTCACGTCGAAAACCAATTTGACAGAATACTCCAAATTATGCAATATATTGTGGTTGCAATTTCATCGACCACCATCTACCACTTACAGACCAACCCATTGATATTAAAAGCTTTAGTCGGTGGTAGATGTTTTCTATCTCCCACCTTTTTCACCTTTAACTTCTTCAAGTTGCTTCTGTGCTGTCTTCACATGTTCAATAAAATCTCTCTCTACTCTTGTTAATTGATCTTTGCTTCGTTCTTTGTACTTCTCATATTCCAGTTCTGCTTTGATTTTAGCATCTTCATGACTAATTTTTCCAGCATTGTCCAGCAAATCACTACCACTCATTTTTATAAAGTCATCTAGTTTTAATATCCAATCCTTCATATACATTGGCCTTTGCCTGATTGCCTGAAGTTCAGCAAATTCTAAATATGCAGTGACTAATCTATTCAAAATCTTAATTTCATCTTCCTGTAAGTAGTTCTTAGCAATAGATGCATCAACTTTTCTCATGTTTTTTCCATCAAAGGATGTCATCCCCATGAAGTCCTTATCTGCATCAGCACGCAAATAAATAATTTCTGCTGCTGTGTGTCCATGAGCCGCAAAGTGCATTTTATTTTGTACTATCTTGAAAAACATAATAGACTCAGATGCTCTTGCTTCATAATCAATACTTGTTGCATAAATATCAAGTATTTGCCTGTAAAAGACTTTCTCACTTGAACGAATATCTCTGATACGCTCAAGAAGCTCTTTGAAATAATTGCCTCCTCCTGCATTTTTTAGGAGTTGGTCATTCATTGTAAAACCTTTTACAATATATTCTTTAATTCTTTGATTTGCCCAAATTCTGAATTGAGTTCCACGGTGAGATTTTACTCGATATCCCACTGAAATAATTACGTCTAAATTATAGGTTTTAGTTTGCCTCTTGACTTTTCTATTTCCTTCTTGGCGAACTTGTAAGGATTCCTTACAAGTTGAATCTTCACCTAATTCGCCTTCTTCATATATATTCTTTATATGAATCGTGATATTCTGTGTTGAAGTCTGGAATAATTCAGCCATCTGGGATTGGGTGATCCATACAGTCTCATCTTCCATTCTTACTTCTATCTGAGTTTGGCCATCATCTGTCTGATACATTAGAATTTCTGTATTGTTTTCTAAATCCATTTCTTCAACTCCTTATATCAACTTGTGATGATTAAAAATCTCTAATATATTATATCATTTATTTCAACTCATCGAATTTTTCGAGTAGTTGCCTAGATCTACATCTTGCATAACATTCTTTTTTCTTGACTAATTTTATGCTACATCTTGTGGTTTTGGTCCTTTCACCATACTCACGTCGATATTAGGATGGTGAAAGGATGAAATTTATGCAGCATATTGTATTTGAACATCTGTTATCCACAACATCTTTAGCTATAAACTAACTTTCAAGAATCAAAGATTCCTTACCTGTTGATTAATCATCTTTTGTGTTCTCTAAGCGCTTGTCAAAATCACTTATAAACAACCTATCCTGAACAATTCTATATTTTTCAAATTCACTTTCTGCATGAGCTTTTGAAATTCAGCAGTAACCTTACCCGCATCTTGCAAAACATAACGGTCTGTGGCTTCAATAAAACAGTTAAGTCGAGTTGCCCAGTCACTCATGGTCATAGGTATATGCCTGAGGGCCATATCCTCTGCAATATCTAGATAGGCAGAAACAAGTCTCTGTAGTTGCGCCATTTCTGATTCACTCAAATAATTCTTAGCAACTGACACGTCAAATTTCTGTATTTTTCCATTTGGAGCGTCTTTCCAATTCATCAATACCATATGTTTCTTTTCAGCGTCTGCACGCTTACAAATGAGTTCTGCGGCAGTTTGCCCATGAATTGCCCAGTGAAGTTCTGTTATGCACAGTTGAAAAAAACCGTCTTGTGGCTGTTGCATTGACATCGTAATCAATGGCTGTTGCATATATGTCAGTAATCTTTTGATAGAATTTTCTTTCGCTCAATCGAATTTCACGGATACGTTGAAGTTGCTCTTCAAAGTATTGCTCAGTTAAAATGGTTCCCCCGCTTTTCAATCGTTCGTCATCCATTGCAAACCCTTTAATCGTAAAATCATTTACAATTTGATTTGCCCATTTTCGAAATTGAACAGCACTCTCGTTATTAACTTTGAATCCAACAGAAATAATTACTTGTAAATTGTAATGTTTCACTTCTCTGTTTACCTGACGTGCACCTTCAGTTTGAACTATTCGGAAATTCCTAATAGTTTCATCCTCTTCAAGTTCATGATCAGAAAAAATTTTCTTGATATGCTCATTGATTGTCGGGATTGCTACATCATATAAAG
>JAAYHV010000057.1 GCA_012744355.1 Clostridiales bacterium
CCTTTACTGTTATTATTATCAAATTTTTCATCTAAAATAACAGGATAACCTGCATTTACAAATTCAATTAAGTCTTTTCCCTTAGCTTTTGTAATATCGTTTCCTGAGAAACGAAGTGTACCACGGTTTAGGTTCATATTATTATAATTTGATTCATAGACATAGTCAGTCCAAAACAGCCACCTAATAGGTGATATTACTACTTTATCGCTTCCATCTTTTTTATAGTCATGACCATAAGAGTAATTGGATGTTGGTGTTTCCATCATACCAAGCAACCTTCTTGCACCAAATAGAACGTCTCCTGTGTGCAGGTATATTTTACCATTTAAATGACTATCATTATATAAAGTTTCTCCAATATTATCCGTATCCTTATTACCTGTTTCTAACCCTAGGTATATAAGATCGTATTCTTCATTTAAGTCATTTATCTTGCCAATAAATTCTGATGAAGTCATAGTGTCAACTGATATATCTTCTTCTTCTAAGCCTAGTTTTTCTGCCCATTCTAAGACTTTTGCCTTATCCACTACGCTAGATTTAAATGGCTCTATTTCTAGTACTTTTAGCTTTGATTTAAGCACGATTTTATCAAGAACACTTATACTGATAATATATTGAATAACAGTATTCACGGATATTTCCTCAGGTAACTTCTGGTTATTTTCTGGCTCATTAGGTCTTATTAGATTTTCATCTGCTATAAAATTTTTGATTTCTAAAAACCCTAAATCTATAGTATCTTGATCAAAGGTTGTGTTATATTCTTTATCTAATAATCTGCCCGTACTCTCATCTTCATACTTACCATGACAATAGACTTGCTTTTTAACAGAATCACCTTCATTGTTATCAAAGAAAATCTTCGCATTAGCAATTAAAGGCTCCCAATCAGAAGGCTCTGTTTCTGTGGCCACAATATTTTCTTGCATCGCTAATACTGCTAATTTATAAATGTTAGACTGCTCAATAGTTTCAGTTTCCTCAAACAATGTAGCTAAAGCCGTGCTGTCTACAATCACCGCTAAGTCATTGCTTTGTAATCTACTTATGAGCTGGTATATTATTTCATAATTAATATCGTTTACTTCTGCAATATTATTTGCTTTTATCTCAGCATATGTTGATGCAATAGGATCTGCTTTGGTATCGCCACATATATAGAGCATATCAGCGTAGCTAGTTAATTCAGGACTAGCTACTAGTTCTTCGGCAGTCATGGTAACTATTTCAATATTAAAGTTATTATATTCTGCCTCGTTTTCTGTTTTTGATAATCCCAGTACTTTTGTCCTAAACCAATCGTTTGAAACAAGGTTCAAGTTATAGTATACCTCACCTACTATTAAAGATTGCACGGGCTGATTTTCTTCTTCGCTACTTACAAAGTCATAGTCTCCATTAGTTGCGCTAGTGTACTTATACTTATTTATAGGAATATAGTTCCCTGTAGAGCTTTTTTGAATTGTACCAATATAGTATTTAGTGTTGTCTACCCATCCCATGCCGACTTTTATATAATAGTCGTCTGCTTCATATCCTTCTGTACCATTATCATATAAATCATAAGCACCATAAGCTAAATATTCAGCAGGCACTTCTGTTTCAAGACCATATTGGTTAAAAGTCACTTTATGAGTACCATTAGTATCCGAGTTCTCATATCCAACTACGATGTTATTTCCATACATGTCTTTATCTAAAACATAACTTCCTGTATATTCTGTTTCAACTTCTACAAAATTACCCTTTAAAGCTATTTCTTCTTCTATATCTTTTGGTACAACAAATCTGTACCAATCTTCATTTTCAGGTGTTTGATTTTCAAAATATACTTCTTTATATTCTTCAGTAATCGTTTTATATACAGCGTAGTCTTCTTTTTCGGCTTCCGTAGCATTGTCAGGTGCGCAAATTCGATTTTCTTGCAAAACATCTACCAAACTAGCATATGCAGCTTTTCTAGCCTCAGGTAGAGAAGTAGAATTGGCAACGGCTTCTCTCATTTTATCAGCTAAATAATCGTCAAAATACGGGCCTATTCCATCTGCAAGTGAGTATCCTATTTCCCCCATTCCTGTGTCAGGAATTATTTCTAGAACAGTAAATTTTTCTGTGTCAGGTGAACCAGTAATTTCTCCTACTAGCTTTTCGACTCCTGGCATTCGATTTGAGGCTAACGAAGGACTTATGCTAACAGAAATTAGCGCAATACAAAGAACAATTACGCCTACAACCCTTAATTTATTATTAATATTTTCCTTTTTCATAATCGTCACCTTAATTATTCACCAAAAATAGCTTCCGCCGAATCTACCAACTCAACGGTGTTTCTAAATGAGAATTTATTATTATCAGACCATTCTTCATCATCTATAAAATATCTTATATTGTATGTCAGTAACTCCCCGTCATCTACTTCGGATACATCACAAGTAAATTTATTAACTATACTAGATAATAAATATTCCTTAGAATCATTTGGGTCGTCACCATATTCATATAGTTTATACTTTAACTCATTAGTATTTTTAGTGTAGTTAATAACTCCTACCATCTGTTTCTCATTCTCAACGTAATAGAAGGAAAGTACGTTGTCATCGGTGTCTTCTGACCAAGAAACACCTCTATTAGCTTCCATTAATAAGTCGCGAACTTGATTAGAAGTTATCTGTGCTTCATTTTGCAAGTTAGTGTCTACATTTATATTTTTATACTGAAAAATACTAGTTCCTGTTAATAGTAACACAACACCTACAATTAAAATAGAAATAGTAATAGCTACAAGTAGTTCAATCAAAGATAAGCCTTTGTTATCATATTTTATTCTTTTCATATGAAATCAGCCTCTCTTTCTACTCCTGAATATAGTTTTTACCAGTTAGTCGTTGACAAATTATAGTCTCTGCAATGCTTCCCTTTGATACTACTATTTTACTTAAATACTTACCGCTTTTAACTTCATTATATTCGCCTGTGTTGCTTTTAAATGTAATTGTTATTCCAGCGCTGTTTAATTCTTCACTACCTAGATTTTCTCCATCTATATCCTCATAATGTAAAGTTACATCAAACTTTCCTAAATTATCATCACGGCCTTTATTTAATATTACATTGCCATCACTCATAAACAGCTTTAGCTCAATGTCTCTTCCACTTAATGTAGACACTTTTGTATCACTTAAATTATTATTTATAGAGTTTACACAGCTATTAAGAGCTCTTTTTCCTGTCGTATCAGTGTTTATTATTATAATAGAAGATAATATGACCAGCATAGCTAAAACAACTATGATTTCCACTAATGAAAATCCTTTATCATTTTTCATGCTCTACTCCTTTTTCCAGTTTCTGAACGATACAAGGTCTTCGTATACTGTGCCTTCTCCGCTTCCTCCAATTATATATCCTTTGCCGTTTATTAAAACATCAATTATTTTTCTATCTTCTTCATCTTTAGCTTGAAGTGTTAAAATAACTTCGGTAGGATTACTAATAACTTTAGCACCATTATTAAACCTGACAAAATTCCCACCAATCATTAACCCGTTATAATCACATCCGTTTAAAACGATCTTTGGCTCAGAGATTAATAATCTCAAATTATTATGGTCATCAAGCGAAATCTTCAAAACCTTATTGTCAGTATTATATTCGTAACCATCATCGCTGTTAAATGTATTGTTTCTCAAGATTACTCGTTTAACATCGCTATTAATAACCATAGCCTCGTAAGTATTACCCCAAATGTCTTCAGCTGTATTAAAAATCGCTATGGGATCGCCACTATTAGATCCTGTAAACAGATTATCATACTCTGCCGTGTCAACCAGATTATTATATACGGTCCTGTTTTTTTCTTCAGTTTTTAAGGCATCATAATCGTTTTTTAGTACGGTGCAAAGGGCTGCATACACATCTTCTTTTTCGTATAATAGTTTCTTAACATTACTATTTATTGGACTAAACTTTAATGAGCTAGCATCATTTTTATATCCGATTATATTACCTTCAGCGCTTGTTTCTGCTATAACTTCTCTTGGCAAATCTACTAAATTTACGTAGTAATCAAGTGCCTTGTTAACAGAAGTTTTGTTATTATTATAATAGCTTCTGAAATACTTGGCGGCAGAATCTACATCTTTAAAGTTTAAGAAAAAATATACCATGTAGGTATCGCCTGAAATAGGATAAAACACTGTCTTATATGTTTCTCCTTCAGTTAATCCTGATATTCCGCTTGTATTAACAAAAGCTTTCTTGTTTTTAATAAATTCCTCATATTCAGCTTCTGCAACTGGATTACTGCTAGTCTTCATATTTTTATTAGGAACTAAATACGCTAATTGTGTCCCCTTAATGCCAATTGATTCTCCCATTTTTATCTGATCAGTAAAGTTATGGCCGCTTACTGGAATACCTATATTAGCAGTACCACCAAGAGTTAAATATCTCAGCCCTTCTATTTCTAAATCAACGTTGGTGCCGTTTACTAATATTGCGCCAGAATGATTATCTAAACCACCACTTTTTTTATCATCTTCAGTTATACCTTTTTCAATTAGGTACTTAGAAGATCCGTAATTATTAATATCTCCAAAACCGTAGTAACTTCCCTCTAAAGTAACTTCGCAATTATCTTCAATTATTAAATCATTAAGTATATTGGTATATCCATGAATTAATAAATCATTATTATTATTTGTTATAATATTTCTAGCCCAAAGTCCTGTAGAACCAGATGTATTGAATGAAGCATTTGTCTCCATTAAAATATCACCATTAAAAGTAGCATCTCTTGAATCATTTAAAGTAATTTCTGCTTGATTATTCAATTTAAGACTATTGTCTTTTTTATCAATTCCACCTGCATAAATTGAACCCGAAACATAGTTTTTTGTATCGACAACATTTACACCTTTATCTGCTACTATTGCATATTCCATCAATGGCGGATTGTCAGAGTCTTTAAACGCAACTCCAGGGTAATTGATAAAAACATCAGTTACTATTCTAGATTTTGAACCATTATCCTTGGTGTAAGTAACATCTACATTTTTCAACATCAATCCATCATCGTGGGGAATCAATGAGTTGTTCTCCGAATCTGCTATTACTATATTATTAACTACAGTCTCGCTCAAATATGACTTAAGATTTTTAATATCATATTCATTCAGGCCTTCATTTCCTTTTACTCTAGATGCTAGTTCGTTTTTAAATAAGATACTAAATCGGCTTTCCTTATTGATAATAGAATCATCTAGTTGTACAGATAGATAATTTTTAATATAACATTCTGAAGCTTCAATTTGAAGCCCAGCTTTTATTTCATCAAGAGCTGTCTCACAACTATAAAAGTTTTTAGTCGTATTTTCTCCAGTCACTCTCATGTTATAGCTTAGCATAACCATGGCTAATACCATAGTTGCAAGAACTGTAATTAGTGCCACTGCCATTAGCACAACAATGGTAGATGAACCTTTGTTGTTCTTCTTAATCATGAACATCTCCTTTCTATACATTAAATGTTAATCCTCTAATTTACTGCCATCTAATGTAGTTAGTTTGATATCGTCATTGTATTTTACTGATTCGTCAACAGTATTAACATATTTATAGACATTAACTTTAATTGAATAAAGAAATTCTTCGTTTTGCAAATCAACAATGCTATCTAGAGTATTTGAAAACCCAACTTTTTCATTTGCTTTAATGTTACCTGATTTATAGCATTCGTAATACCTGTATTCTATTCCAGTAGAATTTTCTTTCCACACTCCCAAATTAGGTTCTTTTTGTAGGCCTGTCCACTCATAGACCTCTACAGTATCTTTCTTGGTGCTTCCGCTTTCCATAAGAATTAAATTAACACTTTTATTACTGTAATTAATTACCCTTATTTTGTTGAGTCTATTGTCATCCTGGTAATTTAATAAAACATTTTCTAATATACCTTCGTCGCCTGTATAATCAAACACCATGGAAGAATAATCACAATTAAATTGATTTGCACTTCCAACTGCTCCATTATTAAGATTCCATTCGGTAGACAATCCCACGCCATTCTTATAGTAGTAATAGTATGTTATTGTTACACGTTCATTAATAGGATTAGTGCCTGTTTGTCCAATATTAACAACAATGTCATAAACGTAATGATGATTTGGATCATTTAGTATTTCATCTACAGTATCGCTTTGATATTGCTTCTGAACGTCTAAAACCATGCTGCCTTTCCACGTGTCTGGTTCAGCAAAAATGGCTGTTTTTTCATTATTTAACACTTCTGTATTCCAAATACTGCTGTTTTCGTTACTATATATGCCCGAATCAATAATAGTTTGGACGTTAAAAGCATTACCATTTCCATCTACGTTATCCTCATTAATATAGTATTTACCGTCGTCTGCTATTACAAGATCAGCCAAATCTATAGATTTCGCTCTTTCCATGGCATTTTCAGCAACGCTAGTTGCTGCTAATTTAACTTCAGCTTTATGATTAACTTTATTAGCAACCATAAAACTATTAAGTAAAGGTAATGATACTATTGAAATTATTGCAACAGCAACTAAGACTTCAACTAAACTAAAGCCTTTGTTGTCAATATTTATTCTAGGTTTTGTCATAGATTTAAACATTATATCATCCCTATTTCGATTAATTTAGATATTATTCTGAGTCTTCATTACTTGATGCAAAATCTATTGTTCCAAATATATCGCTTAACCCAATTTGTATCTTCTTCAATTCTGGTGCTTCGTAAATTTTATCAGAGTCTGTTAAGAAGTAATTGTTCATAGTAACACTTCCAAATAGTTTGCCATTACTGCTATTGTATCCTAGTGAAAAATTTGTAATCGCCTTTTTATTTACATCTAAGTTAATCTTTGAAAGAAGCTTTTTAATCTGTTCATATGTGCCTTCTAATTCAATCGTAGTTGGCGCAGCATATAAAGTCTCTGGAATAAGCAGCGTACCAGCTGGTATAGGTTCACCTGGCTCAGTAGTAACTTCGGCGCTTTCTGTACCCATAGTATAGACAAAAAATCTTTCATTTATGGCCATGCTTGAAATATCTACCGCTGTATTATCTTCTAGCCCCTTTGCAAAAACAATGCTATCTTCTTCCTTTAAATCAGGTTTAAAACCCTCCATAAAAGTGCTAAGTTCATTATTTAATTTTGCTGTATCGCTTTTATATTTATCTAAGTTATCATTAATTTCGGTTAGCTGATCAACTTGTCTTTGCAAGTCGTCTTGAGTAGCTTTTTGAGCACTGTATCTATCCATAAGCGGATTAAATGCAAAAGCGTATACTACAATTACTAATAGTATTCCTATCAAATACATAGATATTTTCTTGTCTCTTGCGCTTAAATTTTTAAAAAATTCCATGATCAACCTCCCTACTCTTCAATTTCTGCCATGGTAGCAGTAACTGTCATTTCCACATCACCGCTATCATCAACTTGAGTAATACCATTAGTTTTAACATCAGTTAATGAGTTCATATTTCTTAATTGTATGAGAGTCTTAGCAGCACCCTCTTTACCAGCTACCACTAAGGTCATTATAATCTGATCGCTTTCACTTGAAAACGCCGAAACTCTAACTGTAGAAGGGAGTAACCTCTCCATATCTTCAAACATCGTTACTATCTGTTTGTTCATAGTGTACATGTTACTTTCTATTACAGTCATTTCTGAATGATTTGCACTAGCCAAAACATAATCATCGTAAACACTCTGGGCTTCAGATAATTCAACTAAATTATTATTAAGTAAATGTATCTTAACCACGGAATACAAGTTTAAGCTTCCAGAAATAATTATTAGTATTAATGCTACAGCAACTAACAGCTTAAACACTAAACTAGTTGATTTCAATTGATCTTCTTCTGCTTCTATACTATATTTAATATTTTCAGCTACAATCACAGGATTTATTGTAGCGCCCATACATGATAAATACTGCTCTATGCCTCCAGATTTTTTAGAATCAATGGTTAAACCATCAAGTTCAGATAAGCAACTGACAGGCCTGTTTAATTCATATGTTAATAGCTTGTCTATCTTATTAACCGATGCTCCGCTGCCAAATATATTTATTCCTTCAATCTCAAATTCTTTATTGTTGTTAGCATAGTAGTCAATAACCCTACTTATGCTACCAGAAAGACTTTTAAGTGTATCGTCTATTTTATCTCTTTCTGTTACTGAAATACTTACATCATGATCCTCATCATATATAACGTCATGCTCAATGAAATATTCCCTGGCATCCGTAGCGTTATTTACTATAGGTAAGGTTGGTGAATCTACTAGAACGCTATAAATATCATTTACGCCGTAGGGAATCGTTCTTTGCAGCTGAAGGCTACCGTTATTTGTAATAAGTACCTGAGTAGCTATATTTCCAATTTTTGCAAAAACCTGAACACCTTCGTTAAAGTAGTTTTTAGCAAGTTGATAAATACTGTTACCTACATAATCAAATGCTGTAAACTTTAGTTTTAACTTGTAAGCTAGCTCCCTATATGCAAAAACAATATCATCTGGAATAGCATAAACTTGTAACCTATGTTTTAAGCCTCCTCCTTCTGTAACATCTTCTAAAAGAACATGAGAAATCTCGTAATTAGTGATATCTACAGGAAAATAATCTTCCGCATTTGCTTTAACAAATTCAGGTATTTTTTTATCTTTAATTGGAGGTATTAAAACTTCACGAGTTGCAATACGACTTGATAAAGAAATAAACATAACTCTTTTAGTTGATATCTTTTGATTACTAATCTCAGTACTAATACAGTTAACGAGCTCATCATTTATTAGTACCGTACCATCTGTATAAGAATTTACCGGTGTAGCTATAACAAAATTATTGTACACCTTTGGCTTCTTAGATAGATAGTCCATTTCTACAGCTCTTATAAAATGAGTTGTAATCTCAATGCATAACACCTTTCCAGCCATAACTTCCTCCTAACATAATTTCGAATAATATATAAACACAGTATTTGTGTTTCTACCAAATTAATCCAATGTACCAATTGATCATTTCGTTTCCAAATAAAATTGAAATGAAGACGCCTAAGGACAAATACGGTCCCATGGCTAGTACATTTTCGGCATCTGTAAATTTCATTCTAAGTAAGTGAATAATGCTTCCTAAGATACATGCTAATATAAATGCCAGTATAGCTAATTTGTATCCTATTAAAAGTCCACATACAGCCATCAGTTTAACATCACCGCCGCCGATAGCTCGTCCTTTTGATAATAGTAGAATTATCTCCAAAAATACACTTACTGCAAAAAAGCCAATAACATAGGGCAAGTAATTTGGCCATTCAAAAGCCAACCTAACAAGACCTAATGCTAATATGAATACGTTTATTCCAAATGGTATTTCATACGTTTTTAAATCTATCACGCTCAGCGTAAGCAGTGCAGATGCTAGCAAGCAGTATATAACTGCCAAGTAATTAAAACCAATAATAAGGAAGATGACCAAGTATAAGACACCGTTTAACGCTTCTATGAACGGATACTGAATTGAAAGTTTTGTTTTACAATTCCGGCATCTCCCTTTAAGTAGGATGTAGCTTAATAGGGGAACTAGATCCTTAGTAGTTAGCTGA
>JAAYHV010000006.1 GCA_012744355.1 Clostridiales bacterium
AAAAATTTACTCAGCCACCACCAAGATACACTGAAGCTAGCCTAGTTAAGGATTTAGAAGAAAAAAATATCGGCAGACCTAGTACATATGCTCCAATTATAGCCACTTTAACAGGGCGAAGATATATCGTAAGAGATAAAAGATTACTAGTTCCTACTGAATTAGGATTTATTGTAATAGGAATGCTTAGCGAATACTTTACAGAAATAGTAGACGCTAAATTTACAGCAGGTTTAGAGGATAAACTAGATGCTGTAGAATTAAATGAAAGACAGTGGAAGACTATAATAAATGAATTTTACGTCGATTTTAGTAAAGAACTTAAAATTGCAGATGAAGAGATAGCCAAAATAGAGATGGAAGTTAAACTGAGCGACCAAGTTTGTGAATTATGCGGTAAACCGATGGCAATCAAAGAAGGACGTTTCGGCGAATTCTTAGCATGCACAGGTTACCCGGAATGTAAGAACACAAAACCTATAATAAAAAAAGTAGGGGTAAATTGTCCAGAGTGTGGAAAAGATTTAATAGTAAAGAAGAGCAGAAAAGGCAAACTTTTCTATGGATGTAGTGGATACCCAGATTGCACAGTTGTGTTTTGGGACAAGCCTACTGATAAGAGATGTCCTCAATGCGAATCTTTGCTAGTTGAAAAGATAACGAAAACGAGCACTCTTAAGTGTTCAAACAAGGAATGTAAATATAAGGAATAATTTGGAGGTATTAAAATGGTACAATTTCATGCAACTACAATAGTTGCAGTTAGAAGAGGTCCTGACGATGTTGCGATTGCTGGTGACGGACAGGTTACTATGGGCGAAACAACTATAATGAAAAATGGGGCAAAAAAAGTAAAAAAAATATATAAAAATACTGTACTTACAGGTTTTGCGGGTTCTGTTTCGGATGCTTTTTCCCTAACAGATAAATTTGAGAACAAGCTTGAAGAACATACTGGTAATTTGAAAAGAGCGGCAGTTGATTTAGCACAGCTTTGGAGAAAAGATAAAGCTACAAGAAGCCTTGAAGCACTAATGATAGTAGTCGATACAGAGGACTTATTAGTTATTTCAGGTAATGGAGAAGTAATAGCGCCTGACAATGATTTTGTTGCGATTGGTTCTGGTGGAAATTATGCTTATGCAGCAGCAAAGGCACTTTATGAAAACACAGATATGACTGCTGAAGAGATAGTAAGAGAATCGTTAAATATCGCTTCACAGATATGCGTATACACAAACGGTAACATAACAGTTGAAAAACTATAAAGAAAAGGAGTAAGATGAACACTAAATTAAAAAGTATGACTCCTAAAGAAATTGTTTTGGAGTTAGATAAATATATAATTGGTCAAGATGATGCTAAGAAATCTGTAGCTATAGCTCTTCGTAACAGATATAGAAGAAGCCTATTAGATGAACAAATTAGAGAAGAAATCAGTCCTAAGAATATATTGATGATGGGCCCTACAGGTGTAGGTAAAACTGAAATAGCAAGAAGATTATCTAAACTTATGGATGCTCCATTTGTTAAGGTAGAAGCAACTAAATTTACCGAAGTTGGTTATGTTGGTAGAGATGTAGAATCAATGATAAGAGATCTAGTTGAAGCTTCTATAAGAATAACTAAAGAAAGCAGACTTCATGAAAAATATGAAATAGCAGATCAGATAGCTGAAGAAAAAATAATTGAAGCTATCATTCCTGGAAAGAAGAAAAAATCAGGAGACAAAAGTAACAATCCCTTTGACTTTATACTAAACAGTGGTGGGTACTCTAGCCAAAAAAAACTTTACGAAGAGGGAAAAGATACAAAGCCTGAAGATGAAGATTTAAGCGATTTGGAAATGGCAAGAGAGCAGGTAAGAGAGCAACTTAGAGAAGGTCTTTTGGAAGAACAGTTCATTGAGATAGAAGTAGATGACAGTCCTAAATCCAATCAATTAGATATGAGCAACGAAGGCGCTAGCATGGCAATTGGCAATATATTTGGTGATATGATGCCTAAAAAGACTAAAAATAAAAATGTAAGAGTTAAGGATGCTAGAAAAATCCTCAGAGAGCAAGAAGCCCAGAACTTAATTGACATGGATCAAGTAATAGATGAAGCATTAGAGAATGCCGAACAAAATGGCATTCTATTTATAGACGAAATTGATAAAATAGCTTCAGGCTCGTCTATGAGATCAGGCGCTGATATATCAAGAGAAGGTGTTCAAAGGGACATCTTGCCTATAGTTGAAGGTAGCGTAGTTAATACTAAGTATGGACCTGTTAAAACAGATTACATGCTGTTTATTGGTGCAGGAGCATTCCATAGCGCAAAACCGTCTGATTTGATTCCAGAGCTTCAGGGTAGATTTCCAATTAGTGTAGAACTTAATAGTCTTGATAAAGACGATTTCTTAAAAATACTTACTGTTCCTAAAAACGCTATAATTAAGCAGCACAAGGCACTTTTAGAAACAGAAGGAATTGAGATTAACTTTACGGAAGATGCTTTAGACGAAATAGCTTCGATGGCTTTTCTTATGAACGAGCAAACGGAGAACATAGGAGCTAGAAGATTACATACAATTATCGAAAAGCTTGTAGAAGATATATCGTATGAATTACCTAATGAAGAAATGGATGATATAACATTAAGTAGAGATGATGTAAAACAGAAATTCATTGAAAAAATACACGAGGAAAATGTAGATCAATACATACTATAAAAAAACAGGGGTACAAAATGGAAAAGCAAATATTAACAAAATTTAGAAAACTTAATTGGGTTTTGAGCCACAGTGAAGAGGGATATTTTTCATTCAATGATTTAAGCGACATTTTAAGTGAAGTATTAGAGGCAAATGTATATATTTTCTCTAAAAAGGGCAAGGTATTATCAATGTCATTAATTGATATTGATGAGTTAAAAGAAGGTGATGCTAGATACAACTGGACTAACCTCGATGGAAAATACAATGACAAACTATCTAAAATAAAAGAAACAGTTATAAATTTAAACAGAAAAGAAGCAAGCAACATATTTGGCAATCATTTTGCGGATACAGAAAAATATCATACGATAGCACCAGCTATTTCGGGTGAAGTAAGAGTTGGTAGCCTTTTAATTGTGAGAGCTGAAAAGGCGTTTTCAGAGATAGATATAGCACTGTGTGAGTATAGCGCTACTGTGATCGGTCTCGAAATAGGTAGAGGAAATGTTCAAGAATCTGAAAAAGTAGAAAGACAAAAAAATGTAGTAAGACAAGCATTAGAAACTTTATCGTATTCAGAGCTAGAAGCAGTTAGATGTATATTTGCGGAGCTAAATGGAGACGAAGGACTTTTGGTTGCTAGCAGAATAGCAGACCAAACTGGAATCACTAGATCAGTAATAGTAAACACTTTAAGAAAACTTGAGAGTGCAGGTGTAATAGAATCTCGTTCTTTAGGTATGAAGGGAACTAGGTTAAAAATAACTAATAAATATTTAGCATCTACTTTAGATGAGATGAACTAAAATGGAAAATGAAAAATTAAGAGCAATAATAGCAGGAATAAACTTTAGTAGTGTATGGGAATACGCTATTGAAGAGTTAAAAGGTCTTGCTGAAGCAGATGATGTAGAAGTTCTAGGTGTATGCACACAATCACTGGAAAAACCTAACATCGTTACATACATCGGCAAAGGTAAAGCAGAAGAACTAAAAGAATTGGTCTCCAATATGGAGGCCAATTTAGTAATATTTAATAATGAGCTTTCAGGCATACAAATTAGAAATTTAGAAGATAAACTAGAAGTAAAGGTTATAGATAGAACAATATTAATACTTGATATATTCGCTAAAAGAGCTAAGACGAAAAATGGAAAACTTCAAGTTGAATTAGCTCAGCAGAAGTATAGAAAATCAAGATTAGTAGGATTTGGTAATTATCTGTCACAACAAGGAGCCGGAATAGGAACAAGAGGTCCAGGAGAGAAAAAAATTGAAACAGACAGAAGACATATTGAAAAAAGAATAGATGACATTAAAAACGAGATAGACAAATCTATTCAAGTTAGAAAGACGCAGAGAAAATTAAGAGAAAAGAACCGTGTCCCTATAGTAGCTTTAGTAGGATATACAAATTCTGGAAAATCAGCATTGATGAACGCACTACTTAAGGATGTTGAGAAAGATGATAAGCAAGTATTTGAAGAAGATATGCTTTTTGCAACCCTAGATACAAGTCAAAGATCGATTAAATATGATGACAATAATGAGTTCATTTTAGTGGATACAATCGGTTTTGTAAGCGAGCTACCACATACCCTTGTTGAGGCGTTTAAAGGCACACTAGAGGAGGTTTTATACGCGGATTTGCTTATACATGTGATAGATGTATCTAACGACAGGTCTGATTTTCAAAAAAAAGTAACTTTAAAAGTTTTAGATGAAATAGGAGCAGGAGATAAAGAGATATTTAATGCCTTTAATAAGTCTGATCTCTTACAAGAAGAAACACCAAAAATAGAGTCGGAAGACATGATTTATATTTCTGCAAAATATGGTACAAATGTCAGCTTGCTAA
>JAAYHV010000058.1 GCA_012744355.1 Clostridiales bacterium
TAATGTTAATGGGTATAAATTAAAGAAGGAGGTTTTATTATGAATAGTTTAGAATATGCAATACAAATGGAAGTAGATGGTGAAAAGTATTACAGGGAGCAAGCACTGGAAAACAAGGATAATGATCTTTATCAGGTGTTTACATCTCTGGCGGAAGACGAAAAAAGACATGCTCAAATAATTAAAGAAAGACAAGAGGGTAAAGATACTCTTTTAGCTGAAGGGTCTGCGATATGTGTGAAAAACGTTTTTAGCGATGCCGATGGAGTGGACGCCGAGAAAAACAGAGCTAAGCAGATAGACGCATATAAATTAGCTTTGGATATGGAAGAAAAAAGCATAGAACTTTATAAAAAACTTTTATCTGAAACAGAAGAGGACAAGGACATTTTCGAGTTTCTTATCAGGCAAGAAGAGGATCACTATAAAGTGATTGAAGAAATCATTAAAATGGTTACCCGACCTGATGAATGGGTTGAGGATGCAGAGTTTGGATTACGACAAGAATATTAAGCTGTTAAAAACAGATTCGATAAAATACAAAACCTAATTAGTAGCTATTTGGCTTGGAAAAGCAATAGTCATATGTTACTAAGAGGTGGCGTAAAAGGAGTGAATATGTACAATTTATTGATTGGCGGCGCTGCTGGACAAGGAATAGATACAACAGCAGCTATACTAGAGAAACTAATGAAGAGATTTGGGTACAGTGTTTTCACATACAGGGATTTTATGTCGAGGATACGAGGAGGACACAATTTTATTATCATGCGTTTTGGTACGGATGAAGTCCTTTCCCATAGTTATGATCTTGACGGAATAATAGCACTAAATGAAGAGACTATTAGTATTCACGAGCACGAATTAAAAGAAGACGGTTTTATACTTTGCGACAGCGATATGGATACTGATGACAAACGGTCAATAAAAATACCAATGAACGATATGGCAAAAGAAATAGGCAACTCAAAAGTTTCTGGTGTCATAGCTATAGGCGTTATCTTAAAACTATTTGGCGAGAACGCTGACAATGTTGAAGAAGTTTTAAGAGGCTTTTTAGACGAAAAACATGTAGACGTTAATGTTAAAGCAATTAACGAAGGATATAAAACTGCTGACAAGCGGTACGAAAAACTTGAAGGTCGTTTTGAAAATTGGATGATACTTTCTGGTAATCAAGCAGTAGCTCTTGGCGCGATAGCAGCAGGGCTTAGATTTTACTGCGCTTATCCAATGTCTCCAGCTACCCCAATAATGGAATACATTGCATTAAAAAGTCACGAGATGGGAGTAGTAGTCGAACAAGCAGAAGACGAAATTGCTGCTATTAATATGGCTATAGGTGCATCTTACGCTGGAGCAAAATCCATGACGAGTACTTCAGGTGGAGGATTTTCATTGATGGTAGAGGCATTTGGACTTGCAGGAATTACAGAGATGCCACTAGTTGTTGTTAATGTACAAAGACCAGGGCCAGCCACTGGTTTGCCAACTCGAACGGAACAGGCAGATCTCAAATTTATGGTATCCGCATCGCAAGGCGAATTTCCGCGTATGGTGATAGCACCGCGTACGCATAAAGATGCTTTTTATCAGACAATACGTGCCTTTGATATTGCTGAAAGATATCAGATTCCTGTAGTAATACTTTCCGATCAGTACCTAGGAGATTCTTCAGGTACGGTCGAACCCTTTGATATAAGCGGAGTTGAAGTCGCGGAACCACTCAGGGAATTTTCAGGTGAATATCTTCGTTACCGCTATACTTATAGCGGTGTTTCCCCACGCCTTATACCAGGTAAATCAGAGAATATAGTTGCGATAGATAGTGATGAGCACGATGAAGCTGGTAGAATAATTGAATCGGCTGAAATTCGCACGAAGATGGTGGACAAGCGTATGAAAAAGCTTGAAATGCTAAAAGAAGAGCTTATAGAACCTGATTTTATTGGGCATGATGATTTTGACACTCTGCTTATCGGATGGGGCTCAATGTATGGACCTTTATCCGAGGCCATAGATATGCTAAATAGTGCTGAAGGGGAACGATTTGCGGCTCTTGTTTTTGGAGATGTTTTTCCATTACCAGACAAAGTGCTTAAAGAAAAGGCCGAGAAAGCAAAAAATATAATAAATGTTGAACAGAATGCTACCGGGCAACTAGCAGGGATAATCCGTGAGTATACTGGTATAGAATGTTCGAGTAGTGTTTTAAAGTATGACGGGCGCCAGATAACTGGCAAACAGATTACAGAAAAAATTCTAGGAGGTGGCAGCAATGGCTGAATATAAAACATATGAAACGGCTTGGTGCCCAGGATGCGGAAACTTCAGCATTCTTGAATGCCTAAGAACTGCACTTGAAGAGCTAGAAAAAGATCCGCACGAAGTAGTTGTTGTTGCGGGAATAGGCCAGGCTGCCAAAATACCGCAGTATATAAATGCAAATGCATTTAGCGGGCTTCATGGACGTGCACTTCCACCTGCCGCAGCAATTAAAATGGCAAATGAAAAATTAACTGTAATAGTAAGTACGGGAGATGGCGATACGTATGGGGAAGGTGGTAACCACTTTATTCATAACATACGACGAAATATAGATATAGCGCATTTCGTTCACGATAATCAAGTATACGGCCTGACAAAAGGCCAAGCTTCACCTACATCAGGTCAAGGTTTTGTATCGGGAGTTGAACCTGACGGTAATAATGATGAACCTTTAAATCCGCTTCTTATAGCAATAGCTACTGGAGCTGGTTTTGTAGCAAGGGGCTTTGCAGGAAACCCTAAACATTTGGTAAAACTGATGAAGCAAGCTATAGAATATAAGGGCTACGCTCTTCTTGATATCTATCAGCCATGCGTAACTTTCAACAAAACGAATACTTATAAATGGTACAACGAAAGAGTTTATGAACTTGGAGACGATTACGACCCGTCGAATAAGATTAATGCAATGGAAAAAGCTATGGAGCTTGGTGATAAAATACCTATAGGCGTAGTTTATCAAGAGGCTAAACGTACATTTAATGAGAAGAATGAAGTACTAAAGGGAGGCAAGGTTCTTGTCGACAAGAAAACGGATCCTGCCGCTGTTAATAAGCTTATAAAAGAATTCATATAAGAAATAACCCCTATTACAAAATAAGGAAGAAAATAACTTTGATGGATAGGCAAAGGCTTATCCTATCTGACTCGGAGAATTCTGAGTGACTATGATATATTAAGACCAGCTAGTAAAAGTCAATAGCTAACCTTAAAAAAACTAGAATTCTTTATTTTTAAAAAAGTGCATGACAAACAAGCCATTTCAAAAATCGAACAATGGACTAAGGTATACTTATTTTAAGCA
>JAAYHV010000007.1 GCA_012744355.1 Clostridiales bacterium
CTGCCAAAAAGCAAAGATACCGCTGTCGCGGTATCTTCTAGTGTGTGTGTATGTAACAAATCCGGAGATTCGAAACAACTATTTAAGGTACGCCTCAAGTCCTAATCTGATAAGTTCAACTGCTCTTTTCATATCAGTTTGATTTAGTACGTAAGCAATACGCATTTCATCCTTACCTAGGCCAGGCGTTGCATAAAATCCTTCTGCAGGTGCAAACATAACAGTTTCACCCTTATCTTCAAACTCTGTTAATAAGTATACTAGAAAGTCCTCTACGTTGTCAACAGGAAGTTTAGCAGTCATGTAGAATGCTCCTCCTGGTTTTTGGCAAACAACGCCAGGAATCTTCATAAGTTCTTCGTATGCAGCATCTCTTCTTCCAACGTATTCAGCTTTAACTTCAGCGTAATATTCTTTAGGAAGTTTAAATAGCTCAGTAGCTCCAACTTGGTCAATTGTAGGGATACATAGTCTTCCCTGAGCAATTTTAAGCATGCCTTGCATAAATTCTTTATTTTTTGATATTGCGCAGCCAACTCTAGCTCCGCAAGCAGAGAATCTCTTAGAAACAGAATCAATAATAATTATTCTGTCTTCATATTCCTTCATCATACCAAATGAAGTAACTTCTCTTCCGTCATATGCAAATTCCCTATATACTTCATCTGATAAGATCCATAAGTCATGTTCTTTAGCTATTTCGCAGATAAGTTTCATCTCATCTTTAGTTAAAACATTACCAGTAGGATTACCTGGGTTTAAACAAACAATAGCTCTAGTCTTGTCAGTAATACTTGATTCAATAAGTTCTCTGTCAGCATAATGATAACCATCTTCAACTTTAGTCGTAATTGGAGCAACTTCTCCGCTAGCACATTTAGCAAAAGTATGATAGTTAGTATAGAAAGGTTCTGGTACTAGTACTTCTTCACCAGGATTTAAGATAGTAAGGAAAGTCATAGTAAGGGCTTCTGAACCACCCATAGTAACGATAATATCCTCATTTTCGTAATCCATGCCATACATCTTCATGTAATCTACGATAGCGCTTCTTAGAGGCTCGATGCCTTGAGACTCAGCGTAAGCAATAACCTTGCTGTCGTAATTTCTGATAGCTTCCATAAAGCATTCAGGAGTTTCAACGTCAGGTTGACCAATGTTTAGGTGATAAACTTTCTTACCTTCAGCTTCAGCTTTCTTACCCATTGGATTAAATCTTCTAATAGGTGAAAATTGCATCTCATTTACTCTTTTAGTTAATTTCATAGTTAATTTCTCCTTTAAAATCATTACGTTATATAAACTCCATATGGGAGCTTGTCACTATTTCATCGATGTCTATTATAGCACCTGTGTCAACTTTAGACAAACAAAGTAAAAATTCCACATTACCCTTAGCACCCGTAATCGGAGAGTACGTTAAACCGCAAGGAAAAAGTGAATTTTCTTCAGCATATTTTAAGACATTTTCAATAACTTCAGTGTGGATTTTAGGATCCCTTATTATACCTTTTTTACCAACTTGATTCTTACCAGCTTCAAATTGAGGTTTAACAAGGCAAATAATAATGCCATCATCTTTAAGAACCTTACCGGCTACTGGTAGCACAAGTTTTAGAGAAATAAAGGAAACATCTATACTGACAAAATCAATAGGCTCCTTTATTAAATCATAATCTAAGTATCTTATGTTAGTCTTCTCATGAACTTCTACCCTGTCATCAGTTCTCAGCTTGTAGTCAATCTGATTGTAACCAACGTCAATAGCATATACCTTATTTGCTCCATTTTGCAGCATACAGTCGGTGAAACCACCAGTAGACGCTCCAATGTCCATGCAAATTTTATCAGCTAGTTGTAGCTCAAATACGTCTATTGCCTTCGCAAGCTTATAGCCGCCTCTGCCAACATATGGACACTCTTGACCTTTAACTCTAATCTCAGATTCAGGATCAAATCTGGATCCTGCTTTATCTTCCCTGTTATCTTTTACAAACACAAGACCAGCCATAATAGTTCTTTTAGCCTTGTCTCTAGATTGAGCGAATCCGTTATTTACAAGAAGCACATCCAGTCTCTCTTTTTTCAAGATAATCCTTAGCTCCTTTCAAAATAGCATCGCTAGTAAGTCCTAGTTCATCTCTAAGCTCATCAACACTACCGTGGGCTACAAACTCATCAGGAATACCTAAAGTTATAGTATGTATATCAGTAGCCATATTAAATCTCTCTCCAAAGCCTCCTATTTTGATTCCATCTTCAATAGTAATATAGAGCTTAGAATCTATATCAGGAACTTGTATAGGTTTAACTGAACCGACATTTACAACACCTGCATCAAATCCTAAATCATTTAGTTTATCAGACGCCTCAATTGCAATATCAAGCATGCTGCCTACTGCAAATATAGTAACGTCCTTGCCCTCTTTTAAAGTAATATTGCCACCAGTAAACGGTCTAAGTCTTAAGTGATTAGATACAGAAGTACCTCTAGGGTATCTAATCGCCACAGGCCCATCTATATTTACTGCATAGTCAAGCATCTCTTCAAGCTGCTTGCCATCGCAAGGAGCAAGAACTGTCATATTTGGTATCATAGAAAGATATGATATATCGTACTGCCCCTGATGAGTCTCACCATCAGCGCCGACAAGTCCAGCTCTATCAACTGCAAAAATAACATGAAGATTTTGAAGGGCAACATCTTCTATTAACTGATCAAATCCCCTTTGAAGAAAAGTAGAATATATAGCAACAATAGGAATCTTGCCCATTTTAGCTAATCCTGCAGCAAAGGTAACACCGTGCTGCTCAGCAATTCCTACATCAAAAATTCTATCAGGAAATCTATCATGCATTGGTTTTAAACCAGTTGCAACTCCCATAGCAGCAGTGATTGCAACTATATCAATATTTTCTTCAGCAAGTTTTAAAACCTTTTTACCAAAGACATCAGAATATGAATCTTCAGTACTAGATAGTGGCTTTCCAGATTCAGTATCAAAGGCAGAAATACCGTGGAACCTGTTAGGATACTTCTCAGCCCAGTAATAGCCTTTACCCTTTTTCGTAATAACATGAATAAGCGTAGGCCCTTTTACTTTATTTGCAACAGCCATAGCCTCCATTAGCTTTTCAATGTTATGACCATCAATTGGTCCAATATATTCAATGCCCATTTCCTCAATGAAAATTCCTTGGCTATATATTGAATACTTAAGAAGTTCCTTTTGTATGCTTAAGGTACTTCTAATACCCTTACCAATAACTGGAACATTATTTAAAAAGTTCTTTACGTTATCTTTAGCACAAAGATAATCTTTAGATGCCCTAAGCTTGCTTAAATGAAGCGACAGACTTCCTATATTTTTAGATATTGACATGCCATTATCGTTAAGAATAATCTTAATGTTTTTATTACAAGTACCAATGTTGTTTAATGCTTCATAAGCCATGCCGCCTGTCATAGAGCCATCGCCAATTACAGCAATAACCTCATAATCATCACCGTCTAAATCCCTTGCTGTAGCCATTCCCATAGCAGCGCTAAGAGACGTAGTGCTGTGACCTGTTTCGTATGCATCATGAGCGCTTTCCTTAACTTTAGGAAAACCAGAAAGCCCTTTATATTTTCTTAAACTGTAAAATTCACTGGCTCTGCCAGTTAGTATCTTATGAACGTAAGACTGATGTCCAACGTCAAAGATAAGCTTATCCTTAGGAGAGTTGTATGTCTTATGCATAGCAATAGTCAGTTCAACCACGCCAAGATTAGAAGCTAAATGCCCACCGGTTTTAGAGACAGAATCAATTAGAAAACTTCTAATCTCATCTGAAAGTAATTCCATATCATGGACATCCATCTTCTTTAGTTTTTCAAGTAAATCTTTTTCCTTTAAATTAATACCCATTATTTAGTTCTCGCCTTAAGTTTTAATGCAAGATCCCTAAAGACCTCAGCATTATCATAGTAGCACTCTATCGTTTTAACAGCTTTCACAACAAGTTCATCTAGTCTGTCATATGCCGCATCTAAACCATTTAAGGAAACGTAGCTGTTTTTTCCTCTTTTTTTATCTACATTAGGCATCTTACCCATTTCATTAGCTTCACCTACGACATCTAAAATGTCATCAGAAATCTGATAAGCAAGACCAAAGTACTCAGAAAAACTAGTTAGTTTTTCAAATTTAGCATCGTCAGCGCCTCCTAAATAAAGACCAGCTCTAACAGCCGCCGTAATTAAATCTCCAGTTTTATTAACGTGAATATAGTCAAGCATCTCCTTAGAGCATACTTTATTTTCATTTTCAATATCAGATGCTTGACCTGATATCATGCCAGAAATTCCAGCTCCTTTGGCAATAGTTAGACCTGCATTTATCTTGCATGTTAAGCACTGAGGAGTATCAAAATAGTAGATTAAATCTCTGTACATTACTTCATAAGCAGTGTTTAAAAGAGCATCGCCTGCTAGTATCGCCATACCATCTCCATAAACTTTGTGATTGGTAGGCTTGCCCCTTCTTAATACGTCATCGTCCATTGCAGGAAGATCATCATGAATTAAAGAATATGTATGAATATATTCAATAGCGCAAGCATATGGAAGAGCAGTTTTAAGCTCGCCTCCAGCAAAATCGCAAGCAGCAAGAAGAAGAATAGGTCTTAATCTCTTTCCTCCGCTAGTAACGCTGTAATTAACCGCATCATACAGAGTCTCACTTTTACTATCCACAGAAGGGATAAAATCCAAAATGTGATCTTCAATAAGGTCATAATACATCTGATAATTATCTTGCATTCTCATTCACCTCTTTCTCGTAAATCTCAATCTTTTGACTAGCATCGTTTAATATCTCATTACAGTACTTGTATTCGTCCATTCCCTTTTCAAACTGCTTAAGAGAGTCCTCAATACTAGTAGTATTATCCTTAATGTTATCTGCAGCTTCTCTTAAATTTTTTAGAGCTTCTTCAAAAGTTTTCTCTTTCAATACTAACCCCTTTCCTTAGACAATATTTTTGCCTTAGCTTTGCCATCTTTCAGCGAAATGTTATACGTATCATCTATTGTTAAATCATCAACTGATTTAACAATTTTATCGTCATCTTTAGTTATTATAGCATATCCCTTACCTAATATATTAAGTGGATTGTTTTCTGTTAATACAATTTTAGCATTCTCTATTGCCATCTCTTGATTAATAACCTTGTTTCGTATACTAAGTATCATAGAGCTATAGTAAGAATTTATTCTTTCTCTGTTTATTTCCTCCATATTTGATAACTTAGTAACCATGTCAGAGATTAACACATAAATATTATCTTTAACCTCTTCAACATCATATACTGCAATATTTGCAGCAGATGTTGGAGTCTCTGCCCTAACATCTGCTATGAAATCAGCAATTGTAAAGTCGCGCTCGTGGCCTACGGCAGATATGATGGGGATTTTAGATTTAAAGATTTCCATAGCAACAGCTTCATCATTAAAGCAGTCAAGGTCTTCCTTAGCGCCGCCGCCTCTGCCTACAATTAACACATCAATCGGTTTTTCTGTTTCAGAAACCATATTAGCTAATTTAATATTATCCGTTATGCTTTTCGGAGCATCCGCTCCTTGAACTAATGTAGGAAAGATTAAAATATCTACAATATTGTTTTTTTCCTTGATGATCCTCTTAATGTCTTCAACTGCAGCACCAGTGCCTGATGTAAGCACGCCAACTCTTTTGGGAAATTCAGGCAGTGGTTTTTTATGCTGTAAATCAAACAAACCAAGCTTTTCCAGCTTTTCCTTAAGGTCGTTAAAAGCCTTGGCGAGGTCGCCACCTCCCATAACTTCAGCAGTCCTAACATTAATAGAATAACTGCCTCCCTTGTTATATACATTAATACTTCCAGAGACAATAATCTCGTCGCCTTCTTTAAGCTTAGTCTTAATATTTCCAACGTAACTTCTCCAAATAGCGCAGCTAACTTTACCATTTGCATCAATTAAAGAAAAGTATATGTGGCCAGACTTATGATAGTTAAGGCCAGATATTTCGCCCTTAATATATATGTTGTTTAATAATGGATCAGTAACAAGCACTCTTTCTATATAGGCATTTAATTGAGATACGGATATAGCATTAGCCATTGTTAGTACCTCCTAGTAGCGCAATCCCTACAGCGTTATCACCAGATAATTCAGGCGCTCCAAAGAATAAATTAGCATCTACCTTGCCTGGTAAATAGTTTCTAATGTATTCGCTTGATGATACTCCTCCTGTAAAGATAAAATCACTTATTAAATACTTATCAGATAAATATTTAGTTTCATATACTAAAAGCTGAGAAATAGCATTAAAAAGTCCCGGAATAATTTCCATTCCAAAATTTTGATCTATTGCTTTCATGCACTGAGTCTCTACGCCAGATAGATTAAAATAGCCATCATTTAATCTTATCGGCGTAGGATTAATAATAGCATCGTTTTTTATTGCCAATTCATCCATCTCTTTTCCTGCAGGAAAATCCATACCAAGCTTAACGCCAATTCTGTCTATTAGCTGACCTATTGAAATATCCTTAGTACCTCCTATTATTTTAATATTGTCATTTTCAATTAAAAGAGCTTCAGTAGTACCTCCGCTTAAATGATAAGCTATAAATTTATTCTTATCTTTAATTTCTGTATATTCTTTAATAGCTTTAATATGACCTTCTTGATGAGAAAATCTTCTAAGAGGAACACCAAGAGATGATGCTAATATAACTGCAGCGTTTTCACCCGCCCTAAATACAGGCATGTAAGAGCCATCAACAGATCTTGGGCTAATTGACACACTTACTCTTTTAATATTTTCTCTTAAGCCCTTTTCATTTAAAACCTTATATATCATAAGTGGTAAATCATTGCTATGCTTAAAAAAGGCATCTGATTGCCTAAGTCCCTTTTCACCTTTAGGTACAGGAAGAAGCTTAGAATCATTTACCAATATATTGCCGGCATAATCAACTACAGCAATTGAAGTCTTGTAGTTTGATGTATCTATTCCCAAAATCAAATCCTTACTCATTTTACCTACTTCTCACCGTTTGCCCAAGCAGTGCATTAATAAAGCCTGGAGCCTTATCGGTGCCATATGCTTTAGCTAGCTCAACAGCCTCATTAATCGAAACAGCTTCCGGAACATCATCAAGATAAAGAATTTCGCATACAGCAACTCTAATTATTGCAAGGTCTGCTTTTGGAATTCTTTGAACCTTTCGGTTTTTACTGTTTTCTTCTATTGTGTTATCTATATCTGTTATATGAAGCTTCATGTTTTCAAGGATATCCATCACCCTAGGCGAATCTTTAAAATCTCCAGTGATGTCATTAGCTACAAACAGCTCATAATCAAAGTTTTTGTTAGCATCCATCTGAAAAAGAATTTTCATAGCAAGCTCTCTTGCATCTCTTATACTTTTAGCCATTATCTCTTCTCTACGCCTTCAACACTAATATTAACAGCCTCAATCTTAAGACCAGTGCTAGATTCAACAACCTCTTTTACCTTAGACTGAATCTCAAAGGCAACTTGAGGGATATTAACGCCATATTTAATGATAATATGTACATCGATTGATGCCTTGTTGTCATCTCTTACAACTCTTACACCTTGATTAGTTGATTCTCTACCTAAAATATTCTTAGAAAAGCTCTCAGTGATACCACCAACTAGTCTGCTAACTCCATCTGTTTTAATAATCTCATCAGCAGCATACTGAATTATTACCTCATCTTCGATATTTAGCTCTCCGTAAACCTGACCTTCGTTTTGACTATCCATAGATTAGTCCTCCTTGTCCTCATCCTTAGGTAAAACAAGTAGCTTTACCTTTTCTATTCTTTTGTCCTTAACACTGACTATATGAAATACATAGTTTCCGAAATATAGGGGGTCATATGCAACGTTCTCCTCGGGTATTTCACCTAAGATATCAATTATAAAGCCTCCTAAGGTTTCGCTGTCATCGGATTCAAGCTTAATATTAATCTCGTCATATATGTCATCTAAGTCAACATTACCATCTATTAAGTATGTACCTTCTTCTATCTTTTCAATTACATGGTCAGCTTCATCGTATTCGTCGATGATATCGCCCATAATCTGCTCAATGATATCCTCTATTGAAACAATGCCGCTAAAGCCGCCGTACTCATCTATCAAAATAGCAATGTGCTGTTTTTCTCTTTGTAATTCTAAAAGTAGCGAGTCGATATTTTTAGTATCAGGAACAAAGTAAGGCTCTCTTAAAATTTCCCTGATATTAACGTTTTCAAAACCACTGTCTCTGGCTTTAATAAGGTAGTCCTTGATGTGAATAACACCGATTATATTGTCAGTATCGTTTTCACACACAGGAACCCTTGAATATCTAAGCTCCATAAGTTTATCTATATATTCCTCAACTGGGTCTTCAATATCAATAGTAAACACGTCAGTTCTTGGCGTCATTATCTCGTAAGCTAGCATATCATCAAAGGCGAAGACAGAATTAATCATCTTCTTACCTTCTTCTTTAATTTCACCGCATTGTTGACCACGGGCTAGCATAGACATAACTTGATCTTCTGAGAACATGCTGTCATCAACGTCGACTTCCTTTTTCATCATCTTAAGTAAAAGGTTAGTAATTCCAAGCGAAACCCATACAAAAGGCATGGTAATTCTTATTAAGAATTTCTGGTATCCTGAATATTTAAGAGCATACTTTTCACTATCTTGAATAGCAAGTTTTTTAGGTAAGAACTCACCAAAAATCTCAAATAGGATAAGATAAGATACAGCCAGTACCATAGCTCCCGCTATTTTATAGTCTTCAGTAATTGTCGGCAAAATCAAAGTATATATAATGCTTATATTTATCAGGTTAATAATTATACCAAAAGATTTATTGGCATAATGATATCTAGATGGCTTTTCTATAAGGGTCTCTACAACTACAGCTTTAATATTTCCCTCAGAAACCATATCACTTATTATATTCTTATTTAAAGTATCAAGAGCCCTCTTAGAGACAACTGTAATACCGTAAACTAAAATCAATGAAATAACTACAAGTACATAAACAAATAAACCACTCGGGTCAGATGACATTATTCTCCACTTCCTTTTTCTTTTCTTAAAATATATCCAGGTTTAAACTCTCTACCAAAATTGATCTTAACAATCTGCTGCGCATGAGGAGCAGATTCAATCGCTTCTCCATCCTCATTATACATCTCTTCAAGGACGTATTCAAAGTGCCCAACTTCAGGGCCAAATACCTCAATTTTATCGCCAATAGATATCTTGTTTCTTTGCTCAATTACAGTAAGACCTGTATCCTTTTCATACTTTTTTATAACCCCTGCAAAGTCAAAGGTTCTAGTGTATGAACTAGTCAAATAGTTTTGATCTTTGTTGTCTGGTTTATGAAAATAAAAGCCTGTAGTAAACTCTCTATGAGACGCCTTTTCAAGCTCATTTGACCAGTAATCATCAAACTCAAAGTTATCTGGATCCGAGCAATAAGAATCAATAGCAAGCCTATAGGCCCTTACTACAGTAGCAACGTAGTACATGCTCTTCATTCTTCCTTCGATTTTAAAGGATTTGATTCCAGAATTCATAAGCTCAGGAATATGCTCTATCATGCAGAGGTCTCTTGAGTTCATGATATATGTGCCTCTGTCATCTTCTTCTATAGGATAATACTCTCCTGGTCTTTTCTCTTCTACAAGAGAGTAGTTCCATCTGCAAGGATGCGCGCACTGACCACGGTTAGCATCTCTTTCTATCATAAAATTAGAAAGAAGGCACCTACCAGAGTAAGATATACACATTGCGCCGTGAACAAAGGCTTCAAGCTCCGTATCACATGGAATATTCTCAAGCATAGATTCGATTTCTTCAAATGTAAGCTCTCTTGCTAAAACAAGCCTTTTAACTCCCAGGCTGCTCCAAAACTTAGCAGTCTCGTAATTTGTCATATTAGCCTGAGTGCTTAAATGAATCTCAGCATCAGGTATTATTTCCTTTAATAGATATATAACCCCAGGGTCTGATACTATAAAAGCATCAACTTTAATATCCTTAATTTCATTTAAATATTTTCTAAGAGGTATTATATCTTCATTATGAGGAAATATATTTAGTGCCATATATCCCTTTTTGCTGCGCTCATGAGCGTATTCTAAGCCTTTAGTAATGTCAGCTACGCTCATGTTGCCAGAGCTAGCTCTTAGGCTAAACATCTCAGCTCCAAAGTACACGGCGTCAGCTCCAAAGTCTATGGCTGTCTTTAGTTTATCTAAGTCTCCCGCAGGAGCCAGTAATTCTATTTTATTCGTCATTTAATTTAGTTATCGCTAGGCCATCTCCACAACTTAAAAGCGCTGTGCTCAGGTCTTCCCTTTCATTAAGATAGTTTAAAAACTCTCTCATCCTTTTTATATTAGTTCTGTGCCTTCTTCCCTTATCAAATGAATCATCAACAGTAGAAGCTTTTAAAAGCACATTATCAGATACTATAACTGCGCCAGTTAAACACTTCTTTTCAGCTGCCTTAAAAAAGTCTCTATAGTGACTTTTAGAAGCATCGATAAAAACAAAATCATAATCTGCGTTTAGCGTTTTTATGATATCATCTGCATCACCGCTAAAGAGATTTATTCTGCCAGTTAATGCAAACCTTTCGATGTTATACCTAGCAAGAGTGTATAGGTCTTCATCCTTTTCTATGGTAGTAATCTTAACACCTGGTATTGCAGTAGCAAAAACAATAGAAGAATATCCCACTGCCGTACCTATTTCAAGAATCTTTTTTGGTTTTATTATCTTTAAAAAGTTTACAAGAAAATTCTCCGTTTCCTTTAAGATAATAGGTATGTTGTTATTTTCCGACTGCTCTCTAAGATCATCTAGCTCATTACTTAGAGGTTTATAGAAGTTATGTATGTATTCTGTCACTATGTCGTTTGTTATATTCATTTTACTCATTTTCCTGCTTCTTTTCATATTCCTCTAAAGCTTTGTTATATGCAGCCTTATCCTTTTCAAACTGACCAATGTCAGAACTAAAATTATGAGTACCGTCTAATTTCTCGCTTACAACAAAGAAAAGGTAGTCAGTATCTGCTGGATAAAGTGCCGCCCTAATTGAGCTTTCTCCAGGGGCTCCAACAGGCCCAGGAGGAATTCCAGTATTAATGTATGTGTTATATGGAGAATCTATCTTAGTATCTGCGGTAGTTAGTCTCTTCTTTTGTTCGCCCAGTGCGTACTGCACTGTAGAACACATCTGAAGAGGCATGCCATCTGCAATTCTGTTATATATTACGCTTGCAACTTTAGGCCTGTCTGCAGGGTCCTTACATTCTCTTTCTATGATAGACGCTATTGTAACTATATCATTTATATTAACATTAAGCTCTTCTGCTCTCTTTTCATATTCATCAGTAAAAATTAAATCAAACTGATTTAACATAGTAGTGATGATTTGCTCTTCAGTAGCTCCAGTAGCTAACTGATAAGTACTAGGAAATAGATATCCTTCAAGTTCATTTTTATTGTCTTGAGCATAATCTAAAAAGTCAAATTTGAAATTTCCATTTTCAAGTAAATCCACAAATTTATCGTAATCTACTACGCCTTCTTCACTAAGCTTTTCTGCTATCTGATATATCGTATAACCCTCTGGTATAGTAATGGTTAGTGTCTCAACATGACCATTTACTAAGATTTTAGCAATATCAACAGGAGTCATTGAAGGCGACAATAAATATGTACCAGCCTGAAACTTACTATCAAATCTATTTAGTTTTGATAGTATTATAAAATTATTAGCACTACGTAGCACGCCTTGGCTCTTTAGCTGTTCTGCTATTTGGCCTGTTGTGGATCCCATCTCAACTGTGACAGATTTAAACGTAGCATCCTCTATATCTTTAGGTTCGTTCATGCTCATTATAAACAAATATCCACCTAAGAACAAAACAATAACTAGCAATAATATAATTTTGATCGAATTTTTCATTGCTCTTTCCCCTTTTATTCCTTTGATCTACCAAGATACAACGACGTTCTAGTATCTATTTGAATCTTTTCGCCTTCTTCAATGAAAATTGGAACAAGAACAACAGCTCCAGTTTCAACGGTAGCAGATTTAGTCACATTAGTTGCAGTGTCGCCTTTAATGCCAGGTTCAGTTTCAGTAACTACTAAATCCACAAAGTTAGGTGCTTCAACTAAGAATGCATTTTCTTTATAGAACTTTATAGTAGCTTCATCATTTTCCCTTAAGAATTTCATAGCATCTGAAACTTGATCTTCCATAAGAGGAATCTGTTCATAAGTCTCTATATCCATAAAGTAGTAAAGCTCACCATCACTATATAGATACTGCATAGTTTTCGTCTCTATTCGAGCCTTAGGAAATTTATCATTTGGGTTAAAAGCTTCTTCTCTAGTAGCTCCCGTTAATACGTTTCTGTATTTAGTTCTAACAAAAGCCGCGCCTTTGCCAGGTTTTACATGCTGAAAATCTATTACGACATGAGGCTCACCGTTAATCTCAAAGGTTATGCCTTTTCTAAAATCACTTGCGTAAATCATATTGTTTTCTCCTTAATTAGTAGTATTATTTAAAGCTAATATTAACTATATCCCCTAAGATTTCGTAAACATCCTTCATCATTATAGAAAATCTAGCTTCTGCTTGCAAGTATTTAGCAGCTAAAGGATTAGCTGCAATTATAGCATACATACTTTGAATCTGTTCCATAAGGGAACTATCAGGCGTTTCCCCTGTCATCTGCTTTGCCTGAAATTGAAATTGTTTCTTTTGAAAATCCTTTAATGAATTAGAAAGATCAGGATCCTCGTCTACTTCTTTCTTTATATCTTGAAATTCTTGATATTCGCCGCTAGACTTAATCGATTCAGCTAGCTTGTGTGCTTCTTCATATACGTTCATATTTTCCTCCTAAATTTCCATAAATATTGGCAGGATCATAGGGCTTCTTTTTGTCTTACTGTAGATATATGCCTTAAGATCTGCTCTAACTTTATTCTTAATAGAGCTAAAGTCTCTAATTCCATCATCCGTACATTTTCTAAGTGACTTTTCAACCACCTTAGTAGCGTCAGTCATTATAGCAGAATTATCCTTAACGTAGACAAAACCTCTAGAAACTAGATATGGCCCAGATACAATCTCGCCAGAAGCTGTGTCAACTGTAGCTACTGCAATAATTAGCCCGCTTTCGCTTAGCATCTTTCTGTCTCTAAGCACTATATTGCCTACATCTCCAACTCCGTAACCATCAACCAGTATTGCGCCTGCTTGCACTGCGCTTTTATTATGGACAGCTTGATGACCTTTTACTGTTAGGGCGTCTCCGTTAGTCATAACGAATATATTACTTGAATCCATTCCTAGTCCTTCAGCAAGCTCTGCATGGGCATTTAAATGCCTATGCTCACCGTGAACAGGAATAAAGTACTTAGGCTTCACTAAAGTATGAAGAAGCTTAAGCTCTTCTTGGCTAGCATGGCCTGATACATGAATATCCATCATATCTGACTGTATTACCTTGACTTCCTTTTCGTACAGCTTATTTACTACGTTTGTAACTGTTTTTTCGTTGCCCGGTACCGGAGTTGACGAGAATATTACAACATCGCCTTTTTTAAGTTTAACAGCTTTGTGCTCGTCATTTGCCATACGAGTTAGCGCTGACATCGGTTCACCTTGACTACCTGTCGTAACTATTAAAAGGTTTTTATCAGGAATATTTTTAATTCTCTTTATGTCCACAAAAGCTTCCTTTGGAAGATTAATATAACCAAGCTCTTTTGCAAGGCCAATTACATTTTCCATTGATCTTCCCGATATGGCAATCTTTCTGCCGTGCCTAATTGCAGCTTCCATTATTTTTTGAGTTCTTCTTAAGTTAGAAGAAAACGTAGCAATTATTATTCTCTTTTCAGTCTTAGTTAAAATATCATCCACAGTAGCAGATACAATCTTTTCAGTAGGAGTAAAACCAGGCCTTGTAGCATTGGTGCTGTCTGCTAAGAGTACGTCTATTCCCTCTGCTCCAAGCTGAGCAAATCTAGCTAAATCTATAACCTCATTATCAACTGGTGTATAGTCTATTTTAAAGTCTCCTGTATGTATAACCTTGCCACCAGGACACTTTATGAAATAGGCTAAGGCATCAGCAATACTGTGATTGGTTCTAATAGCTTCAACTGTAAAGCTTCCAACTTCGAAAGTTTCACCTGCTTCTATTACATGTAAATCTGCATTTACCTTGTGTTCTTTTAGCTTGTTTTTAATTAATCCCAAAGCAAGCTTAGTGCCATATATTGGCACATTGATATCTCTTAAGAAAAACGGTATACCGCCGATATGATCCTCATGACCGTGGGTTATGATAAGACCTTTTATTTTTTCTTTGTTTTCCTTTAAGTATGTGAAGTCAGGTATTACTACATCGACTCCAAACATCTCGTCTTCAGGAAAGGTAAAACCACAATCTACTATGAGAATTTCATTTTTGTATTCAAATAGCGTAATATTTTTACCAATCTCCTTAAGTCCACCTAAGAATACTATTCTAAAACCATCAGATGGTTTTTTTCTGCGTCTTCCTCTATTATTACCATTACCCTTTTTTTTAGGATTGGTTTTAGTAGCCTCTGTGTTACTCGGCTGCTCATTTTGTTTTTGTTGTTGTTTTTGTTCCATATATTTTTTAGACAACTTACTTAACTACAATATTTACAAGTTTATTTGGAACTGCAATAATCTTGATTACATTTTTGTCTTCAATTAAAGACTTTATTTTATCGTTTTCTAGGGCTGTCTTTTCCATTACCTCCTTGTTTGAATTATTTTCAATTACCATTTTTTCTTTTACTTTGCCGTTAATCTGTACAACTATCTCAATAGTATCTCTAACTAAAGCCTTTTCATCGTAAGTCGGCCAAGAAACATTAAAAAGTCTGTTTTCATGACCAAGATTTTCCCATAGCTCCTCACATATATGAGGGACAAATGGTGATAATACGATGACAAGATCGCTAATTGCCTTATCGAACAAAGGCATGTTGATACTATCAAGTTCCTTGTATCTGTATAGCTCATTAACCAGTTCCATAATTGAGCTTATTGCGGTATTAAATTGGAAACGTCCACCCGCATCTTCAGTTACTTTCTTAACGGTAGCATTAAGAGCATAGTTAAGTTCTTTGTCATCGGCAGAATTGACTATTATCTCTTCTTTAAGCTTGTCTTCATTTCTTATTTCATTAACATATTCACATACTAGTCTGTACACTCTGTTTAGGAATCTGTAACTTCCTTCAACGCCTTGATCAGACCAGTCAAGCTCTTTTTCAGGTGGTGCAGCAAACAAGATAAACATTCTAGCCGTATCTGCGCCAAATTTTGATAAAATTTCCTCAGGGCTAACTACGTTACCTAAGGATTTACTCATCTTTCTTCCATCCTTATTTACCATGCCTTGAGTAAGTAGGTTTTTAAAAGGTTCTTCATATTTTACAAGTCCTAAATCATACAAAACCATTTCAAAGAATCTTGCATACATAAGATGTAGAATTGCATGCTCAACTCCGCCTATATACTGGTCAACATTCATCCAGTAGTTAACTTTTTCCGTGCTAAATATTTCATCCTGATTCTTAGGATCGCAGTACCTTAAAAAGTACCATGAAGAATCTAGGAATGTATCCATAGTATCCATTTCCCTTGTAGACTCTAAGCCGCATATTGGGCAAATCGCCTTTGCAAATGTTTTTGATGTTTTAAGAGGCGATTCGCCTTTACCTTTAAACTCAACATCAGTTGGAAGAACTACTGGAAGATTTTTTTCTTCTTCAGGAACCCATCCACACTTTCTGCAGTAAATCATAGGAATAGGTGTTCCCCAATATCTCTGCCTTGAAATTAGCCAGTCGCGAAGTTTATAGTTAGTTGTTTCTTTACCTATTTCCTTTTCGATTAACTCCTTAGTAATTTCAGCTATAGCATCTCTGTTGTTCATTCCATCGTACTTGCCTGAATTAATCATATCGCCTTCAGCAACAAAAGCTTCCTTTAGGTCGTTTACATCAATTTCAGGATCTTTACTATCAACTACTGGAATAATATCTAAATCAAACTTTTTAGCAAACTCAAAGTCACGTTCATCATGAGCAGGTACAGCCATAATAGCTCCCGTACCGTAGTCCATCATAACGTAATCAGATATATAAATAGGCACCTTTTTATCGTTTACTGGATTTATAGCATATGCCCCAATAAATACTCCCGTTTTCTCCTTAGTAGTTGATGATCTTTCAATGTCAGTTAGATGAGAAATTTTGGATATATACTCATTTACCTTTTCTTCGCATTCAGTTCCCTTGGTAAGAAGCTTAACATAAGGATGCTCAGGTGATAATACCATATATGTAACACCAAACAAAGTATCTGGCCTTGTTGTAAAAACCTTAAGCCTCTTATAGAAATCCTCTATCCTAAACTCAACTTCAGCTCCTTTTGATTTTCCTATCCAATTTTGCTGCATGACTTTAACCTTGTGAGGCCAGCCATCAAGTTCATCTAGATTATCTAAAAGTCTATCTGCATAGTCAGTTATTTTAAAATACCACTGAGAGAGATTCTTCTTTTCTACTTCAGTTTCACATCTTTCGCAGCAGCCATCTACTACTTGCTCATTCGCAAGAACAGTTTTGCAGCTAGGACACCAGTTAACTGGATTTTCCTTTTTGTATGCCAAACCTTTTTTGTAGAATTGTATGAATATCCACTGCATCCACTTATAGTAATCTTCCTTGCAAGTAGCTAGTTCTCTATCCCAATCGTAGCTAAGTCCAAGTAAGTTTAACTGTCTTTTCATTTCAGCTATATTTTCTGTAGTCCAAATATCAGGATGAATATCATTTTTAATAGCAGCATTTTCTGCTGGTAATCCAAATGAATCCCACCCCATTGGATGAAGTACGTTAAATCCGTTCATAGCCTTAAATCTAGCAATTACGTCCCCAATTGAGTAATTCCTAACGTGGCCCATGTGAAGCTTACCTGAAGGATAAGGAAACATCTCAAGCACATAGTACTTTTCCTTGCTCTCATCTACCTCAGTTTTAAAAGCCTTTTCATCTTCCCAGATCTTTTGCCATTTCTTTTCAATCCCACTAAAGTTGTACTTTTCCTGCATCTCATTAATCCTCACATCTAGTTATTTCGCAATCACCCCAAAGCTTCTCTAAAGAATACATATCTCTAGTTGAAGATGTAAATATATTTACAATAATATCTCCGTAATCCATCAAAATCCAACCTGAACCACCTTTTCCATCGACTGATTTTGGAAACATCTTATTCTCTTGAAATTTATCATTAACTTCATCAGCTAAGCTTTCCAGTTGTCTTGAATTAGTAGCAGTTGCATTTACAAAATAGTCTGCAAATGATGATTTCTCTGAAATATCAATCATGTTAACATCTATTGCTTTCTTTTCTAATAGCGTTTCAGCCGCCAGCTTTGCAATTTCTTTACTTACCATTAACTTCCTCCTTTATCATATCTTCTATATATTTTTTAGCAGCGACAGTATCATCATCTAGATACCTGCCGGCTCTTGTAACTCTGTCTATTGTAGACTCTATTATCATTAACGACGCCTTGTGTAGATCTTTAAAAGCCATCTCCCTAATACTCTCTACGCCCTCGTAATCTCTGTTTACTTCTATAGCATCTGCCACGTATATTATCTCTTCTAAAAGCGACATACCAGCTCTTCCAGTAGTATGGTAGCTTACAGCATTTAATATTTCTTCATCTGTTTCCTTGTATTTGTCTTTTATCATCTCAGCTGATACTTTAGCATGACTGATATTTGGTTTACCTATATATTTTATTGGTAAATTATAGCGCCTGACATATCCATCTAGTTCGCTGTCATCAAAGCACTTAGCCATATCGTGATATTTGCCTGCAAGTTTTGCTTTATCTACATCTTCGCCGTAGATTTCAGCTAATTTTACAGCCATTTTAATTACGCCCTCAGTATGCACAAGCCTTTCAGGCTCTAAATTATTTTCTAAAAATTTATCTATACAGTTTGTTTTCATTTATATACTCAATGACAGAATTCGGCAGATACTTATCTACATCTTTTCCTGTCTTTAATGCCTTTCTAAGCTCAGTTGCAGATACATCAACTAGCTTGTTGTTAATTAAGGTTATATCTGCATCGTACTTTTCTCTGAATCGGTCAATGCACTCGTCTGTTTCACTTACATCAATTCCTGGTCTGTTACCTATGATGAAAGAAAAATCTTTTAGCAGTTCCTTACCTTTAAACCACTCTTCAAGATGAATAAAGGAATCATCTCCCATGATAAAATATATCTTAGCATCGTGCATCTTTTTAAATTCGCAAAGAGTGTCGTATGAATATGATATCTCGCCTTTTTCAAGCTCAAAGTTTGAAACTCTAAATCTATCATCTAAGCCTAAAATTGAACTTATCATGTTATATCTATGAACGCTATCTGTAACATATTTACCAACTTTAAACGGCTGAATATATGCAGGTAAAAATATTAGCTTGCTAAGATCGCATTCATCAGCTGCATCCTTAGCTAGGCCAATATGGCCAAGATGCAGGGGATCAAATGTCCCTCCATATATTCCGATTTTATTCATTTACGCTAATACCTAGTTCCTCTAATTGTTCTTTACCAGCAATTCCTGGAGCTTCACTTACCATGCATTCGGCATTTTGATTTTTAGGAAAAGCTATTACTTCCCTAATGCTAGATTCTCCTAAAAGAAGCATAACTAGTCTATCAAGACCGTAGGCAAGCCCTGCATGAGGAGGTACTCCGTATTTAAATGCTTCTATCAAGAAGCCAAACTTTTCATCGCACTCTTCGTCCGTTAGGCCAAGCACATTAAACATCTTCGCCTGTAAGTCTTTATCGTGTATTCTGATGCTGCCACCACCTAATTCTACGCCATTTAACACTATATCATATGCATTGGCTTTAACTTTTAATGGCTCTGTGTCGAGTAGATGAATTTGTTCTGTTTTAGGCTGAGTAAATGGATGGTGCATCGCTTTCATTTCACCAGTCTCTTCATCACCTTCAAAGAGAGGAAAATCAACCACCCAAAGGAAGTTAAATTGATTTTCATCAAGCAGTCCTAATTTTCCTGCCATATGTCTTCTTAAAAAGCCTAAGCTATCAAATACAACCTTAGTCTTATCAGCTACGATAAGAATCAGATCATTTGGCTTAGCGCCAAAGACATCAGCTATTTTTTTAAGTGCATCCTGATCAAAGAATTTATTTACAGATGAATTATATTTATCATCTTCTACTCTTATCCATACAACTCCGCCGCAGCCGTACTGCTTAGCTTCATTTATTATCTTGTCTAGATTTTTTCTAGAGAATTCAGAGGATGCATTCGCTATACATATTCCCCTTACATCTTCAGCATTGTTAAATACTTTAAATTCGGAGTTTAAAGTCGCTTCCTTAAGCTTTTTAAGCTCAAAACCAAATCTAGTATCAGGTTTATCTGAACCAAATCTGTCCATTGAATCATCATAGCTAATTCTATCTAATGGAATCTTAACATCAATATTTTTAATATCTTTCATTACCTTTTTAATAAAGCCTTCTTGGACATCTATAACATCGTCTGCATCAGCAAAGGACATTTCCAAATCTATCTGAGTGAACTCAGGCTGCCTGTCAGCCCTTAAATCTTCATCTCTAAAGCACTTAACTATCTGCATGTACTTATCAGTGCCGCCTACCATAAGAAGCTGCTTGAACATCTGTGGAGACTGAGGTAAGGCATAAAATCTACCCGGCTTCATGCGACTAGGTACTAAGTAGTCTCTAGCACCTTCAGGTGTTGGCTTAATTAGCATAGGTGTTTCAACTTCAGTGAATCCGCTTTCATCAAAATAGTCTCTAGCGCATTTAACGACTTTATGCCTAAGCATTAAGTTATCCTGCATTTTCTTTTTCCTAAGGTCTAAATATCTGTATTTGAGCCTTAGATTATCATCAACATTATCATCGTCTTTAATATATATAGGTGGAGTTTCGGCAGCTGAATATATTACTATATCATCTGCAAAAACTTCGATATCTCCTGTAGCCATTTTATCATTTTTAGAGCTTCTTTCTTTAACTACCCCTTTTATTCCTATTACAAACTCGCCTCTAAGTGAGTCTGCCTTATCAAAAAGGTCCTTTGGCACATCATCGTTAAAAACAACTTGGGTAATACCTGTTTTATCCCTAAGATCAACAAATATTAAGCTTCCAAGATTTCTTCTCTTTGATACCCATCCGTTTAGTATGATGTTTTCATTTATATTATCAGCGTTTAGTTCGCCGCACATGTGCGTTCTTTTAAACAGTTCAGACATTCTTGTCTCCTTCTATTTCTTTAATAGGTCAATTAGCTCTTCGCTCTTTACTCTAATCTGCTCTGAACTAGCCATATCTTTTACAGTCAGTATGCCGCTTTCTATTTCGCTATCACCAATTACCACAGTATACTTTGCATTTAATCTGTTTGCATACTTAAATTGACCTTTGATGTTTCTGGCTAGTGCATCGGTTTCAGCTAAAAACCCAGCGCATCTTAGTTTTCTTAAAAGATTTAATGAATAAAACTTAGCTTCTTCTCCAACAAATGCAATAAACACTTCAGTTGGTTTTGGCTCTGGAAACTCAACTTCATTTGCTTCCATAAGCATAATTAGTCTTTCCTTACCTAGGCCAAATCCAACACCAGGTACGTGCCTGTCACCTATTTCGTCCATTAGGTAATCGTATCTGCCGCCTCCGCAGACTGTTCCTTGGGCGCCTATCATAGTTGTTACAAATTCAAAGGCAGTCTTAGTATAGTAATCAAGTCCTCTAACGATTGTAGGATCTACTTTGTATTCAATTTTAAATGCCTCTAGGTTTTTTTCAAGCTGAACAAATGCATCTGTGCACTCATCACATAGGTAATCTATCATCATAGGTGCATCTTTTACAATATCTTGACAAATTTCAGACTTACAGTCAAGAATTCTCATAGGATTAGTCTCATATCTAGCTTTACATGTATCACATAATTCATCATATCTTGGCTCTAAGAAATTCCTAAGAGCGTCTCTATGATTAGGTCTACATTTAGGGCAGCCTACACTGTTTATTCTAAGTTCTATTTGACCAACTCCCATTTCATTAAGAAAGTCGTAACCAAGTGCTATGATCTCAGCATCTGCTATCATATCATCTGTACCGAAGGTTTCTATACCAAACTGGTGAAATTCCCTAAGTCTACCAGATTGTGGTTTTTCATATCTAAAGCATGGAATGTTATAGTAGTATTTACTAGGCTGAGCATCAGCATAGTGATTATGCTCTAAAAATGCCCTAGCAGTTGGAGAAGTTCCTTCAGGCTTTAAAGTGATACTTCTTCCGCCGTAATCTTCAAATGTATACATTTCTTTTTGTACTATATCTGTAGTATCTCCTACGCCCCTTTGAAAAAGCTCAGTAGCTTCAAACACTGGAGTTCTAGCTTCCTTAAATCCATATCTGTCACAAATATCTGCAAATGACTTTTCTACGTAGTGCCATTTATGTATTTGATCTGGGAATATATCTTTCGTACCTTTTTGCGCTTTAATCGCCATATTAATTTCCTCCTAAATATCCCTTTTTTCTATCTATCATTTCATCAATTCTAGCAATATATATATCATAATTAGATACATTAGGCACTCTCTCATGTCTATCTTCCTCTGGGAAGTAAATTTTACTAACTCCGCCAGCCCCGAGCGCTATTATTGATTGTCTTTCATTCATAATTCTAATGTTGTACAAGCAGTGTGTCTTATCTCTCTGGTATCCGATGTTTTCTAGTGCTCCTGCCATGTGTTTTTGCCTGTATATATAGTAGGGAGAATACATGCTTTCTTTTAGCTTCTTATCAGCTAAATCAAGCATTTCAAGTACTAGCTCTCCGTTATTTCTATAGTAATTTGGATTCGTTTGGTCAAGTTTTGAACCTTTTTTTACAGCTAGTGAATGCACCGTTATGTTTTCTGGGCTTAGCTCAATTATCCTGTCTATTGTATTTTCAAAGTCGCTTAAACTCTCGCCAGGAAGCCCCGCTATTATGTCTGAGTTTATGGAATCAAATCCTACATCTTTTGCTACTTCATATGCTTTATATACTTCATCAGCAGAATGATTCCTACCAATTTCAGCCAGCGTCTCTTCACTAAATGTTTGAGGGTTTATAGATATTCTATATGCTCCGTATTTTTTTAATATTTCCAGTTTTTCTCTTGTAACGGTATCTGGTCTTCCAGCCTCAAAAGAATATTCTTTTAAACTACTTAAATCTATATTTTCCTTAATTTCGCTGAGCAGAAGTTCTAGCTGCTTTCCATTTAATACTGTAGGAGTGCCTCCTCCAATATATAAAGATTCAGGTTTAAGACCTATTCTTCCAACGTATTCAATTTCTTTAATCAGCGCTTCTAAGTACCTGTCGACCTCTCCAACTTTTGCAATGTTTGATGTAAATGAGCAATAAGAGCATCTTGATGGGCAAAATGGTATTCCAATATATAGGCCGATTGTATCTTCTTTAACTGGATCCACGTTACTTATTTGATATTCAAGTATTGAAGCCAGCATATCAGTCTTTTTATCTGATAATAGGTACTGCTCTTTTAAGTACTCTTTAGTTTTTTCTAAATCACCAGTAAGCTCAAAAGCCTTTATTGCAGGTTTTAGAGGCCTAACACCAGTTAGTGTTCCCCACAGGTGCTCGTGACCTGTTAATTCCACTAATTTATTGTATAGCTCTCTTACTATAACGTCCCTTTCAGTTGAGCCTTGATCATTTATTAAAAATGAATCGACGTTATCTACAGCTATGTCTTCTTTACGAAAATTCATTACTATCTCATACTCATCTCTTGGTAAAAACACTTTAGACAGTTCCTCGAAGTAATGATCGTTTGTTATTTTATCTATATAGAATTTAAACAAATGGATTGTTCCTCTTTTCATGTCCTATATCCGTGCTGTCCATATGACCTGGATAAACCTTAGTATTATCTGGCAGCTTAAATAACTTTTCCTTTATAGATTTCATTATCTTAGCCATTGAACCTTGAGGAAAATCTGTTCTTCCAATTGACATTCTAAATAGTGTGTCGCCACTAAAAAGTACATCATCTAAAAGTATACACATGCCTCCGTTTGAGTGACCAGGTGTATGGATAAACTTAAGCTCTAATTCTCCTAGTTTAAGTGAATCAGCTTCCTCTACCCAAATATCTGCCTCTAGCTCAATTGCTTTTCCAAACATCTGCCTTGAGCAGTTGATCTCGCCGTCTTTTAGCATTGCTGCTTCGTCCTTGTGTGCTACTATCAAAAGATCATCGTATTTATCTAACATCGCAGGAACACCTCCGATATGATCGCCATGACCATGGGTTAAGATTATATACTTTAGGTTAAGTTCGTTTTCCTTAATAGCTTTTTCTATTCTGTTGTCAAAGAAGCCTGGGTCAATTATAGCTGCTTCTTTAGTTTCTACATCTATCACAAGATAAGAGTTTACCCCGATTGGTCCACCAATAAATTCTATTATTTTCTTTTCCATATTTCTCCTACGACTTTGCTCTAAACACCTGAGTTACTCCAGGTATATTCCTTAGTTTTCTCGATACTTTTTGTATCTGCTGCGTGCTAGTAATTGAAAGGGTCAATATCATATTAACATTACCCTCTTTACCAGTCTTCATGTTAACTCCTGCTATATGAACATTCATATCTTCACATGTCTTTGATATGTCGCTGAAAAGTCCTTTGCTGTCGGCAGCTTCTAAGTGTATATCAGCGTAATATGACTTTCCGACTTTAAGGTCTTCCCATTCAACTTCAATAAACCTGCTTTTTTCTTCTTCAGGTAAACTAACGATATTAGAGCAATCTGTCCTGTGGACCGATATCCCTCTGCCCTTAGTTATGAAGCCAACTATATCGTCTCCTGGAACTGGGTTACAGCATCTGGCAACTCTTATCAAAAGATTGTCATATCCCTTTACGATAATTCCAGCATTGTCTACATTCTTTTTGCTTAAATCTTCTTTTTTCTTAGATAAATCCTTAATTTGTTTTTCTTGCTGGTTTTCAATTATAGATTTATCTTCTTTGTATATATTTATTAAGCTAGTGCCTATTTTGGCAAGTATAGAGCCTCCACGAGATACCTGAACATACATCTCACTTACGTTTGTCATATTTGCTTTTTTAACGGCCTTTAAAAGATAAGCGTTTCTGCATACGATTTTAGGATCATATCCCTTTTTACGCAGGTACTTATCGATATTGTCTTTACCTTTTTCTGCATCGTCCGATTTATTTTCTTTTTTAAGCCAGTTTCTAATTTTAGTTCTTGCGTGAGAGCTCTTGGCTATTTTAAGCCAATCCATGCTCGGTCCGCTTGAATTAGCTGATGTTACGATTTCAATTATGTCTCCATTTTGAAGTACGTGATCAATTGTAACCATTTTGCCGTTTATTTTAGCGCCGACGCATTTAGCGCCTACATCACTATGTATCTTAAATGCAAAATCTAAAGGCGTAGACTTGGCCGGAAGCTCAATTACATCTCCTTTTGGCGTAAATACGTAAACCTGGGTTTCAAACAAATCAAGTTTAAGAGATTCCATGAATTCTACTGGATCATCTGTTTCCTTTTGCCATTCTAATGACTGCCTTAGCCAAGCAAGCTTCAAGTCGGATTCGTCTGTTTTACCAGTATTGTCTCCTTCTTTGTACTTCCAGTGGGCTGCTATACCGTACTCGGCAACCTGATGCATGCTATATGTTCTAATCTGTATTTCAAAAGGCTCACCATTATCAGCAATTACCGTCGTATGAAGAGATTGATACATATTAGTCTTAGGCATTGCTATATAGTCTTTAAATCTGCCAGGTATGGGCGTCCACAGATTATGCACATGACCTAAGACTGCGTAGCAGTCTCTGACATTTGAAACAATTACTCTAACAGCTATAAGGTCAAATATTTCATCTAATTGTTTATCTTGAATTATCATCTTCTTATATATGCTGTAAAGATGCTTAGATCTACCCATTATGTCATAATGAATCTCGGCATCATCTAAATTTTCCTTTATTACTTCAATTAGCTTGTTAACTATCTTTTCTCTTTCGGTTTTCTTAATAGTTACCTGCTTTGCTAAATTCGAATAATCTACAGGGTGTAAATACTTAAGAGATAAATCCTCTAATTCAAATTTTATGCTAAATATCCCAAGTCTACTAGCAAGAGGTGCATAAATATCAAGGGTTTCTCTAGCTTTTTGCATCTTCTTTTCGCCAGGCATGTACTCTAGAGTCCTCATGTTGTGAAGTCTATCTGCAAGTTTTATTATTAAAACTCTTATGTCTTTAGCCATGGCTAAAAACATCTTTCTAAAGTTCTCAGCTTGCAATTCTTCCATTGAGCCAAAGACTATATTACCAAGCTTTGTTACTCCATCAACAAGTACGGCTACGTTTTCACCAAAATCTTCAACTAGATCTTCTCTTGAATAATAAGTATCTTCTACAACGTCGTGTAGTAGCCCGCCTACTATTGTATCGTTATCCATACCAAGACGCGCTAAAATCAGGGCTACTTTAAGCGGATGAATTATGTACGGTTCACCGCTTCTTCTAAGTTGTCCTTCGTGTAACTCATAAGCTTTAATGTATGCAGCTCTTATTATTTCATTGTCATACTTAGGATTAATTTCTACTAACCCTTCAAAAAAGCTTTTCTCGTTCAAATCCTTTTCTCCCGTTATTTCTTTTCTTTGGCTTTACTTTTTAGTTGCTTATTTTTTGTAGCTATATACTTAGATACATCTTCGCCTTTTATCATGTCGTAAAGTAGAGGTGTACATAAGAATACAGAAGAATATGTACCTACAAATACTCCTATGAACAGCGGTATTACAAATTCTCTCAATGTAGATGAAACCATTATGAACAGTGGTAACATAACTGCTAGAGTTGTAAGAGATGTCATAACTGATCTTGACAAAGTCTGGTTAACGCTATCGTTTAGATTTACAAGGTTGGTATTTTTCTTGTAAAGTCTCTTGTTCTCTCTAATTCTGTCAAATATTACTATGGTATCATTTATGGAATATCCTACTACCGTAAGTATACCTGCAATGAAGGGATTGTTTATTGCGAATCCAAATATTGCATATATTGATAATGTTATCAGCACGTCATGAAGAAGTCCGCTTACTGCTGCTACTCCGTATTTCCAAGTTTTAAATCTAAAGATTATATATACAAGCATAAATAGCGCTGCGATTATTATCGCTCTTACAGCATTTCGCCTAAGCTCTTTACCTACGCTTGGTCCAAATTGTTCTGATGCAAGTACGTCTTCGCTTGTTATATCAAAGTCCTCACCAATTACAGCAATCACTTCGTCTCTACTAGCATTGTCTAAAGCTTCAATTGTTTTTATGATTATCTGATTATTATTATCACCTGCATAGATAATCGTAGGCTCTAATTCAAACTCTTCGAGTGATTCTTCAACTTTATCAAGAGCAACTTTCTCGCCCATGTCAAACTGAATCATTGTACCGCCTGTAAAATCAATACCGTAGTTAAATCCCTTAGTAAACATGAATCCTGCACCTAGTATAATTACTGCTAAGCTAAGTACATAGAATTTCTTTCTGTTTTCAATGAATTTAAAATTCGGTACATAATTTTTCCTGTATGTTCCATCTTCGTTCATTCCGAAGAATCTGTTCTTTCCAAATTTCTTACTCTCTGCAAGAGTTCCCATAAGTAGCTGAGTAATTAATACTGCAGTAAATATACTTATTATGATACCAATCATTAGAGTAAGTGCAAATCCTTTAACCGATGTGGATCCTATCAGGTAAAGCACTATAGCTGCAATCAGGGTTGTTACCTGTGCATCAATTACTGTGCTAACTGCTTTCTTAAAGCCCGCATCTACTGCTACTCTGAGTGATTTTCCCTTAGCTATTTCTTCTCTTATCCTTGTAAATATGATTACGTTAGCATCAACTGCCATACCAACTGACAGTATAATACCCGCTATTCCAGGTAGCGTTAGTACAGCTCCCAAAGATACAAGTATCCATAAATCAATTGCTATGTAAAGTGCAAGGGCTATATTTGCAACAAGGCCAAGCATTTTGTATGCAATTAACATGATTAAGAAAACTAAGACGATTCCTATGATGCCAGCTTTAACGCTCTTGTTAAGCGCGTCAACTCCTATTGTGGCTGTTTGTACTGATGAATTTATTTCTTTCAGTGAAGTAGGTAGAGCACCACCACGAATTAGTGCTGCTGTAGAAGATGCTTCTTCTTTTCCAAATCCTGAACCACTTGTTATTTCGCAGCTAAGACCTGATATTGCGCTATCACATGTTGGCGCTGATATGATTTGGTCATCAAGCATTATTACTATAGCGTTAGGGTAAACGGCCGTCCCGTCTTCCTGCTCCATAGTCGGAGTGATCGTTCCACTTGAAGCAGTTCTTGTAGCTTCTTCAAATAGCTCCGAGCCTTTATTTGTAAATTCAAGGGTTATCTTATATCCGCCTCGTTCTTGATCATTTTCTATGCCGGCAGTTTTTACTTCAGAGCCGCTCATTACCTTAGTACCATCGGCTAAATAAAAATTAAGCTGGGCAGTTTTACCAATTTGTTCTATCGCATCAGATGCATTTTCAACTCCCGGTAATTCTATTCTCAATCTATCTTTTCCTTCTATGGTTACCGTTGATTCTGATATTCCCATAGCGTTTACTCTGTTTTCGAGTACAGATTTAGTTTCCTGCATAAGTCTATCTAGATCTGAACCTTTTATGTCAGTTTGTGCTTCCATTACTACATAAACACCGCCGTTTATGTCAAGCCCGTATTTCATTTGGTCTCCGATGTTTTTAAAACTTCCTGCTCCAAATACAGTAATGTACCACCCTATAAGTACTACGGCTATAACCGCAAAAGATAATATTTTTTTAAGCTTTGAATTCATTCTATTGTCACCCTTCATTAAATTATTAATGTATACGAATTTATGGCATTATAATACATTTTGATATACGTTTCATTGTACTATAAAAATGCCTATATATCAAGCGTTTTCCCATTAAAAAAGCCCCAATTAATGGGACTTTTATAACTTTTATTTATTTTTCTTCTACTTCTTCTTCAGGCTCTTCTTCTACTTCTGCCTTCTTGCCTCTTCCGAGTTTTTTAGGAACAACCTTCTTAGGTTCATCCTCTTCCTCGATTTTGTCTTTGTAAGATTTTGGTTTGTCAGTTTTCTTAGTAACGCTTCCGATAGCAGTTCTTAGCAGTTCAAATTTTACTTTGTCCGCTCCTATCTGAACTATTACTGTGGTTTCTTTAGTTTTTACAATTTTAGCACAAATACCACCTATTGTTACAATCTCGTCTCCTACTTCAATAGAGTTTCTCATTGCTTTTGTTTCTTTATCCCTTTTGTTCTGTGGTCTAATCATTAGAAAATACATAACTCCTAATAATATTACCAATGGAATTAATGAAGCCAATCCTTGCATAATGTCCTCCTACTTAATATCTTTTTATTTGGTGCCGGCAATGGGGTTCGAACCCATACGGTGTTGCCACCACAGGATTTTGAATCCTGCACGTCTGCCAATTCCATCACGCCGGCAACTCAATGATGTAATTTTAACATACGGCTATATCAACGTCAAGTGAAATATGGTGCGGCTGACTGGACTTGAACCAGCACGGTATATACCACACGCCCCTCAAGCGTGCGCGTCTGCCATTCCGCCACAGCCGCGTTAACATAACTACCTTATATTTTATACTTTTTGTTGGTATTTTTCAAGCAATTTATCGATTTGTTCATAAAGAAATTTTGCATCTGACGAATTATCAATAACTTCATCAGATAATTTCATCTTAACATCTTGATCCATCTGGTTTTTAATGATATCTTTGATTAATTTCTCTGATATTTTATCCCTGTCTATTACTCTTTTAATTCTATCTTCATCATCTGATACAACCACCCAGTTAAAGTCCATTTCTTTGTTCATATTTTTTTCAAAGAGAAGTGGAACTTCTGCAAATATAAGAGTATCGCAATCCTCGTACCAGCTCATGTCACTTAGTATTGTCTCAACTATCTTAAGTGTGGTAGCAGATTCATAAAGTGCTAGCTTTTCTTTATCGTTATAGACTATATCAGCTAGTTTTTTTCTGTTTAAATTACCATCTGCTTTAATCATATCATCACCGAAGTGTTCGGTGATAAACGGTATGGCTTCTCCACCTTTTTTAGTAAGGTCTCTGCCAATAGCATCAGCATCAAGGACTATATATCCTCTGTTTCTTAAGTACTCAGACACAGTGCTTTTACCTGCACCTATTCCGCCTGTAAGACCGATTTTAATCATAGCATCCTCACTTTAATTCAAACCATGATTTGCCTATATTTATGTCAATTACAAGTTTAACCTTCATAGTCATGGCGTTCATCATGTTTCTTGATAGTATTTCTTTAACCTCTTCAACTTCATCTGGCCTTGCTTCTATAATAAGCTCATCATGAATTTGAAGTATTAGTTTAGATTTGAATTTTCTTTCTTTAAGCTCTTCGTACACTCTAATCATAGCAAGCTTAATCACGTCAGCTGCAGATCCTTGTATAGGTGTGTTCATGGCTAATCTTTCGCCTTGCTGCCTTGTCATATATTTAGGTGAGCTAAGCTCAGGAATCCATCTCTTTCTTCCCATTATTGTCGCGACATATCCTTTTTCCTTGCCGCTTTCTATCTGCTCATCCATATATGCCCTAACTTCAGGGTGCTTATTAAAGTACTCATCGATGTATTCTTTAGCCTGCTTCATACCTATTCCAAGCTCTTCGCTTAGGCCAAAGCCGCTCATTCCGTATATTACTCCAAAGTTAACAGCTTTTGCTCTAGATCTGTCTAAAGACGTCACTTCTTCAAATGGAATATCAAAAACTCTCGATGCAGTTAGTCTATGTATATCATCTCCTCTGTTAAAGGCACCTATTAACTGAAGATCCGAGCTAAGGTCCGCTAAAACTCTAAGCTCTATCTGAGAGTAGTCAGCTCCAATTAATATATTATCCTTTTCGCTTACGCTAAACGCTTTTCTGATTTCTCTTCCGTAATCATTCTTTATTGGGATATTTTGTAGATTAGGCTCATTGCAACTAATTCTTCCCGTGGACGTAATAGTCTGATTAAAATGTGGATGGATTTTATCATCATCCCCAATCAAAGGAAGCATTCCCTCTACATACGTTCCATTGAGCTTTGCGTATGACCTATACTCTAGTATTAAGTTAATTATTGGGTGATCATTTACCAGTTTATCTAACACATCAACGTTAGTAGAATATCCAGTCTTTGTTTTTTTGGATGTTTGTAATCCAAGTTTTTCAAAGAGAATAACTCCAAGCTGCTTAGGAGAGTTTACATTGAATTTCTCACCTGCCAGTTCATGTATTCTTTCGGTTAAATCATTTATTTTTTTATTTAGCGCGCTCCCTATATCCTCAAGCACCTGCCTATCTGTATATATGCCATTTAGCTCCATTTCAGCCATTACTTCTACTAAAGGTAGCTCGCAGTCATATAGCACGTTTTCAAGCTCAAATCTTCTTATTCTTTCAAATAAGACATCTTTGAGACCAAACAAGGCACTTAAATATTTTTTATAGTATTCTATCTGAGAGTCTATATAGTTTCCAAAGAGATCCATTTGGTTATTAGCCTTTAAGAATTCCTCTTCATTTTCTAGCTCCATGGAAAGATAAGTTATCGCCATCTTGTCTACTAGGTACTTTGATCTTGTCGGCTCCAAAAGATACATTGCAATTTCTGTATCAAATTCTATATGAAAATCACTATATCCGTAATACATAAGATGATATATATCTGATTTAAGGCTGTGCCCTATTAAATTTAACTTTTTTTCATTTAATATTCTAATAGCATCATTAAAATCAGAATCGATAAAATATATGTTCTTTTTATCAAAAACTATAATCGCATCTATCTGAGGTGCCTTTTTGTGATTATAGTCACCAAGGACTTTTATAGCTACTGTTGAGTTTGACTTTAAGTTTTTCAAATCCTTTTTAATCTTAATCTCGGATACGTCTAATGTCTTTAATGCTTCTCTTTTTTCTTCCGGAATCTCAAGTTTTTTTAAAAAAGAATTAAACTGGAGTTTTTGGTACAAAGGAATAAGCTTTTCCATATCTTCTTCTTGCACTAGAAAATCATCAAGTGTTTCTTTGATTGGAACATCTAGGCGTATGGTAGCAAGACTCTTAGACATAAGGGCCTGGTCAGAATTATCTTTAATTAAGTTTTTAATTCTTTCCTTCTTAATATCATCAGCATTTTCTATCAGATTCTCTATGCTTTTAAATTCCTTAAGTAAAGTAGTTCCAGTTTTAATGCCTATGCCAGGCACTCCCGGTATATTGTCTGATTGATCGCCCATAAGTCCTTTTAAATCAATGAATTCACTAGGTGAAAGTTCATAGACTTCATGCATCTTTTCTATATCATAAGTTTCAAACTGTGTTACGCCTTTTTTATTTATTATGACCTTAGTATTATCAGATACAAGCTGAAGAGCATCTTTATCTCCAGTTACAATATATGATTTAAGCTTAGCATCATCTGCCATCTTAGCTACGGTGCCTAGTATATCATCTGCCTCGTAGCCTTCTAGCTCAAGTACCTTGATGTTCATAGCTTCTAAAACATCATGAAGAATAGGTATCTGCATTAGTAACTCTGGCGGCGTTGGTTTTCTTCCAGCTTTATATTCCTTGTATTCTTTATGTCTAAAGTTAGGCGCCTTTAAATCAAAGGCTATCATTATATGTGTAGGTGAATAATCAGCCCTAAGCTTTGTGAGCATGTTAACAAAGGAGTATATTCCTTGGGTGTATATTCCTTCCTTTGTTACCATTGGTATGGTCATGGCATAATATGCTCTGAAAAGTAGACTGTTACCATCTATTATTAATATTTTATCCATTAAATATCCTCCGCTGCTATAAATCCGTAATCCGTTTTGGCAGATTTAACTCCGTCCACTATGGCTTCTTCTAAAATTTTAGCTCCTATTACTCCTATTGAATCAAATGTACCTTTAACTTGACATGTACTCATTACAAATATTGTATCTCCATCAGCTGAGCTATGAACCGGCTTAATACATCTAGCATAAGCATCATGAAGTATTGAAGCTAGTTTATTGCACTGAGCTTTAGTCAGTATAGCATTTGTTAAAAAACAGCTTATAGTCGTGTTTCCCGAGAATACATTTAAATCTTCTGCTGCTTTTTCTATCATCAACTTTTCAGTATTTAAAAGTTTTCTACTATCTCTGTCATACAGACCTGCTATTAATTTGCCATTTTCATATATGTCTCCAAGGGCATTTACTGCGACTACTACTCCTACTTTAATGCTTCCTATTTCGGCTGCTTTGACTCCTAGTCCAGATTTCATGGCATATTTAGGTCCTAAAAATTTTCCGACTGTTGCTCCTGTTCCAGCTCCGTGATTGCCCTTTTCAAATATATCTAAAAATGCATTTTTAGCGCTTTCATAACCGAGCTCTCTAGTTGGCCTTGCCTTAGCGTTTCCTACTATGAGGTCAAATAGAGACGCTCCGCATACTATTGGAACTACTCCAACTCCTACATCAAATCCTATATTTTTTTCCTCAAGATAATTCATGACTCCTGAGCCAGCTTCAAGGCCATAAGCACTTCCGCCGCTTAAAACTACGCTGTGTATTTTCTCCACCATATTTTCCGATTTCAAAAGGTCTGTTTCTCTTGTAGCAGGCCCTCCGCCTCTTACATCTACTCCAGCTACTGCTCCTTTTTTGCAAATAATCGTAGTGCAGCCTGTGCCCCCTTTTTTATCTTCGGCATTTCCTATTTTAAAGCCATCAATTTTATTAATATCAATATATTTCATGCTTTCACCTCTTTTAGTATTATATAGATTTTATCTCTATATTACAATGCTAACCTTAGAAAGTATTCAGTAAGATACTTATAAAACTCATCTACATTAGCGTTGTCAGCCTTGTTTCTTTTTTTCTTTATCACTATATTTCTGTAGAATTTAGGTTCTCTTATGGCAAGGAACTTTACGTTTTCACTTTTTCTGCCGCCCCATGTGTACGATGGCCAAAAGCCGACGCCGAGTCCTGCTTCAATAAAGTTTCTAACGCTTGTAGTATTATCGCTTTCAAAGACAATATTTGGTTTAAACCCAGACTCCCTGCAGTACTTATCAATAACATGCCTTATATCTTTTCCATATATTGCAGCAAATTTCTTATCCTTCATATCAAGTAGATTTACTGGATTACAATAAGATGAACTGTCACTAATAGGTACGGCTAAAAATATTTCCTCTTTAACTACAACAGTTAGTTCATCGCCTTCAACCACATCTCTTGTAGTTGATATTACTATGTCGCTGTTATCTGTTTCTACTTGGCTAAAGTTAAATAAAGCATCCTCATGGTTTTTCTTGTAATTTAATATAGCATCAGTAACCAGCATAGATGCAGCTAGCACATTTATATTGATAGTTATATCCTCTTTTTTTGAAAGAACACTCATTTTTTCCTTTATACCATCAAAATCAGTTATAATCGGCTCTACTATAGCTAAAAGCTTTTCACCATATTTAGTCAGCACAATATTTCTTCCCTTAGGCATAAACAGGGGAACTCCTAGTTCCTTTTCCAGTTTATGTATCATCTGGCTTAAAGCCGGCTGAGCGATATGAAGCTCTTTGGCCGCTTTAGTCATATGCTGCATCTTAGCTGCTTTTTCAAAATATTTAAGATTATTAATATCCATGATTTCCCTTTCATAAGTTAAACTTATCGTTACTATATGAATTATATATTAGCTTAAATGAATAATCAAGTGTACAATCTTAGCTAATGGAGGATTTATTATGTCACAGATATTTGAAACAGCTATGCTGTTATGCTTTGGAGCCTCATGGCCCCTTGCGCTCTTTAAAAACTACAAATCAGGTACAGCGACGGGAATGAGTTTACCCTTTCTGTTGCTTATAACTTTAGGCTATATCTTCGGATTAACAGCTAAAGTAGCCAGCGATAATTATACTTACGTATTTTGGGTTTACATATTCAATCTATCTTTACTAGTATTAAACCTTATGGTATATGTCCGAAATTCAAACCTTGATAGAGGCATTGAAGCGGAGAAAACGACTGGGAAAATACGCTACAATTAGAAAATGGCGCCTCGGCGCCATTTTTTTATATTTTATGCAAATGGATTCGGCGGAATATCCCACTTGGTATGATCGGTATGAAGCTCATGAGAAATATCAGGCCTTCTTTCATACAAGGATATAACTGATGGGTTTTCATGACTGAATCTTAAATTTGCATTTTTATCTAGTGTGTATAGGGTTGAACCACGTGTTAATGAAATTTCATAATCATGAGATATAGGTTGTCCTCCACCTGCTACGCAGCCTCCAGGGCACGCCATTATCTCAACAAAGTGGTAATGTTTCTCTCCCTTTTCTACAGCATCTACAATTTTTCTCGCATTGGCAAGTCCGCTTGCAATAGCGATATCTACCTTTTTATCTCCGATGTTTATGCTAGCTTCTCGCCAACCAGTGTTACCACCAACAGGACGCACGTTATAGAATTTACTAGGGTCAGGGTTTTCATTTGTTAGTATAGCGTATACACTTCTTAGCGCCGCTTCCATAACTCCGCCTGTTGCTCCAAATATAACTCCCGCTCCAGTTCCCTGGCCAATATTAGCTCCCTCAATTCTATCAAAATGACTTTCTTCTAAAACTGCCGGATTAATAAAGCTAGCTTTAACCATTCTTGCCAGCTCTCTAGTAGTAATTACCAAGTCAA
>JAAYHV010000059.1 GCA_012744355.1 Clostridiales bacterium
ATGAAAGCAGATTGTAACGGTACTAAGTTCTCAGAAGTAGGAATCAAAGCGAGGCATTCTGAAGTTGACCAATATCCTCAGAATCTGAATAAATAATTATGTATACACCAAAACATATTATGTGACTAAGATGTAATTTAAGGTTTTAAGAGGATTAAACCGCAAATCACAAAATATATCGGCAAAGGAGCTTTAAATAAAGGTGGAACTCAGATTGTAGGTTACTGATATCATCTTCCGCACTTATCTTTGCTTAGCTGCGGATACTGCTGCAGAACGATAATATCACCGATTGTGCTGCATGTAGGAGAGATTACCTCCGCCCATGTTTTAATATATGCTGCTGAATGGGAGTAAAGAAAAACAATGAGAATGATTGTTATAGATGTTTCATTTGATTATTCAAAACGACCAATTTTAAAAGAAATACCTTTTGAAGCATAAAGAGGTCACTGTGCATCTGTATTAGGTACAAATGGGGTTTGAAAACCAACCTTGCTAAAATACTTAAACAAGGTGGTCAATGCTACATCGGAGATGGAAACATTTCTACGCAAATAGTATCATCGTGTTCTCTCGCAGTTGTGCTACTCAAAAAAGTAATGCTTTTAAGAAGCGTAATTTCCTACTCGTGCTATATCAATAATTTCATGAGTTTCAAAATCAGGAAAGATGAAACTCATAGAACCTTTTGCGTCTTTGTTAGATTTAAATTCATCAAAACCTCAAGTGCTTAGACAGATAAGCAAAGCTAGGCGAAAACGCAGTATAATTGCTGTCGATGATTCGAGATACTTTAGAGTGTGAGACATATGTAATGAAAACTATATCTTTTTCGCTTTATTTTAAAACTTAAATATGAGAGAATCTTAAGTTTTACTCGTTGGGATATAGAGTAATTATACTCTGCTATATAGAAGTAACTAAAAAGGAATGAGCAAATTCTTTACAGAAAAGACGTTTTTTATTAAGACAAAAAATAGTTAGAGTTTCATTAACAACTCCAAAATATACTGCTTAAAAAACTGTTTATAAGCAGTAGCGTCTCCTGTCAACCATTTATGAAAATGCCCCAATAAATTTCAAACATTAGCACCAGAAGCTGGCGCTACATTTGAAATATTAGGCTATGTTTTTTCTATGTGCCTGTTTCTTCATATATCGTTCAAAAGATGCCTGTTTCCACGGATGGGACATAGGTGGAATGTACTTCTTTTTTGCTTCGGAGGGCAATTGCGCTAAATCAAAAGATTTTGAAGATGGCTTATGGTTGAGAAGCTTTTCAAGTACGTAGATCTTCTCATTGATACATGTATAAAGATGGTTATCAAAGGTTTTGATAACCATAGCAGAAGTGCCTTTAAGGTGGTAGGCAGCAATGCCGAGGTCATCTACTGGAAGAGTAGTAGTTAGCTTTCTACCACGGCTGCCGTGTACGAAGAATGCTTTACCGGAATCTTTATAACCAGCAACTAAACGATTAATGTGACGTAACGAACATCCGAGCTTTAAACATGCAGTTCTCTTGTTGCCATTTGTATTGACAAGCTTTTTAATGATTTGGAACTTTTCATTTTCATTCATTGTAAGTATTACCTTTCTCATTGCGTTTACCTCATTTCAAATTATGAGTTTTATGTCAAGTGTTGGGGTAACCATTAAATGGTATTTAGTATAGAGCCAATTTAAGTCTTTTACCTGGATTAATTAGTATTATATTATTAAGGATTACCCAGATGATTTATAAGAGTGTGAAAAAAATATTGTAATTTAAAAAAAAGAATCTCCAAATGCTCAAAACTCAGCAAGTAAATGGTACGTTTTTACAAGCAATGCATCTAAACCTAGTAAAAGCAAAGGTTGCAAACAGCCTACCATTATTGGACAATATAATAGCTTGAACTTGTGGTTGCAAAAAACTGCTAAATAAGGTAAAATAATAAATAATATACTACAAATTCTAAGTTACTTTAAAGGTTATTGGAGGTATGATGGCTAAGACTAACAGACAATCGAGGAAGACAAAGATTAAAATCAAGAATGCTCTTATGGAGCTAACTTCTGAACTGGAATTGTCTAAGATTACAATTAATCAATTAACAGAACAGGCCGATATAAGTAGAAGAACTTTCTACTTACATTATACTGATTTCAAAGCTTTATTAAGTGAAATCGAAAGTGAGAATATGGAGCTTGTTAAGAGTAAGGTTTTAGATAAGCTAGTAGTTGAAGGCGAACTTGATCTGTTCGGATTTTATGATGCGCTTAATGATATGTTAATGAAGGATAATAAGTATTTTTATTCAGACAGCAAATCAGCTTATTCACTTTATTTATTTAATAAAATCGAAGAGGTTATGATTGCAGAAGTTTTGATTAAAAACGATACGGCTAAAAAAACTATTAAAAACAAAGAGGAAATGAAAGTAACCTTCTTTATAACTGGTTCTATGAAGGTATTTTGGTTATGGATTAATGAAGGTAGACCTGGATCACTTAGAGCATTAGTAAATATGATGATGACTTGTTTTGATGATGGCTATGATAATAAATAAATTGGAGGATAAAAATGAAATTTACAGTAATATATTTTAGTAAAGACGGACACACTAAAGAGATGGCGGATGTAATTGTTAAAGGAGCTTCAAAGGTTTCGGGCATTGAAGCTAAAGCGTTTAGCATAGATGACTTGGATAAGGAATTTGTAGATGAAAGCGAAGTTGTGATATTCGGATCACCTGTATATCACGCAGGAATATGTTGGCAAATGAAAAAATGGTTTAACGAAGACAGTAAGCCATTTGATTTAGAGGGCAAACTTGGTGGAGCATTTACTACTGCAGGATACTTACAAGGTGGACTAAATACTGCTTGTTTAGAGCTTACACAGTTAATGCTAGTAAAAGGAATGATGGTTTATACTAGCGGGTCAGCTTTAGGAGAACCTTACTTACATATAGGCGCAACTTCTCTTAATGAGTCGACTGAAAAGGATAAGGCAATGTTTAGCGTCCTTGGCGAAAGAATGGCTAACAAGGCTAAATCCATATTTTAAAGTTGGGATTAATTAGATAGATATGGCCTGTACTAGTAAGTACAGGCCTATTTAAAAATGAGAGGACACACATGGAAAGTATTAATAGCTCATATACTTCGTTGCTCATAATAATACTGCTCGCAACAGTGATACCAATTTCCCTTAAAAGATTAAAGAGGATATCTATACCAAGTACTGTGGGAGAAATCCTTGCAGGTATCATAATTGGCAAGAGTGGATTTGATATAATACAAGGTGGCGTGGAGCTGGATTTTATCTATGGCTTTGGGTTTGCATTTTTAATGTTCTTATCAGGACTGGAAGTTGACTTCTCATTACTTAGGTCCACAGATGCAGATGGCAAAAAGAAAGCAATTGACAAACCTATATTTACTTCAATACTAATATTCTTAGGCACGCTTATCATGGCATATGGGTGCGCTGTCTTGCTGGTAAATCTCAATATGGTGGCAGATAAATGGTTTATGACACTTATCTTAAGCACTACGTCTCTTGGAATAGTAGTACCTGTCCTTAAGGAAAAGGGAATAATTTCACAGAAATACGGGCAGACAATTCTTATAGCTTCTCTTATTGCTGATTTCGCTACAATGGTTATGATAACTATGCTAGTTAGTTTTAGGACTGAAGGTAATAGTGCGAGTATATTTTTAATATTGATACTATTCGTGGCGTTCTTCCTAATATATAATTTGGCAAAGAAATATCTTGATTTTGATTTGCTGAACGAGCTTTCTGATACCACGGCGCAGATTAAAGTAAGAGGATCTTTTGCACTAATATTAATATTTATAACATTGGCAAATGCTGTGGGTACAGAAATTATTTTAGGAGCCTTTTTAGCAGGCGTAATTGTTTCTCTTCTCGATGAGAGGGAAGCATCTGACCTGTATATGAAGCTAGATGCTATAGGGTTTGGATTCTTTGTACCGATTTTCTTTATAATGGTTGGTGTAAGTTTTGATTTAACTGCAGTACTCGGAAATCCAAAGGCATTAATACTAGTGCCACTATTAATTGTTATGCTTTACTTAGTAAAGCTTGTTCCGTCGCTGCTTTTAGCAAGAGTATATACTTTAAGGAAAACGGTAGCTGCAGGCTTCTTGCTTTCTTCTAGGCTGAGCCTAATAATCGCAGCAAGCGCTATAGGATTGGAAATGGGACTGATTGCAGTTGACACTAATGCAGCCATAATTCTTGTTGCATTATTCACATGTACTTTCTCACCTATGATATTTGAAAAGATGCTGCCATTTGAGAATGAAGATATTACTAAGAGAGTATTTATTATAGGAAATGGTAAAGGTACTCATACGCTTATCGCAAGGCTTAAAGAGCAAAACACTTACGTGAGCGTGCTTGTCACAAACGATATAGAGGCAGAAGCACAGCCAAATAGTGTGGACGAGGTAGTAATAGGGAATCCACTCAGCATTGAATTTTTAAAGACGACACCAATAAATGATGCAGACTCTGTGGTTATAGCGGTTGAAGATGAAGGTGTTAGCGATGAAATTTGCAGGATGGCCAAGAATTATTTCAACAAAAGTAGCATAATTATATTATCTGAAGATAATAATATATCAAAGAGTGAAACGCTATATGGTGCTCAGAAGATTTCACCTGATTTAGCAAGAGCTGCTCTGGCAGAAAGTTATATAAACAACCCTAGTACGTATAACTTACTGTTTAATGAAACGGAATTTGCTATTGTCGAAATAGAATTAAGCAACCCTGAACTGTTTAACCTTGCATTAAGTCATATTGTATTACCAGGTAATACTTTGGTACTAGCTATAAAGAGGGGCAAGGAAAAGATAATTCCTCATGGCGGAAGCATCTTAGAACAAGGAGATATTATTACCTTTGTTGGTTTAAGAGAATATATAGATTCAACAAAAGAGTTAATTGCTACCCATGTGTGTGCGATTACCAAATAGAAAAGAATAGGAAAACGAATGAAAAACGGAGATGTAATAGAACTAGAAATTATTGATATGTCCCAGGAGGGCAATGGTATTGGCAAATATGATAATGTCGTTGTTTTCGTAGAAGGAGCAATATTAGGAGAAGTTGTAAAAGTTGAAATTATTAAAGCGAAGAAAAGCTTTATGCTAGCTAAAGCAATTGAGACTATAAAAGCTTCTGAATATAGAACGGAAGAGGAATGTAGATATGAAAAAGTCTGTGGCGGATGTTCGCTTTTAAATGTAAGCTATGAAGGTCAGCTGAAGATAAAATCAAAGGCTGTTACTGATAAGCTTAAAAGAATAGCTAAGATAGAAAACCCTAAGGTAAATCCGATTATTGCAATGGACAATCCATACAGATATAGAAACAAGACGAAATTTTCAGTAAATGATAAAAGAGTAGGCTTTTTCAAGAAGAAGAGTAATACTGTAGTATGCGACTGCCTGGAGTGTAAAATCCAACCTGATGTTTCAATGGCTGTAGCAGAAGCTTTAAGACAATTTATAATTGAAGATCACATTAAAAAAGGAGTTTTTGAAAGTGTTACCGTTAAAATAGCAGAAGGCACTGGCCAGGTTATGGTTGTCTTTAATATAAATGGCAAAGGTATACCTAACAGCGATAAGCTCATTATAATGATTAATGAAGAGATTAATAACCTAGAAGATATGCACGTTTTAAGCAGCGTTGTTCAAATAATTGGTAGCGGAAAAGCTACTCTTCTTGCAGGTGAAAAGACTATTACAGATAAGGTAACAATGGGAAAAGAATTTAACTTTGAAATTTCGGCGGAGTCATTTTATCAAGTAAACACCAAGCAGATGATTAAGCTTTATGAAAAGGTTATGGAATATGCTGATTTAAAAGGCGATGAAACAGTATACGATTTGTACTGCGGAGTAGGAACTATTGGCCTTACATTAGCAGACAAAGCTAAATACGTAGTAGGGATAGATTCCGTTAAAGAAGCTGTTCTGAATGCCAACAGAAATGCCACTATAAATAATATTGTAAACGCTATTTATAAACATGGTAAGGCAGAAGATATACTTCCTGAACTGATTACGGAAAGGCCAAGTGATGTTGTTATCTTGGATCCTCCAAGAAACGGATGCGATGAGAGACTTTTAAATACAATTGCAGAATCTGATGCTAAGAAGATTGTTTACGTGTCATGTGACCCGGGAACTTTAGCAAGAGACATTAAAATACTTGAAGACCAAGGGTATAAATTTATTGAGGCAACTCCACTTGATATGTTCCCTTGGACGGTGCATGTTGAGACGGTAGTATTGATGTCAAGGGTTGAGAAGTGAATGTGTGGAAAGGGCTTGAAATAAGGACTTTTCGAGATTTGAGAGTAAATATCCGATGCACTAAAATTGTAAAAATATCGGTTCATGGGAACAAGTCCAGAGGCATGATTTTCAACGTGACAGAGTGATTTAGATGTCAGTGTTTAACGAGTGGTCGATTTAGATAACATCAGCTAACGAGTGGTCGATTTAGATGTTTTTTGATTTTGGTAGGGTTGTATGGTCAGGTTGGATGTGGTGGCAATGAACTGATACTTTTAAAATTTGTGATGCGTTTGGGCAGTTGTGAAGTCAGAAAAAATACTGAAAAATTAGTTGCATTTTCCGCACTGCCCAGAAATTGTTTGAAAATTAATTTAGGAAAGGAGTGTGAGATGCTTATGTCAAAGATGCCAGCTTTATTTGTAGGACATGGGTCACCGATGAATGCCATTGAAGATAACCAATATACCGGAACCTGGACAAGCATAGCTGAAAGGATACCCAAACCTGAGGTGATATTATCTATTTCAGCTCACTGGTTTACAAAAGGCACCAAAATTATGAACGAGGAAAACCCAAAAACTATATATGATATGTATGGTTTTCCTAAGGAACTATATGATGTTTCATACAACACAGCAGGTTCGCCCGGTTTTGCTAAAATCTCAAGGGATTTAATTTCAAGAGAAACAAAATACGATAATTCTTGGGGTATTGACCACGGCACTTGGTCAGTATTAGTTCACATGTATCCAGATAGAGATATTCCTGTGTTTCAAATAAGTATAGATGCTGATGCGTCTCCGGAAAAACATTACAAAATTGGTAAGGAGTTAAGAGCTTTAAGGGAACAGGGTGTTCTTATATTTGGCAGCGGGAACATTGTCCATAACTTAAGACTGGTTGATTGGCACAAAGCAAACAAGGGCTTTGATTGGGCATATGAGTTTGATGAATATATTTATGAGAGCATTCTTAATAAGAATCATGATAATATTATAAAATTCAATGAACAAGGTGATATTGCAAGGCTGGCAGTGCCGACTCCAGATCATTTTTATCCTCTGTTATATGTACTCGGAGCGTCGGATGAAGATGATAAAATCAGTGTTTATAATAAATCCTGCGAACTGGGTTCATTGACAATGACGACTTACCTTTGGGAATAATGCACCCTTTCAAGCGGAGTGCCACAAATATATCGAAACACCTACAAGGAGGATAAACTGATGGAAAGAAAAATTAAACAACAGGTTAGAGGTTATAGAACGCAAGATGGCGCAGGCGTGAGTTTGGTTAGGGTGCTGGGAAACGGAACTGTACAGGAATATGATCCGATATTAATGCTCGATTCCTTTGACAGCAAAAATCCTGATGATTATACAGCGGGGTTCCCCATGCATCCGCACAGGGGTATCGAGACAATCAGTTATGTGTATCGTGGGTTTATGACTCATA
>JAAYHV010000060.1 GCA_012744355.1 Clostridiales bacterium
ACTCTTTCGTTATTATTATTACCAAGCATCCTAAATGATTTTGCAGATACAGTATTGTAGGAATTAACTAAGGAAGTTCTAATATCAGTTTGACCAGAAAATCTAAAATCTACGTTATTTAAGCTGTTAAAACCTAAATCAGAAAGTTCTTCGTCAGTTAATTTAGTATCATCAGCAATAGAACCGAGGTTTAGTTTATTTGTATCTATTCCTGGACCATAAACTGTAAGAGGTTTAGTTGATGAACCAATAGATCTTAAAACAGATCCAGAAAATGTATCAGAGTAGTAGCTTCTATTAAAACCTGAGGCAGTATTATCATTTCTACCACCAACTAACACTTTAACTTCTCCAGTTTTATAATCAACTGCTGAAAAAGCAGCTTGAGCTTCTTCTCTAGATGTATATTCGACCCATTTTGACCCATCAGCATGGGTGATTATTTTATTTTCAGGGTCATCGTCTTCCGCCTCTCTCAGGCCCTTGTAGTCATAGACAGTATTTATGTTAGAGAAGTCATTTAAAACCTCTTGTGCATAGTCCTGAGCGGCCTTGTGCATGGTTGTGTATATTTTAAGTCCTCCATGCTCAATCATTGCATTTATCTCTTCATCAGTATATTCAAGATCTTTAAGATCTTTTCTAAGTTCATCTACAACAGGTCTTGTAAAATACTCATAGTTGTACTTGTCAGTAATTATATATGTTTGATTGAAAGCAATTCCGTTAGCATTGATTTCATCAATTGCATTTTGATGTTCTTCTTTTGTTATTTTTTCATTTTTTTCCATTGCATTTAAAACAAGTTTTGTTCTTTTGATATATTTATCTGGGTTTTCCTTAGAACTATCTGAAAAAGCATAGTAATTAGTTGGACTTTGAGTTGTTCCAGCAATATAAGCTGCTTCTATTATTGATAAGTCTTTTGCGGATTTATCAAAATATTGATTTGCAGCTGCTTCAACTCCATGAGCCTTTCCTCCAAGAAAAATTCTGTTAAGATAAGTTTCAAGTATTTGCTCTTTAGATACCATTTTTTCTGTTTGTAAAGCCATATATATTTCTTTAATTTTTCTAGTAATAGACTTTTCTTTAGTGAGATAGGTATTTTTAATGAGCTGCTGAGTTATTGTAGAACCACCTTGCATATTTCTTTGACCTGTAAATCTTCCAAGAACATCTTGGATGGATACGGAAATAGTTCTCCTGTAGTCGACTCCCTTATGTTTTTCAAATCTTTCATCTTCAATTGCAATAAAAGCATTTTTAACATTTTCTCCCATTTCACCTAGCTCAAGGGGAAACCTAACTTCATCAGTATGGATAATATCAAATTCATTTCCCTCATCGTCCACTACAATAGAGGGCTCATTTAAATCAATAAATTGACTTAAAGAAAGGTCAGGAGAGTCTTTTGCTACACCGTAAATAACTTTACTTGCATAAAGTCCTCCTACTAGGGCTAATATAACTAAAGTTATCATAATAAATTTAAAAAATTTCAATGTATTTA
>JAAYHV010000061.1 GCA_012744355.1 Clostridiales bacterium
CCTACCATAGGAGCCATCGCAGATACTAAGGGATATAAGAAACCAATATTCATTTTCTTTTTATTACTTGGATGCATATGCTGCGTACTCATGCCTACCATCCCTGGTTGGTTTGGATTCTTGGTTCTTTTTATATTTGCAAAAATAGGTATGTCAAGCTCTATTATATTAAACGACTCGATGCTTGTAGATGTTACAGAGCCAAGCAGAATGGACATGCTTTCCACTAAAGGATATGCATGGGGCTATATAGGAAGCTGCGTGCCATTTATTATATCATTATTGCTAATTTTAAAAAGCGATTCCATAGGGCTTACATCTAGTTCGGCTACAATGATTGCATTTATTCTTACGGCCGTTTGGTGGTTCGCATTCTCTATCCCTATAATTAAAAGCTACGAGCAACTAAGTTATATAGAAAAAGAAAAAAATGCTATTAAAGAAAGCTTTATTAGGATAGGCAAATTTGCTAAAAACATAAGACACAAAAAAAAGATTTTCCTTTTCCTTTTAGCATTTTTCTTTTATATAGATGGAGTTTATACCATAATCAACTTGGCTACTTCATACGGTAAAGATGTAGGAATATCAGATTCTAATCTTTTGCTAGCTCTACTTCTTACTCAAATAGTAGCTTTCCCAAGCGCACTTATTTTTGGTAAATTATCTAGTAAATATAAACCTGAGCAAATTATAAAGGTTTGCATTTTCGGTTACTTTGGTATTACAATTTTCGCACTTCAACTTGATAAAACTTGGGAATTTTGGTTACTAGCAGTTGCTGTAGCAGTATTCCAAGGAGCTATCCAAGCTATGTCAAGATCATATTACGCTAAGATAATTCCTAAGAAACAAGCATCTGAATACTTTGGCTTCTATGATATATTTGGTAAAGGTGCTACCTTCTTTGGTGCTATGCTTATGGGTATATCAACTCAGATATTCAGTTCTTCAAGAGCCGGCGTGGCTACATTAGCTTTACTATTTCCTATAGGATACTACTTGCTTACTCAGTCTGAAAAGGCTGATGAAATAGTATATGATGAAACCTTCAATTAATGAGCATAATAAAAAAACACCTTTTAGGTGTTTTTTTATTATATAAGTAAGATGAAAAGCATTGGGAAAAAAATAGAACTATGGAAAAATAAATCCACAGTCCGAATTCGCTGGTATAACGGCATTGCCCAATTTTCCCGTTGGGATACAAAAAAACTCATGCAGGTCTCCTGACTCAAGAATTTACACTTTACGCCTTCCCAGTTTCCCAGTGACATTTGTAAAGCTACTCTTTTACAGTGGCGGGACCGTGTAGGATTTTCACCTACTTCCCTTTTATCCTTTCGGACATGAATTTTATTTAATTCATTATTATTGTAGCATACTTACCTACACCTGTAAAGTTAATTAACCAATAAATAACGGAACTAACACAGTTGTTGATAAACTAAGAATAATACCTGTAATAAAAGCATAAACCGCTATATCACTGTGAGTAGACTTTTCTATTACTGGTAGGCACACATCCATATTAGATGAACCTCCCAGTCCGGTAGACTCTATGTAACCAAATTTGTGGCCAACAAAGGGAATTAGAAGTATGGAAAACAACTCCCTCATTATATTATGCATAAAGGAAATAGCTCCAGCTGTTATATGACCACTTTCCAGGATAATACCTGGTGCAAGAGTATACCAACCAAAGCCTGCCCCTATAGCCAATGCTTCTCTTGTAGTAATTGGTATGAATATCAAACTGACAAGAGCACCTACTAGAGTTCCTATGGTAACTGCCAAAGGGAATATCAGTACATTTAACCCAACATCTTTGATGCTCTGTAAAATAGTGCCGTTAATACCTAAATCAAGGCCCACAAATAGCAGAAGTAAACATAACCCAAAAGTTATAGCATATCCAATCATTGTTTCAAAGGTGTTAATATCGCTAAATACTTCATCAACTAAAAAATATCCTGTGGCCATGCCTGCTGACACTGAGATCAAAATTAGTTTGGTCATCTTTTGTCCATGTTCGTTATTAATCTTATCTTTACTGTCTTCTAGGCGTTGTTTTATGCTGTGTTCCTTGCTTATATTTTTCCTGCCACGGTGATCTAATCCGATTAATCTTCTTGCTATAGAAATCGCTATAACAGAAAAAACTAAAATAGTTATAGTTATAATTAAAGCATATAATCCTATTGAATTAAGATTCTCAGTAACCTGTTTATTTGCGCCCATTCTAAGGCCCATGGCAAAAACCAATACTATTATTGCTACTGTTTGAACTTTACCTGACCAACTTATATTAAAATCTGATTTTTTTAATTTATCACCTAGTAAATAACCCAAGACCGCAGTCCCTAGATAAATAATTATGCTTTTCATTAAATAGTATTTACTCCTTGATTAATTCTTTTATTGATGTTGCAAGTCCAGCTATTCCTTGAATATCTGAAGGTATAATAATTTTAGTTGCTTGTCCATTTGCTGCGGCTTCGAAACTCTTTAAACTTTCTAATGCAACTGCCTCTTTGCTAGGTTTAGAATCATTTATCATCTTGATACCTTCAGCTGTCGCTTCTTTTACCATTTTAATGGCTTGGGCTTCTCCTTCAGCTATTCTTATATCAGACTCTCTTTTGGCTTCTGCGTCTAAAATTACAGCTTCTTTATTTCCTTCAGCTCTTAATATGGCTGCTCTCTTCTCACCTTCAGCTCGTATCATAACTTCTCTTCTTTCACGTTCAGCTCTCATCTGTTTTTCCATCGCTACTTGAATGTCTTTAGGAGGAGTAATGTTTTTTACTTCGACTCTATTTATCTTAATACCCCATGGATCAGTAGCTTCATCTAATACAATTCTGATCTTGGTATTAATCAGTTCTCTACTTGTTAATGATTGGTCTAACTCCAAATCACCTATTATATTTCTAAGAGTCGTTGCTGTTAAATTTTCAATAGCAGACATCGGATTTTCTACACCATAAGCATAAAGTTTAGGGTCTGTAATCTGAAAGTATACTACAGTATCAATTTCCATAGTTACATTATCCTTTGTTATTACTGGCTGAGGAGGAAAATCTATAACTTTTTCTTTAAGTGATACTTTTCTTGCTATCTTATCAATTAGTGGTATTTTAAAATGAAGACCAACACTCCATGTGCCTTTATATGCTCCTAATCTTTCTATTACGAATGCTTTCGCCTGTGGAACTACCCTAATACTTGAAGCAACAATTCCTACTACTATTAGCAGTAACAACAGCCTTAAAACGTTTGTTAAAATATCCATAATATTCTCCTTTATTCTTCTATTGCTGGTTCAACAATAACTTTTACGCCTTCTACCGATACGACTTTAACTTTAGTGTCCTTCTCGATCCCTGGCATTCCATTTTCGACTACAGCAGTCCAATCTAATCCAGATACGTATACGCGCCCTGTTTTATATGGCTCAATCTCCTGAGTAACTATTCCTAATTTACCAATTATAGCTTCTACATTGGTTTTTTCATCACCGATTTTAAGTTTTCCTACTAATATAGGTCTAGTAAATATAAGCAAAATAATTGAAACAGTAAAGAAAGCAATTATTTGCAACATTAAGGGCCCACCTAGCATTGCTATTACGCATGCTACGGCTGCTCCTATAGCAAACCAAATGCTTGATAACCCTAATGATACTGCCTCTGCTAAGCCTAAAACTATAGCTAAGGCTAGCCAAATTAAATACATAGGTAAATCCATAACATCCTCCTTAAATTATACCATAGCGTAGGCGCCATATGTAATAGACATAACTATTACTCCAGCTATCAATACCCCTAAAGCTATTGCTGGAAAAGCTCTTTGTAATCTCATGTCTAGCATTGCTGCAACAAGTGAACCTGTCCATGCGCCTGTACCTGGTAGTGGTATTGCTACTATTAATACAAGCCCCCACCACTCTGATTTATCAATAATCTTCCTTTTACTTTCAGCTTTTTTTTCCATCTTAATAACAAAATCATTTAGCCAGTCACTTTTTGTGCGAATCCAGTTAAATATTTTCCTGATAAAAATTATTATTATCGGAACTGGCAATAGATTTCCAATTATTGATATTATAAATGCCTGTGAAAAAGACAATCCTTCCGAAATTCCAACTGGGATAGCGCCTCTTAATTCTATCACAGGTAACATGGATAGCAGAAATGTCATAATCATTGCTTTTGGATTCATTCTACGCACCGCTCCTACAAATTTATTCTTCTCATTCTACCACGTAATCTTTAAACTATCAATATCACTTAAATATCTTAATAAATAATTAA
>JAAYHV010000062.1 GCA_012744355.1 Clostridiales bacterium
ACTTAAAGTATTAATTAAAAGATGGGAAGATAGTATTGGTAAAATACAGAAAGCTAAAGCTCCTTCTCTTGTCTATGAAGAGACAGGACGTACAGTAGCTCTATTACGCGATATATTTAGCCCCTCTTTTGAACAGATCCACATTAATGACAAAAGTGTGGCTAAACAGATTGCCGAGTACGTTAATATAATTGCACCCGATAGAAAGAATATCGTAAAAGAATATAAAGGTGCATTACCAATATTAGATAACTTCGGCGTAACAAAACAGGTAAAATCGCTCTTTGGTAAGACTGTTACATTTAAAAATGGAGCTTATCTCATTATCGATCACACTGAAGCATTGCATGTAATTGATGTAAACAGCGGTAATCGAAACAAATCGAAGTTAGGCCAGGAAGACAGCGCTTACGAGGTAAATGTGGCTGCTGCAGAAGAAATAGCACGGCAACTTAGATTGCGTGATATGGGAGGCATTATTGTTATCGACTTTATCGATATGAATAAAGGCGAACATCGCAATAAGCTGCTATCTACTATGCAGGAGTTAATGTCGAGTGATAGAGCCAAGCACAACATTTTACCATTGAGTAAGTTCGGACTAATGCAGATTACACGTCAGCGTGTTAGACCCGAAATGGAAGTTACCACAAGCGAAGTATGCCCCACTTGCTTTGGTAAAGGAAAAATAAAATCATCATTCCTTTTCACTGATACTTTAGAAGGGAAGGTTGATTATTTAGTGAACACACTTAAAGTGAAGAAATTCAGTCTGCACATTCATCCATATGTTGCAGCGTATGTTCAGCAAGGTTTCTTTTCATTAAAAAGTAAATGGAGGAAAAAATTTAATGCAGGTTTAAAAATAATCCCAAATCAAAAGTTGGGCTTCCTGCAGTACGAATTTTACGATAAAGAAGGAAATGAAATTGACCTGAAAGAAGAAATTGAAATGAAATAGAATCGCATCTGCGATGAAAAATAAATTTAAGAACCGATATTCCATAAAGGAGTATCGGTTTTTTCATGTTTATATAATCACATTTTATCTACATCATAATAGATATGTAGATATTTAAATTCATTATCCTCACGCAACTGCACTTCCACTTGTTTTAGAAAACCCCTAATTTTAGAAGCTGACATATTAATGTCTAGTTTAAGCAGAATTTCTCGTATGTTATATTGCTGTATGCGGCTTATGACTGGTTTGTTGGGGCCTAATACCATATTCCCCAATGAAGGCTTAATCATACCTGCAAATCGATTGGAGCCTCTTTCAACTTTGTTCTCATTTTTATCTTTAAAAACAATTGTAATTAGTCGTGTGAATGGTGGATACCTAAATAGTTTCCGCTCAGCTATTTGTTCGTTATAGAATCCCTCGTAATTATATTTTAAGATATAATCGTAAATAGGCTGGGTAGGATCGCTGCTTTGAATTATAACCTTACCCTGTTTTTTGTTCCTGCCGGCACGTCCTGCTGCCTGCATCATAAGTTGAAAGCCTCTCTCATGAGATCTAAAATCGGGATAATTAAGTAA
>JAAYHV010000063.1 GCA_012744355.1 Clostridiales bacterium
ATTTCACTATCATCAAAAGCTTTTAATAGGCAGTCTTTTATTGAGAAAATCATTCCTTCGTAAACTGACTTTACTAGAGAAGCTCTTGTTGTTTCTGCATTTACTCCAAAGAAACTTGCTTTAGCATTTGTATTTGTAAATGGAGATCTTTCTCCAGCCGCTCCTATATATGGATGGTAAATTACTCCACCAGAACCTGATTCTACATCCTTAATCATGTTATCAATCATATCAAAATCTGGGCTTAAAGCTATTTCTCTAACTACCCAATCAATATTAGGCATACCGTTCATTGTAGGATTCATAGAAATATATAGTCCCTCAGTTGCATGGTTTTCATATCTACTATCACCAAAGTTACACTCATCTTGATTAAGTACTACTTGTGTACCAGTTGTTGTTCCAAGTACAATACCAACATCTTTTCTAGCTACTGCTCCCATACCAACCATAGAACAAACTAAATCTATTCCACCCATTACTATTGGTATTCCTGCATTTAGTCCAATATTTTCAGCCATTTTCTCTGTTAAATGGCCACCTAACTCATGTGGGTCTTTTATTTCTGGAATAAGTCTTAGATACTCTTCTAATCCTAATTTAGTGAATATTTCTTCTGCTGGTTTATTTGTTCTTAGGTCTAATAATGAGGTACCTGCATCTGTAATGTCAGTATAAACTTCTCCTGTAAGTTTGAACCTAATCCAATCTTTACAGAAAAACATATTTTCTGCTTTATCTAATACTTCCGGTCTATTTTTAGCCATCCACATTAAAAGAACTAGTTGCGCACCTGGAAATGGAGTCATTCCAGTTACTTCAGTTGCCCTATCTCCTAATTCTTTATTTTCTGTTGTAAGATACTCAACTTCTTTATATGCTCTTCCATCACTCCAAAGTAAAGAGTTTTGTACAGGCCTTCCATATTCATCTATTAACCAAATTCCTTCACCCTGGCCAGTTACACCTATTCCTAATACATCATCTTTGTTAATTTTATTTCTTCTCATTAATAATGTAATAGAATTTAGTACGTTTTGCCAAACAACATCCATGTCTTGTTCAATTTCGTTGTTTGGTAAATAATATGGATTATTTACAATACTTTCAACAAAAACTTCATTACCTTCAAGATCAAACAATACACTTTTTACATTTGTAGTACCAGCATCAATTCCTATAATATACTTAGTAGCCATTTCTTTCCCCCTTAAGAATTTTTATTTATAAAACGCTTTTTGTAGCGATTATATTTATACCTGTATCTAAAACATTTTCTATTATTATGTCCTCTCTTTTTACTGGTGCCTTTAACTCAATATTGTTTATAATATCAACTATATCCATATAAACTTTTTTTGGGATTTCACCATCAGTTCTTACTGGCAATCTATTTTGTTTTCCATCATTTATTTTAACCGTAGCTGTGATTGTTCTCATAGGATTAGTTTTCTCTTTTATAGCAAAGTGTTTTCCTCTTATGCATAAGTGATTGAAAACTTCCATTTTAGAAACATCTTCAGCATTAACAATTGTTAGTTCACATCCTCTTGGACATACTATACATGTCATTTTTTCTTCCATTTTATTCCTCCGCCTTAAGTCTTAATGTTAAATTACCTTTAATGTCTTCTAACATTTTGCCTTTTATCATTACTTTTTCCATTTCTGAAGGTGATACAGCCCACTTTTTTCTATTTACTAGTACATTACCCTCTGAATCTTCAAGTATTATTCTAACATTTGAAGCAGGTTTTCGTACTCTAAATTTTAGTTCAATATCTGAATGTTTACATTCTATTGTTTGTGGAACTATATAGGATATATCATCACTATTTTCTAAAACAATTTGTCTTTTGCATATGTCTTGAGTATCTGTTAGGTATTTATGTACTTGATCTGCTGCTTGCTCTGCTTCATCTGAAACATAGTCAACAACATCATGTATATGCAAAACATTACCACAAGCGAAAACACCTGGGATATTAGTTTCTAATTTTTCATTAACTTTAGGCCCTTGAGTTCTATTATCTATTTCAACGCCTAAGTTAGTTGATAATTCATTTTCAGGAATTAAACCTACTGAAAACAAAACTGTGTCACATTCAACTTCTTCTTTTGTTGACTCAATAACATTTTTATTTTCGTCAACTTCTGCAATTACTACAGATTCAACCCTATCATTACCTTTTATTTCAGTTATTGTGTGTGATAATTGTAAAGGTATATCAAAATCTTTAAGGCACTGCATTACATTTCGGCTAAGACCGTTTGAATAAGGCTCAATTTCTACAACTCTTAAAACCTCAGCTCCGACTAAAGTCATTCTTCTAGCCATTATCAGACCAATATCTCCTGAACCTAATATAACAACTTTTTTGCCAACCATATATCCATCAATATTTACATATTTCTGTGCTAAACCTGCATTAAATACTCCCGCTGGTCTAGTTCCTGGAGTTTGAATCATCATTCTGGTTCTTTCTCTTGATCCCATAGCTAAAACTACTGTTTTAGTTTTAAGTTCTAAATATCCTTTTTCTTTTGATGCAACTTCTACAACCTTGTATTCACCTTCATCTCTAATATTAAGAACCATAGATCCTAGTAAATAGTTTATTCCCTTTTCTTCTATATCTTCTATGTAAAGTGATGCATATTCTGGACCGGTAAGTTCTTTATTGAATTTTTCAATACCAAAACCATTATGAATACACTGATTTAGTATTCCGCCAAGTTCATCATCTCTTTCAAGAACTAACATATTTTTTATTCCTGTTTCATAAGCTTTTTTTGCTACTGAGAGCCCTGCTGGGCCTCCACCAATTATAAGTAAATCATATATCATATTATTCTTCTCCAATTATAATTTCGCTGCCTGCGTTTTCTTTTAATATTTCTTCAGGTTTTTTGCCTAACTCGTTGCTTAAAATAGTAACTATTCTAGATTCACAAAAACCACCTTGACATCTACCCATTCCCGCTCTTGTTCTTCTCTTAACTCCGTCTATTGTAGTAGCTCCACCAGGTCTTCTTATAGAATCTAATATTTCTCCTTCTGTAACTGTTTCACATCTACAAACAACATGTGCATAAGCTGGATCCAATTCAATTAAATCACGCTTTTGTTCAGTATCTAACTCTGAGAAATCAACTATACCTTTTCTTGTTTTATCATAATTTTCTTTTGCCTTTAAATCATGATTTTCTTTTATAAGCTCGACTACATAAGCTCCAACTGCGGGGGAAGCTGCAATTCCTGGTGACTGAATTCCTATTGCATTATAAAAATCTTTGTTATCTATATCTTCTTCGATTACAAAATCATTATCAGAATTCACCTCTACAGGTCTTAGCCCTGTAAATACCCTTATTATATCTTTTCTTCTAAGTCTAGGTAAAAGTTTTGATGCGCTAGTAAATAATAGTTCAGATTGGTCTCTTGTAAAGGCATGATTTTCTTTGTCATTCATTACCTCTGCTGTAGAACCTAAAATAATATTTCCTGCACAAGCCGGTATAGCTGCCATACCTTTACTATGCTTTGATGGTACTGGAAATAATGTAGCTTTTAATTCCAGTCCTTGTGCATTATCAAGTATCATAAGTGATCCGTGTCTTTCAGTAATGCTATATTTACCTGGATTTACCATATCTGCTATTACATCTCCGTAAACTCCAGCTGCATTTACAACCATTTTTGTTTCATATTCGCTGTCACTTGTAATAACTTTATATCCACTTTCGATTTTTTTAATATCTATTACTTTTTGACTAGCTTTTGCTTCAGCGCCATTTTTTATTGCATTTTCAATACATGCATAGGCAACTATATAAGGCTCTGTTATACCTGATGAAGGTGCTATTAAAGCATATTTTACATCTGGATTTACAGTAGGCTCAATTTCAAGTATTTCATCTTTTTCTATAATTCGAAGATCCGGAACATTATTAGCTTTACCATTTTCGAGTAATTCTTCTAGTGTCTCTCTTTCTTCTTCATTAAAAGCAAGTGTCATAGATGGTAGTCTTTCGTATGGAATGTCTAAGTCCTTAGCATATTCTGGCCACATTTCAACTGCTTCTACATTTAGTTTAGCTTTTAAGCTTCCTTTTGTAGCATCATATCCTGAGTGGACTGCTCCACCATTTCCCTTTGTTACACCTGCGCCGAAATCTGCATTAGATTCAAGTAAAAGTACATCTAATTCATACTTTGACAGTTCCCTAAGTGCGTTAGCCCCCGTTACACCGCCGCCAATTACTATAACGTCATATTTTTTCATATTTATATTACTCCCCTTGTTTGTTAACGTTTTCTAGTGTATTAACAAATTAATTTTAATCATGGATTCCCCATAAATCAACAGCCATTTTAAGTTCTTTATTGTTTAAGCTAGCTGTTTTTAAATCTATACCCTTTTTTGTTGCTTCTATTGCTTGAATCATTGCCCTAACACCGGATGCTGCTCCACCTGGATGACCTTGAACTGCTCCACCTGCTGCAAGAATTATATCATTCCCTAAATCATTCATATATGTAGGAACTATTCCAGGATTTACTCCACCACCAATTGCTGGCATTACATTTTTATATACTGGGTGATCCAGCATAAGTTCATGTGCTGTTCTTAAATATCTACTCTTAGTTAGTGGGTATCCACCGTAAGGAGTATTTATCATTACCATGTCAGCTCCAGCCATTCGTGCAAGTTTACCTAAAAATAAATTTGAAAATAAACCTGAGTTTGGTCCTTCATAATAAGGTCCCGCCGATGCATAATGGGCTAGTATCGGAACATCAATGCTCTTAGCTAAATGATGAAGAGAATCTATCCCCGTTGCCGCAAAGTTAATCATAACCATTTCAGCGCCCTTTTCAACAGCCATAATGCCATTTGAAACTATCTTATCTACATCATCAGTGATATTAGGCACATAAATCGTTTTCTTTCCAGTCTCTTCAAAAGCCCTATTTGATGCTTTAAGATATTCAGTTACCCTATCTTCAAGTGTACAGTAATCAGGATTTGCAAGTAATTCATCGTCCTTTATAAAGTCAACTCCACCTTTTGCTGTTTCGTAGAATATCTCAGCTCCAACTTCTGCTGTAAATCCTACGCAAGGTTTAATCATATTCAGTAAAAGTGGTCTTTCCTCTACTCCGGTTATTTTTCTTACACCTTTAACTCCAAAGTTAGGACCGTTAAACTGACTACTAAACTGTGTTGGCATATACAAATCTACAAGTTTCGCTTGAGTTGATGTAGATGCGTCATTTCCTAATAATGTAGTTAGTATCATTGGTATTTTAGCACCAAAATTTTTATATGGATAAGCAATTTGAAATATATATTCTTTTACTAATGAATCGTCATATTTATCAACTAAGTCACTTGGTGGCAAGTCTATAACGTTTACAACCTTCCCCATATATTCTCGTCTCATTTGTTCAGTCACACCAGGAACCTTTGTCCATGTACCTAAAGTCTGGCCTATAGCAAAATCTTTAACTTTTTCGTAAGGATCAATGCTTTTATCTAATTTAAGATAGTAACTAGCTACGATATAATCAGACTCATTGAGATTTTCAAATAAACTAAAAACTATATTGTCCATATTTTCTCCTTTTCATAAAATTTAAATATAAATTATTAATTATAATCTACATTTAAAATATATCATATTTCGCTAATAAGGTCAAACAATTCGTCATGATTTGTTGAAACTATTTATTATCGCTTTATTATGACATTTAATTAATGTCGTTTGATAAGTAGTGATATTTTTGCTATAATAATTTTAAGAAATACATAGTAATTTAAAAGTAAATAACAAGGAGAAAATTATGATACAAAGTGAGAGAAGAGACAAAATTTTAGAAATAGTCAATATGGAAAAAAGTGTTTCAGTAAAAGCGCTTTCTTCAAAACTTGGATTTGCTGAATCTACTATTCGTTCTGATCTAAACTATCTAGACCAGCAGAATTTTTTAAAAAGAATACATGGAGGGGCAGCATCAACGGAAAAAAGTGAATCATTTGACTACAAAAAATTTGAAAATAGATTGAATACATCTAGTAGTCAAAAAATTAAGATAGCAAAAAAAGCAATTAATTATATTAATAATGATGATTGTTTGATTTTAGATGCAAGTACTACATGCTATGAATTAGCTAAATTATTAGCAGCAAGTGATTATAGGCTTACAATCTTAACAAATGGTGTAAAAACAGCAGAAGTTTTAAAAGATAATCCTGATATATCAGTTGTATTAGTAGGCGGAGTACTAGCCAAAAATTCCTATGCCATAGAAGGAGATTTTGGAGTTGATATTTTAGATAAATTTAATATACATAAAACTTTTCTATCTTCTCACTATATTAATTTAGAAAATGGTATGACTGATTTTAATATTTATGAAGTTCAACTAAAACAAAAATTTGTTGAAAAGTCAGATAAGGTCTATGCTTTAATCGATAGTAGTAAATTTAATAATAAGTCAGCTTCTACTATTTGTGATACTTCTTGCCTAGATTTACTTATAACTGATGATGAACTAAGTGAGAATATTAAGTCTCAATATACAGATTTCGGTTTAAAAATAGATAATAAATAAAAAAAGAGACGAAATTAA